>NZ_JAOQJO010000018.1:0-92792 GCF_025567015.1 Waltera acetigignens | reverse complement strand
ATTTTCACTACTTCTTATATGCTTGTAAGTACATAATTTTTGCAGTCATGACACAAGAAAAGCTCCCTCACAGGAAGGAGCTTTGTCTACAGTCTGTGGGGAAGTACTTGTACTTCCCCATTTTTTTACACAATAACGCAGAATAGTAACGCAGAATAATAATTCAAAAAATTAATTCAAAGATCAGTTTTTCTTTTAACCATTTAATGACACAGCTCTGTGTCGGATATTTCAAGATATTTATTTCAATTATTACTTTAATAACATTATTTTTTTAGAGGTTAGTTTGTGAAAATTATACATGTATAGGAAATATATGAGGAGCAACGTGTAAAATACATGCGAGGGAGGGGAGAATTATGGATTAGGTATGTGCCAGAAGCAAAGGAATACATGCGAAATAAGAAAAAAGATGAAATAGGTATGTGCCAGAAGCAAAGAAATACATGCGGAAACAGAAAAAAGATGAAATAGGTATGTGCCAGAAGCAAAGGAATACATGCGAAATAAGGAAAAAGATGAAATAGGTATGTGCCAGAGGCAAAGGAATACATGCGGAAACAGAAAAAAGATGAAATAGGTATGTGCCAGAGGCAAGAGAATACATGCGAGAAAGAGAAAAATACAGATTAAATGAAAAGCAATAAATGAAAAAAATGTACAACGGGAGGAAAAGGCTATAAAGGACTTTCTATATGAACAATTGCTAAAAAGAGAACGTTGGCTAAGGGATTTGAAACAAAATTTGGAAACGAGTATACATAATGCACCTTTAGGCAATCTGAAAGTAATTAACTGCAGAGGAGTTGAGCAATATTATTTGGACTCTGCTGAAACTAGAACATCCTATCCAAATGGAAAATATCTGCGAAAATCTGATTTTGAATTGGCAGGTAAGCTTGCACAACGAAATTATGATGAAAAATTGCTGTCAGAGGTAGAAAAGCAATTAAAGAATATACAAAATATTATTATAAAATATGAAAAACAAGAAATAGTACAGGTAGAAGAACTATATAGTGTCTATGACAGAATGAGTCCATCCAGGAAAAAAATGGTGGATGCGAGGATAATATCGGATAAGGAATATGTGAATCAGTGGTCAGCAAAAATATATTCAGGTAAAGATTTTGCAGAAGGACAGGCGGAAATCTACACAGAAAAGAAAGAAAGAGTCAGATCAAAGTCAGAAAAGATCATTGCAGATATGTTGTACCATAAAAATATCCCATACAAGTATGAATGTCCTATAAACCTAAAGGGTTTGGGAATGATATATCCGGATTTTACATGCCTGCGGTTAGCAGATCGTAAAACGATTTTATGGGAGCATTTGGGAATGATGACAGATCCGATTTACTGTCAGAAAGCTATGAAAAAAATAGACATTTACGCCAAGAATGGGTTTATACAAGGTAGAGACATTATATATACATTTGAATCAGAAAAATACAGTCTAAACACAATGAGTGTGGAAAATCTCATCAATCAAATATTTAGTACATAAAAGATGTCTGAAAAAGGAAGCAAATCAATCCCATATAATCAAACAGTTTCTGATCATATATGCTGATAATCCCACGATATGCGAATAGAGGGTAGGGTGCTATGTGCCAGTGGCACATGTTTAGCACGGACCGAAGCGGAGCGGAGACGTGGGAGTGCATAGCACGGAGCAATCCGTAGGCATCAAAGTCGGGGGCTTTTGACCCCGAAATCATAGGTATGTTATAATGGGACATAGTAAGAAGAAAAAAATACAGAAAAATCAGTGAAAAGGTAGAAAAATGTCAGATAGAAGATTTTTGACTTTAAGAAAAGCAATAATGTTTTATATTTGTATAGGGAACATTTTTTTATTATTCGGCTGTGCGAAGACTGAGGTGGTGTCTGAGGACAATACAGTAACAAATGAAAATATTGCCAGTACCACAGGAACTATTGCAATAGAAACAGAAGCAATAGAAACAGAAACGCAGGATGCAATCCAGCCATCTTCCGACCAACCACCGGAAGCCACCCCAGAGTACAAGATCATCATGGTAGGGGATGTACTGCTTCACACTCCAGTGGAGGAAAGCTGTCTGCAGCCGGATGGAAGTTACGACTATGATTCGCTGTTTTCCAACACAAAAGAGGAGATCGCGGCGGCAGATCTTGCCCTGGTGAACCAGGAGGTGATCATAGGCGGTGCGGATCTTGGAATCTCCGGGTATCCCTGCTTCAATGCGGATTACAGTCTCTGCGATTCACTGGTGGGAGCAGGATTCGATGTCATCTGTCATGCCACGAACCATGCTATGGACAAGGGACGTGCGGGCTTGGTAAACTGTGCGGAGTACTGGAGGGACGAATACCCGCAGATCACTGTCCTGGGTATACATGATACTGCGGATACCTCCACTTCCTGTGGCGCAGACCCATCGATCATTGAGCTGGGAGACATGCGGATTGCAGTCCTGAACTACACTTACGGAACCAACGGAATTTCTCTGCCGGCGGATATGCCCTATGCGGTGGATCTTTTGAATGAGGAACAGGTGGCGGCAGATATTCAGAGGGCAGAGGAACTGGCGGATTTCACCATCGTATGTCCGCACTGGGGAACGGAGTACAGGCTGACATCAGATGCTTCGCAGGAGAAATGGACCAAGATATTCGCGGAAAACGGTGCGGATCTGATCCTGGGTACCCACCCGCATGTCATTGAACCCATAGAATGGGTGACAGATGAAGCGAGCGAGCATGAAATGCTTGTGTATTATTCGCTGGGAAATTTCGTGAACTGGACCTCCGGCACCGGAGAGGGAGTCGCTAACCGCATGGTGGGCGGCATGGCAGAGGTAACGATTACGAAAAATGATCATGGAGAGGTGGAGATCGCAGACTATGGGGTGAAACCGATGATCAGTCATGTGGCTTCCGGTCCCGAAGGTGTGACAACATATTTTCTGGAGGATTATCCGGAAGAACTGGCAGAGGAAAATGAGATCGTTTCGCAGGATCCGGAGTTTTCCAGAGAATACTGTGTCAATTTGTGTGATTCCATATGGGGAGATCTCTGGAAGGCAGAGTAGACAAACTGTAACATGTTTGTTACAATAAAGAAGTTGTTGACAACGCAACAAAACATGAGGGAAGTTTACAGGAGAAGAACGAAATGATGTTCTGAAATTTTGAAGCGTATGCAGAACGGTCGTTAAATGGATAGCAGTACATTCTGGTTCATGCAGGGCATTTGTCTGGAAACCGGTGAAGAATTTTATTCCAGGGAATGAGTTATCAGGGGAATACTATTAAAATGTGTTATTATAAGATTGTGTAATGGGGTAAGCAAGAGAGAAGGCAAAGGAGGAGTTACGATGAAACAACAGTTGGAACCGTTGTTTACGCCGTGGAAGATCGGAAACTGCGAGATTAAGAACCGCATTGTTCTGACATCCATGGGTGGCACAAACCTGTTGGGATGGATGGAAGTGAACCATTTTGACAAGGATGGTGCGAAATTTATTCTGGAGGTAGCGAAAAATAATTGCGGTCTGGTGCTTCCGGGATGTCAGCCGGTATACAATCCCATGTACGGACAGTGGCTATATAAGAAGAAAAAAATGTATGAGGATCTGGCAAAGTGGATGCCGGAGTTCCACAAGACAGGAGCAAAGCTGTTCGTCCAGCTGACGGCAGGTTTCGGCAGATCATTTACCATCAGTGAAATGATGGAGACCCTGTACACCAATAAGGCATTGCGGGTACTGGCGAAACCTTTTATGGATCTCGACAAGATCACAGCCGCACCCAGCCCGTCTCCGAACCGCTGGTCAGATAAAGTGCCTTCCCGGGAGATGACCGTGGAGGAGATTCAGGAGTTCATCACTGCATTCGGCAAGACAGCAAAATTATTAAAGGATGCCGGTGTGGACGGTGTGGAGATCCATGCGGTACATGAAGGCTATCTGCTGGACCAGTTTACTTTAAAATATGTGAATCAGCGTACCGATGAATACGGCGGTTCTTTTGAAAACAGATATCGTTTTGCTGTAGAGATCGTAAAAGAGATCAAGAAAGTCTGCGGGCAGGATTTCCCTGTGTCTCTTAGGTACAGTGTGGAATCCAAGACCAAGGGCTTCCGTGAGGGAGCACTTCCCGGAGAAAGCTTCACAGAAGCAGGCCGTGATATGGCAGAATCCGAAAAAGCAGCGAAGTATCTGCAGGATGCCGGTTATGATATGTTAAACTGCGATAACGGTACTTACGATGCCTGGTACTGGGCACATCCCCCTATCTATATGCCGGAGAACTGCAATCTGGAGGATGTGGCGCATATCCGTAAATTCGTGGATATCCCTGTGGTATGCGCCGGACGTATGGATCCGGAGACGGCTGCGGCTGCTATTGCAGACGGAAGAATCGATGGTGCCGGATTCGCCAGACAGTTCCTGGCAGACCAGGAATGGGTGACCAAGCTGATGAATGATAAGGAGGACGACATCCGTCCCTGTATTCTGTGCCACAACGGTTGCTTCAACATGTGTCACTATAAGGGAGTTCCCAATGATCAGGCATTATCTGATTCTCTGCATCTGGCACGCTGTGCGGTAAATGCCGAGACCATGCAGTGGGAGAAGCACAAGATCGTCCCGACCACCAGCCCGAAGAAGGTACATATTATCGGTGGAGGTATCGGCGGCATGGAGGCTGCCAGAGTACTGAAGCTGCGGGGACATGAGCCGGTGATTCACGAGCAGACAGACCATCTGGGCGGAACCTTTATTGCCGCCAGCGCGGAAAGCTACAAGGGAAAACTGCGGGATCTGCTGACCTGGTATCGGAAGCAGATGGCAGATTTGGGAATCGAGATTCATTACAATGAAAAAGTGGAGAGCATCGCTCCGTTTGCCGGTGCTCCTATAATCATCGCTACCGGTGCAGTGCCCAGAGTACTGAGAAAAGTGCCCGGTTATGAGAAGATGGTTGAGGCATGCGAATACCTTACCGGTACTCTCGTAGGAGAAAAGGTTGCCGTCATCGGCGGCGGACTCACCGGCTGTGAGATTGCTTATGAACTGGCTCTGCAGGGCAAACAGCCTGTAATCGTAGAGATGAAAAACGATCTCATCGCCCAGACCGGAGTATGCCTGGCCAACAGCTCCTATCTGAGAGAGTGGTTCGCCTGGAAAAAAGTGCCCGTATATCTGGAAACTACGCTGCAGGAAGTAAAGGATGACAGCATCGTATGCAAGGATGCTTCCGGAAAAGAGATCACAATTCCCTGTGACAGTGTGATCAGCTCCGCAGGATACATTCCCAATCCACTGGCACCGAAGGGCAGCAATGTCAGCCTGGTAGGTGACTGTGACGGTGTAGGCAATCTGCGAAGTGTCGTATGGCGCGCTTATGAAGTTGCCATGAAGATTTAAAGGGAGGGAAATCAATGAACTTAACAAAAGAACAACAGGAAATATATGATGGAAAACAGGGAGCGACCCTGGCGAAGGTCATGCAGACGCTGGTGCGCTACGGCGAGCTGTTCGGTGCGGACGGTATGGTGCCTGTGACCAGTAAATACAACCATCTGGTAACCTCTTTCGGATTGAAAGCACTGGCGCCGGTGTATGAACTGATGAATCAGCTGATCGAATCCGGCAATGTATCCAAACAGAAATTTTCCGCCGATCCGAGACCACTGGATCCCAATGTGCCCAGTTCTTTTTTACAGGATTTTGTGTTCAAGAATTTCATGTACTCCAAGCAGGATGACTACGAGAAACAGCTGACACAGCTGGGTATCATGGAAAAGGATGCTTACACCTGCACCTGTTACATGGATGAAGTGGGAAATACCCCGGCCATGGGAGAGGTGCTGTCCTGGTCGGAATCTTCCGCAGTGGTTTATGCCAACTCCGTATTGGGGGCAAGATGCAATCGTAACTCTGGTATCATTGACCTCATGGGCTCGGTAGTAGGCTATGTGCCCCGTTTTGGTCTGTTAACGGATGAAGGCAGAAAAGCCACCTGGATCGTGAAGATCGAGACCACGAAAAAGCCGGAAGCACAGCTGCTTGGATCTGCCATCGGTATGAAAGTGATGGCGGATGTTCCCTATATCGTAGGACTGGACAAGTGGCTGGGCGGTGAACTGGATGATGCAGCAAAGACCTATCTGAAAGACTTCGGCGCAGCGACTGCTTCCAACGGTGCGGTAGGTCTGTACCATGTGGAAAATATCACTCCGGAGGCTGTAAAATACGGAAAAGATCTGATTGCGGAGGATGCAAAAGTCTACGTGGTAGATGATGCGGAACTTCAGAGGGTCTATGAGAGCTATCCGGTGATCTGGAAAAAGAAGGATGCAAAGCCGAAGCTGTGTTTCATGGGATGCCCCCATATGAGCTTACAGCAGCTCATCGACTGGACGGAAAAAGTCTCTCAGAGCCTGAAAGAAGCCGGTAGAGCCAGAGTGTGTATTCCTACCGTATTCACAGCGGCACCTGCGGTACTGAAAAAGTTTCAGGAGACCCCTTATGCGGAGACATTAAAAGCAACGGGAGTCATTACTTCCTATATCTGCCCGTTAATGTATATGAATAATCCTCTCAGCGAGAAGATGCCGGTCATTACTTCCAGCAACAAGCTGCGTACCTATACCAGCGCAAGATATTATACCGATGCTGAGATCTTAGAGCAGATTACGAAGGGAGGAGCGGACAGATGAAAGAATTTAAAGGAAGAATCGTAGCCTCCGGAACTGTAACAGCCAAGGTACTGGTATCTCACGGGGGTCTGAACACACTGGCATCTTTCCAGAAGGCATTGCAGTTCGGCGATAAAAAAGCAACCTGCGGAGATCAGAATAACCCCGATCTCTACGGCAAACAGATGGCGGGCAAGGCCTTGTGCCTGCCGACGACCATAGGATCTACCACCGGCGGACTGGTACTTTACTGTGCCTGCTCCATGAACAGGCAGCCGGCATGTATGCTGTTTTCCGAACCCATTGATTCCCTGGCAGCAGCCGGAGCTATTCTGGCAGATGTGTGGCTTGACAATGTGCGGATGCCTGTCATTGACAGTCTGGGGGAAGAGTTCCTGGAATATGTGAAGGATGATATGGATATTACCGTAAAAGAAGACGGTACGGTAGTAGTGGAATAGTTTAAATAGCTTTAATAGTTTTAAGAACAGCTTTCGGAGGAAACTTCGGAAGCTGTTTACTATTTTATGGAAAAAACTTTTATGAAAAAAATTTATTTTTCTGCAACCGAAAATACGATATGCTTATCTAATGTATGTGAACACAAAATACCTTGCAAGGCATCCGGCCGGATGAAGAACGGGAGGAACCATGGAGAAACTGGTGAAAAAAGCGAAAAAAGGAGACGCGGAAGCTTTCATCGCTCTGATGGAACAGAACAGGCAGAGCATGATACGGATCGCGTTCGCTTATCTGGGGAACGAAGAGGATGTTGCCGATGCCATGCAGGAGAGCATACTTTCAGCTTTTGAAAAGCTGGATACCTTACGAAGAGCTGAATATTTCAGAACCTGGCTGATTCGTATTCTGATCAACCAATGTATTGCAATGAGACGGCACAGGAGTCGGACGGTTCCCATGAACGAGGCGGAGGAAGCTTCACAGTTCTATGATTTCAGTACGGATCTGGAATTCAATGATCTGTTGAAAACTCTGCCGGAGGACAGCCGGCTGATCTTCCAGATGTATTATGGGGAACAGTTTTCCATAGGAGAGATCGCACAGCTGCTCCATATGAAAGAAAATACGGTGAAGAGTAAAATTCACCGGGGCAGAGAACATCTGAGATCGCAGATGGGTGTAGGAAAGGAGAATAGCCATGACAAACAGTCCGTTGATTGACAGAAAAATAGAGGAAGCATACGGAATTATCAGAGAAAGATCGGAAAAGAAAAAAAGACAGAGTCGAAAAAGAAAGTTTGTGCAGACGGGGGCTGCAGCTGCAGCGATTGTTGTAGCTATTGGATTCTGTGCGGCAAATCCGGTCTTGGCAAAAGAACTGCCTCTGATCGGCAGCGTGATAGAACGAGTACAGGAGCTGCTGGGGTTCCAGGAGATTCCGACAGAAGAAATTGTAACGCTGGTACCAACAGGGCAAGGAAAATACAATGCCGGGGAGAGAGAAGAGGCTGGGGACAACAATACCGGAGCCACTGGGATCCAGAGTACGGAAACCAGTGTGGAAGCTACAGAACCGGCGCAGTATCAGGTATCGGATCAGGGCTACACCATTACCTTGACGGATTATTATGCCACAAACCAGGCAATTTTCCTGGGGGTAAAAATGGAGAGCGAAGAGGGATTCCCGGAGATGTCAGCGGACAGCGACGGAAAAAGTCAGATCATGATCGCAACGCTGGAGGAGTATTCCTTCCGAAGCGGCGATCCGGTACACGGGGGCAGGGCGCTTGTGGGGCAACTTGTGGATAAACATACTTTTCTGGGACTGATCCGTATCGATTACAAATCGATCCAGACAGGGAATCAGGGATACTATGAACAGATTCCGGAAGACATGACACTGCAACTGGAAATCCCGTATTTTTTCCTATATCCGAAGGGGGCTTCTAAGGAGACAGTACGCGGAAGTTGGAAATTCCCGGAGTTTTCCATTGCGCAGAGCGATAAGGAAATGCAGGTCATAGAGATAGGCGAAACGAATGCAGCGGGCTTCGGGCTGGACAGAATCGAAGTCTCTCCGGTGGAGCTTACGGTATATGACATTTTCCCGGAAGATCATCTTGTTATGACCGTGGTGTTGGATAAAGATGGAAGAAAACTGACATACGCAGGAAACAATACCAACGAGCTGGCGGTCAGCGGATACGATATATCCGAGATCACAGTGTACCTCTATGATTATGACGAATACATGGAGATCAAGGGGCTGGCACTGGGAGAAAATTCGACAGCATTCCGGGAAATACTTGAGAAAAATGCTCTTTATGAAAAAAAGATTTCGATAGAAACAGACAAGTCGTAGTATATCTGCTGTGCCAGCCGCAATGACAGCTGAAGGCGTAGTTAGCATAGCTGCGGTTCATGGAAAGCAGAAAATAGTGAAGCTACAGGCGAAGTGGAAACAAAAACGGCTTTCGGAGATCTCCCGGAAGCCGTTTGATGATGGAATTCAAAATCGCTGATAATGCAGCGCGCATATTATTTGGTCAGTTCAGCAACGACCTGATTGATGACCTTGCCGTCAGCCTTGCCCTTCAGCTCTCCCATAACAGCCTTCATGATCTGACCCTTATTTTTCGTAGCCAGAACATCTGCGAATTTCTCTTCCAGAATAGCTTTCACTTCTTCGGCGGAAAGCATCTTGGGAGCAAACTCGCTCATGATCTCGTAGCGCTTTTTGTATTCTTCCAGCAGCTCGGTACGCTCTGCGGGGCAGGTGTCGATCTGTTCTTTTACGGACTTGATCTCTTTTAAGATAGCTTCATTGGCCATCTCATCGGGGATATTGTCGCGGCAGCCGTTGTCGATTCCCTTTTTCTTTACAGCAGATACCAATGCGGAGATGGCATCCTTTCTGAATTTATCTTTTGCCTTCATGGCAGCGATCATTGCGTCCTGTAATTCTTTTAATTTCATTGTGGTCTCCTCTCTGGAACAAAATCTCCAAATATTTTCTGTGTTTTATTATACTCTCACAGATGAAAACTGAAAAGAAGAAAATGTGAATATCTGTCAGCTTATATCCGGCTTGTTTACACAGATATTACATGTTGTTTACCCGCCCGGGATAGTGTTGCTGAAACGGTTTTGGTAATATAGAATGCGCCTTGGAGAAAAAGCAACTGCGAAACAGGATGTAGAGTATCATAGCACGAATTCGTGAGCGTATGGTACAATGAACACGAAATAAGATGTATATAAAGACACGGGAATTAACACAGGATGGAAGGAAAGAAGTAGAAGAATGACATATAGTGAAATCAGAAAAAATGAAGAAGTACTGACATTTATTAAAAAAGGAAATGCGGATCTGGGTGCCATGGGATTCACCGATCATTCGGAGGCACATTCGGGACTTGTGGCAGAGCGGGCAGCAGAGATTCTGAAAAAAATCGGCTATCCGGAAAAAGATATTGAACTTGTGAAGATCGCCGGATTCATGCACGATATCGGAAATGCGGTGAACCGTAGCCATCATGCAGAGTACGGGGCGCTGCTTGCAAATGATATTCTGAAGAAGACAGATCTGCCCCTGGAGGACCGGGTGCAGATCGTGTCTGCTATCGGATTGCATGACGAATCTACCGGCGGTGCTACCGATCCCATCTCAGCGGCGCTGATCATTGCAGATAAGACCGATGTCCGCAGGAGCAGAGTCCGGGAGAAGAATAAGGCGACCTTCGATAAACACGACCGCGTCAATTATGCGGTTACCGATACAAAGCTTAAGATCAATGTGGAGAAGAGAGTGATTTCACTGAATCTGCAGATTGATCCGAAGATCTGCAGTATGTATGAGTATTTTGAGATTTTCCTCGGACGCATGATGATGTGTAAGCGCGCAGCGGAAGTGCTGGAGGCGTCTTTCAAGCTGACCGTGAATGGGGCAAAGGTATTGTAAATAGAAAGTTACGCGAGCAATGAGCCGCGCATAGGCATAGTGAAGACAGCGATGGGCGCTTGCGCACAATTCGCTGTCTTTACTTATGCCGAGATGCGGCGAACGCCGCGATATGAAATAAGATTGGCAGCGTTCTTTGCTGACAATCTTATGAATAGCGTGGCTCATTGCGGATGGTAGTTTCAAATCCACGAACGTCCACAGCAAACGGAACATCCTTCCGCGGTGGGCATCGCAGCATTTATTATAGCCTACGTTACGAAATGCCTTGTAATCTACATTTTTTCTCTGCTGAGCCCCGGAAGATTCCGACAAGCGGGGCGTAATTCGTGTTTTTTCTCTGCTGAGCCCCGGAAGATTCCGACAAGCGGGGCGTAATTCGTGTTTTTTCTCTGCTGAGCCCCGGAAGATTCCGACAAGCGGGGCGTAATCTACATTTTTTCTCTGTTGAGCCCCGGAAGATTCCGACAAGCGGGGCGAAATCCGTGTTTTTTCTCTGTTGAGCCCCGGAAGATTCCGACAAGCGGGGCGTAATCTACATTTTTTCTCTGTTGAGCCCCGGAAGATTCTGACAAGCGGGCGTAATCTACATTTTTTCTCTGTTGAGCCCCGGAAGATTCCGACAAGCGGGGCGTAATCTACATTTTTTCTCTGCTGAGCCCCGGAAGTTCCTGACAAGTGGGGCGTAATCCATTTTTTTTCTCTGCTGAGCCCCGGAAGTTTCCGACAAGCGGGGCGTAATCCATGTTTTTTCTCTGCTAAGCCCCGGAAGTTTCCGACAAGCGGGGCGTAATCTACATTTTTCTTCTACTATGTCCCGAAGATAAAACCCTCCGCAATGAGCCACGCTATTCATAAGATTGTCAGCATAAAACGCTGCCAATCTTATTTCATATCGCGGCGTTCGCCGCATCTCGGCATAAGTAAAGACAGCGAATCATGCGCGAGCGCCCATCGCTGTCTTCACTATGCCTATGCGCGGCTCATTGCTCGCGTAACTTTCCAGTTACATGCATGACTGTTTTGCATATACATATAGCTTGTGTTACAATAAACAGAAAAGCAGGAATTGGGGAGAGAATTGTATGAAAGCACAGGGATTATTGTTTCAAGTGCAAGATAAAGGTTACCGTGATTTTCAGAGCAAGCTGATCCCGACGATCCCGGCGGAGACGATTATTGGCGTCCGCACGCCGGCTATACGGAAGCTAGCAAAAGAATATGCCAAGGATCCGGAGAGTGCAGCGTTTTTGATGCAACTGCCGCATACTTATTACGATGAGAATATTCTGCATGCCTTGCTGGTGGCGGAGATAAAAGATTACGACACCTGTGTAAAAGAGGTGGAACGTTTCCTGCCCCATGTGGATAACTGGGCAGTGTGTGATATTTTTTCTCCGAAGGTGTTTAAGAAAAACAGAGACAGATTAATCAAAAAAATAAAAGAATGGACAGCTTCGGACCACCCCTACACCTGCCGCTTCGGAATGGAAATGCTGATGATGCATTTTCTGGATGAGAATTTTCGACCGGAATATCTGGAGATCCCGGCAGCGGTGCATTCCGAAGAATATTATGTGAACATGATGATTGCCTGGTTCTATGCCACGGCACTGGCAAAACAGTGGGATGCTGCCGTCAGCTATATCGAAGAGAAGCGCCTGAATCCATGGACACATAATAAGACCATACAAAAAGCACGGGAAAGCTACCGGATCACACCGGAGCAGAAGGAATATTTGAAGACACTGAAGGTGTAAACGGAGGATAGGACAGCATGAAGGATTGTTATATGGAATTTCGCAGGGCACGCAGAGAAGAAGCAGAAGAGATCCTGCAATTATACCAGTCACTGATTGGAACCGAATATTGTGTCTGGACAGAAAATTATCCCACAGAGCGGGAAGTGGAATTTGACCTGTCGAGAAATGCATTGTTTTGTCTGTATGAGAGAATGCCGGAACCTGACGAGAGAGAACAGGGGGCGAGGCTGTCGGAAGAGCAGACAGCGGGACATCTGCCGGTTACGCGAGGACGATTAATGGGTGTGATCTCTATGGATGATGACCCAGAAGTGGAGGCACTGTCCTGTTGGTCAGAGGACCTTACCCCGGTGGCAGAACTGTCCAGACTGGGAGTGGCAGCAGAATATCAGAATCGCGGTATTGCCAGGATCCTGTTGCAGGAAGCTATGGCGGAATTGAAATCACAGGGTTATAAGGCGGCACACATATTAGTGGCAAAGGACAACGTGAAAGCCCTGCGTTCTTATGAAAAATTGCATTTTACCACGGCAGGGGAATGTGAACTTTTCGGGCATTCCTACTGGTGTTATGAGAAAGAATTATAGAAGTGATCACTATGCAAATCAATGAAACAGAGAGGAAAGACGATATATGGTAACGATCGATCTAATCACAGGCTTCCTGGGATCCGGAAAGACTACTTTTCTGAAAAAATATGCAGAGTACCTGATGGATCAGGGACTGCATATCGGTATTCTGGAAAATGATTTCGGTGCCATCAACGTGGATATGCTGATGCTCCACGAACTCAGGGGAGATCAGTGCGAACTGGAGATGATCGCCGGAGGATGCGATGCGGAGAGCCACAGGAGGCGTTTCCGTACGAAGCTGATCTCCATGCGAATGTGTGGTTATGACAGGGTGCTGGTGGAACCGTCGGGAATCTATGATGTAGATGAGTTTTTTGATGTACTTCGGGAGGAGCCGCTGGACCAATGGTACGAGATCGGCAATGTCATCGCCATACTGGATGCGAGACTGGAGAAAAATCTTTCACAGCAGGCAGACTATCTGCTGGCATCGGAGGCTGCCAATGCCGGAAAAGTGATCCTGAGCCATGCGGATGCAGCCACCAGGGAACAGTGTGAGGACACGGTGGCACATCTCAACCGGGCACTGGAACAGATCCGCTGCGACCGGAGAATCGACCCTGAAAAAGATATCTTACAGAAAAATCTCACGGATCTGACAAAAGAAGATTTAGAGGAAGTATCAAAATGCGGTTATCGTCTGGAAAGTTACCGTAAGATGGATTTAGAGAATGAGCAGAGCTTCGACTCTTTATTTTTCATGGAAGAGAAGATTACCTCGGAAGCTTTGGAGCGGGCGGTCCCCAGGCTGTTTGCCGACAAGTCCTGTGGGGAAGTATTCCGTATTAAGGGTTTTGTGAAAAATAAGGACGGACAATGGATGGAATTAAATGCAACCCATGACAGCAGAACATTAGACCCCATCGCAGTGGGGCAGGAGGTGCTGATCGTCATCGGAGAGCATTTACAAGAAGATAAAATCAGAGAGATTCTGAAGGAGGAAGAGACATGTCAATCTTAAGCCAGTTAAACAGTGTACCGATGTACCTGATCTGTGGAGGTATCATTGCTTTTGTGGCGGTGGTCTGTGTGATTTTTCTGGTGAGGGCTTACTGCGCCGGGCAGGCACTTGGTATGGATACCACGAAAATGAAGCGTACGATTATCTCCAGTGCGACCTTTTCCCTGTTGCCCAGTGTGGGGATTCTGTTAGGTGTCATCGCCCTGTCGGGAAGTCTGGGAACGCCCTGGCCGTGGCTTCGATTATCCGTGATCGGTGCCCTGCATTATGAGACCCAGGTGGCACAGGCAGCAGCGGAGCAGGTGGGAATGGATACATTGTCTGCTGCGGAAATGACACCACAGGCATTTTCCACGATTGCACTGCTCATGAGTATCTGCATTATCTGGGGAATGACATTGTCCATTTTCCTGAATAAAAAATATACACAGAAGTTGACCTCGAATAAAAAATCCGGCAAGCCGGGCTTCGGAGATATGGCAATGACTGCCATGTTCATCGGACTGGTCAGCACCTACATCGGAAGATATTTCGGTGGTTTTGTATCGGAGAACGGATTGTTTACGTTTCACGGAGATTACATTCCGTTAGTGGTAATGGCGGTATCGGCACTGGTGATGGCAGGTTTTGTATACCTCATTGAGAAAAAAGGAAAAGCCTGGGTGGACAGCTTTTCCATTGCCGGAAGCATGATCATCGGCATGACGGCAGCCGTACTGGTGGGGTTGCTGTAAAGTGCTCTTCTGAAAAAGTTTTAAGTATCTATGAAATGTCGGAAAGCAAATGAAATAGTTGAAATAAAGATATTGTGTGGAAAACAGAAAAGCTGAAATCTGAAACAGATATTCAGGATTGAGCGTCCGAAGCTGAAAGCTGAATCATTAGGAAGAGCAATATATTCCAAGATGAAAGGAATAAAAATTATGGAAAATAATTTAGAATTAAATAATATCGAACTAGATAATACAGGTGTAAATACCCCCGACACAGTCGGTGTCGATGCAAATACACAGCAAACACAGGGTGACAAGTCTGCCTGGGATATTTATACAAAGAAAACACATGTCATCGGGCGGACTGTGAGCATCATTACGCTGGTGATGCTAGTGGGAGCACCGTTTCTCATCGGTAAGCTTTTAGGTGCGTATCCGGATCTGGGGGCTGTCGGAAAGGGGTTTCTCTCTGTGGGAATCGTATGGCTGGTCAGCAGCATCGCGGAGTTTTTGATCTACACACCGATGCTGGGAGCCGGCGGCGGATACCTGGCATTTATCACCGGTAATCTGATCAATATGAAGATTCCCTGTGCCGTCAATGCCAGAGATATGGTGGGAGCCAAGACAGGAACCCCGGAGAATGAGATCATTTCCACAATCTCTATTGCTACCTCTTCTCTGGTGACGATCCTGGTACTGGCACTGGGAGTATTGCTGATGGTGCCCCTGCAGCCCGTTTTGCAGAGTGAGGTGTTGCAGCCAGCCTTTGAAAATGTGGTTCCGGCGTTGTTCGGTGCCATGGCGTACAAATATTACCGGAAAAATATGAAGATCGCTGCATTGCCGCTGATCCTCATGAGCCTGTTGTTCATCCTGGTGCCGTCACTGATCGGCTCCACCAGCTTTATGATCGTTCCGTCCGGTGCCATTGCCATCGGTGTGGCATATCTGATGTTCCGGAAAAAGAATATGCAGAGCCCGGAACAGACAAAAGCTGATCCCGACAGGGCAAATACCGGGGATGAATAGTCAGAAGGCTATACGAACAGAAAACAGATGAATGGAAAAAGGGCCAAACCTGTCAGGTTATGTGAGTAATAGAAGGAAGCGCCCGGAAAAGAGGAAATATGAAATATATAGGTTTCATTTTACTGGCAGTGATCATCGCAATTATATTGTTGTTACTGATCGCGGTGATCCGTACCTTACTGATGCCTGGGAAGACTTCTTCCTACGTAGCAGAGGAACCGGAGGAGGAATCCCTGGCACTGGCACAGAAACTGTCGAAAATGATCCAATATGACACCACCTCCTATACCAACGTGGCAGAGGTGGAGAAATTCTTAGGCTTCCATAAGGTGCTGGAGGAACTGTTCCCTCTGGTACATGAGAAGCTGGAGAAGACAGAAATCGATGGGAATCTGTTATTTTACTGGAAGGGAAAAAGCTCTGAGAAGCCGATCCTGCTCATGAGCCATCAGGACGTAGTGCCGGCGGAGGGTGAGTGGATCCATGCACCTTTTTCCGGAGATATTGCGGAAGGAAAGGTATGGGGGCGAGGTGCGTCCGATACCAAATGCTCTGTGATGGCATTTTTCCAGGCAGTGGAAGAATTGTTGGCAGAGGGCTTCATACCACCCACTGATGTCTATCTGGCAAGTTCCTGTACGGAAGAGTGGGGTGGGGACGGTGCACCGAAGATCGTAGCGGAGCTGCAGCGCAGGGGGATTGAACTGTTCCTGGTATGTGATGAGGGCGGTGGTATCATCACGGAGCCCATCGGTGGAATCCACGGTAATTTTGCCATGGTGGGAGTATTTGAAAAAGGCAAGGCGGATGTGAAATTTACCGCGAGGAGCAACGGCGGCCATGCCAGCACACCGGTAAAGGGAACCCCTATCGCCAGATTGTCGGCATTCGTCAATGAAGTGGAGACGCATTCACCGTTCCGGAAAAAGATGCTGCCGGAGGTATCCGCCATGTTCACAGCACTGGCGCCTTATGCCGGGTTTGGAATGAAACTGGTATTTGGAAATCTGTGGCTGTTTGGCCCCTTATTAAAAGCGGTGATGCCATCGCTCAGTGCACAGGCAGGAGCGATGTTAAAGACCACGATAGCGTTTACGGTACAGAAGGGATCCGATGCCTATAATGTGCTGCCCCAGGAGGCTTATGTGGGTGCCAACATGCGTTTTATTCCCCATCAGGGAGAGAAAGAGAGCCTGGAGATCATCAAAAAAGTGGCAGACAAATACGGTCTGGAGACCGAAGTGCTGCATGCCAATGATTATACGCCCCCTGTGGATATTCATGGAGAAGCATTCCATCTGGTGGAGCAGACCATCGCAGATACTTTCCCGGGACTGCCTTCCAGCCCTTATGTTATGACAGGCGCGACAGATGCACAGTTCTATCAGCCTATCTGTAAGAGCTGTATCCGTTTTGCACCGGTGATCTATGGACCGGAGCAGATGAAGGGAATGCATGGATTGAACGAAAATATTGAGTATAACTGTCTGCCCGGAGCAGTCCGTTTTTACAAGAATCTGATCCGTGCGGAGAAATAAGGAGCAAAAGCTATGAACACCATGACGACCTATTCCGGCAGAAAATTCGATCCCATGCAGATGACACCGGGAGATGTCTATATCGAAGATATCGCCCATGCGCTGAGCTTACTGTGCCGGGGCGGTGGACAGCTGACCTATTTTTATTCGGTGGGACAGCATTCGCTCAACTGTGCTACGGAAGCGAAAGCCAGAGGGTGGTCGGAGAGGCAGCAGCTCGCCTGTCTGCTTCATGATGCCAGTGAGGGATATATTTCTGATATTATTCGCCCGGTGAAGATATACCTGTCCAATTATCTGGAAATTGAAAGTAAGATTATGGGAACGATCCTCACGCATTTCGGACTGGATGACCTGACGGAAGAAGAGAGCTGTCGTTGGAAGCAGATTGATGATGAGATCCTGGAACTGGAACTGAAGACATTGCTTCATGGCGAAGAGAACAGAGCAGTGCCGCCGCTTTTTTCCGTGCCGGATCTGGCGGAGCATACGCCCGGAGAGATTGAAGTCAGATTCTTACAAGAGGCAGAGCGGCTGGGGGTGTACGGAAGTGATCGTTGAGAAAAAGCCGGAGCGCAGTTATTCTACGACAGTAATGTACCTTCTGGCATATTTGGATCGTTATGGCTATCCGGTATTGATTCTGATAGCCGGAGCGCTGGCAGATTTCTACCGGGGGAGAATTACAATGTTGTTTGTACTGGCAGTGGGAATATTATTGGATGGCATCTATAATCTGGTGGGGTATCTGTGTCGTTGGAGACATATTTATCTCTGCTATCAGAGCATGTGCCATACGAAGATGACACCTTCGCGGATTGAGTGGGATCGGCTGGCAAAAAAAGATGCTTACGGTGTGCCGGCTGCGCTGATTATTGGCGGAATCGTGGGGATATTGGTGAGTATTTTTCTCAAGTAGTGGGAATAAATACTGAATATGTGAAAAAAGTTGTGGAAAAGTCTGACAAGTGTGCTATAATAAATGTAAGTGCTTACATGGACTTGTATCATAAATAGAAATCAATGACATATGTTCCGGAAGGCATGGTATATTTTAGAATAGCAGATCGTCAGATTGGAAAGGGAGGTTATTTATGGGATTTTTAACAGGAAAGACAGCAATCATCACAGGCGGAGGAAGAGCGGTATTGAGTAACGGAGAGTGCGGATCCATCGGTTATGGAATCGCCACCGCTTATGCAAAAGAGGGTGCCAATCTGGTGCTGACCGGACGTAATGTACAGAAGCTGACGGATGCGAAGGAAGAGCTTGAGAAAAAGTACGGTATCAAGGTACTTCCCGTACAGGCAGATGTCAGTGCCGGCTCAGACAATGAAGCGATCGTACAGAATGTGGTGAAGCAGGCAATTGATACTTTCGGAAGGATCGATGTACTGATCAACAATGCGCAGGCTTCCGCTTCCGGTGTAACCATCGCAGATCATACCACCGAGCAGTTTGACCTGTCGGTATATTCCGGTCTGTATGCAGCATTCTACTATATGAAGGCCTGCTATCCTTATCTGAAGGAGACCAAGGGGTCCGTTATTAACTTCGCCTCCGGTGCAGGTCTCTTCGGTAATTTCGGACAGTGCGCTTATGCGGCAGCCAAGGAAGGTATCCGCGGACTGACCAGAGTCGCAGCTACCGAGTGGGGTCCCGATGGCATCAATGTCAATGTGGTATGTCCTCTGGCATGGACCGCGCAGCTGGAGAAATTCGAGCAGGCATATCCCGATGCTTTCAAGGCAAATGTCAAGATGCCTCCCATGGGACATTACGGTGATGTGGAAAAGGAGATCGGCCGCGTCTGCGTACAGCTGGCTTCTCCTGACTTCAAGTATATGAGCGGTGAGACCCTGACACTGGAAGGTGCTATGGGACAGAGACCGTAAGTGGTTGGAAAATTTTATATAATAAACCTACCTGTACTGGTCAAGTGACAAGGTAGGTTTATTTTTTCGCAAAAAATCGGGACATTTCCATGTGCTCTTCCGTCTAATAGTCATAAGACGTATACTTATGAGGAAGAAAGGACGAGGCATATGGGAGAGGTAGAACAACTGGTGCGCAGGTCGAAGAAGCGGAATCCGGATGCTTTCACGGAGCTGATGCAGCTTCATGAACGGGATATGTACCGTACGGCCAGTGCAATCCTGTCGCAGGATGCGGATATTGCGGACGCCATGCAGGAGACGATTCTCACCTGTTGGGAGAAAATAGACACGTTGCAGAAAAATCGGTATTTCAAGACCTGGATGATCCGTATTCTGATCAATAAATGCAAGGATATCCTGCGCCTGGGGAGGCGGATGGTCTGCGTGGAGGAATTGCCGGAGCAGGAAACGGGGAGTACAGTAGAGGCGGAGGCCAATCTGGAATGGAAGGAAGCCCTGCGGGGACTGGATGAAAAATATCGTCTGATCGTGGTGCTGTTCTATGCGGACGGACTGCGGACAGCAGAGATTGGAAAGCTGTTGCAGCTGCCGGACAGTACGGTACGCACAAGGCTTGCCAGAGGACGGGAGCAGTTGGCAAAGTATTATGCGGAGACAGAGGAAGGAGGCGGAAGAAAATGAGACGAATACAGGAAATAGAAATAGAACTTCCACAGATCGTGTTGGAGCGGGCAGATGCAGCCTATGCACAGATCAGACAACATGCAGCGCAGGAGAGTCCTGCGGGCAGGAGAGTCAGAAGCTTTCCCCGGGCAGCAGGCATCCTGTTGGCGGTAGTAATACTTTCCGCCACAGCTGTCTCGGCCGCTGCCGTCGGAATCGTTGGTTACCGTAGGTACATGGCGGAACGCATGACAGACATTGGTACCGAGGAGTTGGGGCATTTGGAGATGGTAGCGGAGCAGGGCAATGTCACAGCAGAATTCAGTAGAGAGTTGACAGCGAGAGAACGGACCATTTATGAGCAGCTGACAAGAGAATACGAAGCGGACGGCAAATATCCGGCGGGACAGATCCGGGAACTAGCCGAAGACGAGAACTATTCCGGCACTGGTGTGGCAGTCCGAAGTACTCCCGGAGAAGAATACGGTTGTCTGATCTATCTGCCGGATACTGTGCTCACAGAGGAAGAGTGGCTGGAGATTATAGAGTATCTGCATAAACTGGACTACAGCCTTCGGGAAAAACTATGGCAGCAGAAGTATTCCGAGGTTTCCTATTTTGACAGATATGAACAGATGACGGATGCGGAGATTGATGAATTATATGCCTTACTGGCTTCTGCACCAGTAGATGTATGGGGAACAGACAGTCGTAACCTGACAGCAGAGGAACAGAGCCGCTATGAGCAATGGACGGAAAAGTATGAAGTGGAAAATGCCTATACAGAGTCAACAATTAAGGTCATAACTGATCCGGAAGATATGATGGACAGGAGCTTGCCTATTGCATCAGTGATGCGAGGTTCTATGAGCCGGAGCGTGAGCTGACGGATGAGGAAATGCTGCAGATGATCGATCTGGAGCACAAAAACCAATATATCTTTGAAAGGATCGGCCGGGAGATCGAGTGCGGAAAACGGGCAGGATGGCCACAGACATATCATTTGCAATAGAAAAGATACTTGACAATAGAGACCACATGTTGTAGTCTGTAGTTAGACCACAACATGTGGTCTCTCTACTTTTGCAAAAGTAAAATAAGAAGATCAAAAGAAATCTATGTAATCAGGAAAACAGTAATAGGAGGAAACAACATGGCAGAGATTCAGTTAGGTGTGGTCGAGGCGCGGTATGCGGATATAATCTGGGAGCATGAACCGGTGTCTTCTTCGGAGCTGGTGAAGCTGACGGAGGAAGCATTTCACTGGAAGCGCACCACGGCGCATAATGTGCTGCGCAGACTGTGCGATAAGGGGCTGTTTCGCAATGACAACGGAACGGTGACTTCCCTGATCTCCAGGGATGAGTTCTATGCGATGCAGAGCAGACAGTTTGTGGAAGACACCTTTGAGGGGTCATTGCCTGCGTTCCTTGCCGCATTTACGAAAGATCGTGCGCTGACCGCAGAAGAAGCTGCGAAGATCCGTAAGATGATCGATGAGGCAGAAGGGGGAAAAGGATGAGCCGCATATTTTCAGGTGTATTACAGATGAGTATTGCAGCGGCATGGATGATCTTAGTCGTAATGGTGCTCAGACTTTTGCTGAAACGGGCGCCGAAATGGGTAAATCTTGTGCTGTGGGGACTTGTGGGACTGCGGCTGGTGTGCCCTTTTGTGCCGGAGAGCCGGTTCAGTCTGATGCCGAAGCTGCCGATATTGTCGGGCTATTTGTACGGAAATATGATAGGCAATCCGGCAGGAAATGCGTTCCGGGCTGATACGCTGCAAACCGGAACTAATTTTTCCAACAATATTTCCCAGGTAGCTTTAGACGGTAGCATGGGCGCAGCCAGATCCGGCATGGGCGGAGTGTTCGGAATTACCGGAAGCGGCATCAGAGCATTTGGGACAGGAGTGTGGAGGATACCGGAACGGCTATTATCTACATTTTCGATTCTCTGGCTGACAGGTGTGATCCTTTTTACAGGTTATGCGGTATACAGTTACGTCAGGGTGCGGAGGCAGATAGCGGAAGCTATGTGGCTGAGGGAGAACCTGTGGATCTGTGATGAGGTAAAATCCCCCTTTATCCTGGGATTGCATAAGCCGAAGATCTATCTGTCCTCGAGTATGGACGAAGCGCAGTACCCTTACGTCATCGCTCATGAGCAGGCGCATCTGAAACGGGGCGACCAGTGGTGGAAGCCGCTTGGATTTCTGATCTTAGCGATTCATTGGTTCAATCCTTTTGTCTGGGCAGCGTATATCCTGTTCTGCAACGATCTGGAACTGGCATGCGATGAGAGTGCGGTGAAGAAGCTGAATGCTCAGGAGCGAAAAGACTATTCCTATGCACTGCTTTCCTGCAGTATGCAAAGGCGGCTGGTGACGGTATGCCCGTTGGCCTTTGGGGAAGTAGGGGTGAAAAAGAGAGTGAAAGAGATATTGAATTATAAGAAGCCGACCTTTTGGGTGGTGCTTGCCGCTGTGGCGGTCTGTGTGATCGTAGCGGTATGTTTTCTGACGAATCCAAAGCAGGGGACGACAACCACAATCCTGCTGACGAATGAGGCCGGAAAGAGCGAAAACGGTGTGGATGCCGGGAATGTCGCAAGCGCAGACGAAGTCAATGCGCAACAGGAGACGGACGCCGCATTGCAGGAGGCGCTGGATAAACAGAGAGAACAGGCAGAGGCGGTGAAGGAAGCAAGCGCTGCAGAGCAGGAGAAACAGGCATCGGAGAATCCTGCCGGCTGGATCCCAATGCAGAATGGTAATACTACTACATGGATGAATATGCAGGACGGTGCAACCGCCGGTTTTGTAACAGGAAAGGAAGATGCAGCGTATGCGCAGGTAAAAGTCGGTGATACGACTCTGTTGTTATTATCGGACGGAATTTATCAGGACGGAGAGCATACCTATGCCATGTACTGTGATGTCTACGGTATCGGAGAGGATGCAGCACCGGTGCAGATCGGCAAGCTCCTAAGTGAGGGAACCGCATATCCGATCTGCGTCGGAATGTCTGGGTTCTACGTGACCTCCGGGCACAGCATCGAAGTGTACAATCTTGATACTGCGACCGGACAGCTGGTACTGACTACTTCCAATACAGAAAGCTTTGACGAGAACGGCAATGCAACCTATTATCGTCTGGACAGCCGGGGACAGCGTGTGGAGAGTACCGAGGAGGAGTATCTGCAGGCATGGGAGGAATACAGAAAAGATGCGCAGCCGGTAGAATTCACGACACCATAACAAAAAACTTATACACTTCTGAAAAACAAAATAAAATCATATACACTAAAAAGAATCCGAATGATCCTTCATCCGGATTCTTTTTATGGTTCTGTAAAAAAGTACCCAAAAATCATAATAAAAATCATCAAAATCAATGAATAAATATATTTTTTATGACAAAAACAGATACACAACTTCTTTTGACGAAATATTCGGAAAATGATAGATTGCATATTGTATAGAGTGTATAATTTTCTTTGGATATACACATAGATGCAAACGTTGAAAAGGAGATGCACCCTATGAAATCAAACAAAGAAAAGGTATATGACTTTATCAGACTTCATGCAGATGAAAAGGCAGACAGAGGAATATCCACCGCATACATAGCGGATGCCATGGAACTACAGCGAACGAATGTAAGCAGCATACTGAATCTTCTGGTACAGGAAGGCAGGATACAAAAATGTAACGGCAGACCGGTTCTCTATAAGGTTGGAAGAGAAGAAAGCACATTGGAAGAATGCTTTTCTGATTTGATCGGAGCGGACGGAAGTCTGAGGCAGACCATTCAGCTGGCAAAGGCAGCAGTACTCTATCCACAGCGAAGTCTCAATACGTTATTGGTGGGAGCCCGTGGAACCGGTAAGAGCCGCTTGGCACAAAGAATGTACCGTTTTGCGGTGGAACAGAAGATTCTGCCGGAAAATGCTCCGTTTCTTCACATCGATTGCCACGATTATGCAGCAGGCGGAGAAGTCAGTGCTGAGTCGGATGACAGCTGGAAACAGTCGGAGCAGGGCTTTGTATTTTTCGATAATATTCAGTTTTTAAGCCCGAGAGCCAGAAAAAGGGTGCTGGAGTATCTGCAGTCACCATCCAGAAAATATGCGGTGGCGGTAAGCTGTACAGACAAAGAACAGCTGTCGGATGAGTTCCTGGCAGAATTTTCAGTACAGTTACAGTTACCGACATTGTCGGAGCGGCCGCTGAGGGAACGGATGGAAATGATAAAACACCTTTTTTCCAAAGAGGCTGTGCGGATACAGAGACCGCTGATCGTCAGAGGAGATTTGATGACATGCCTGCTTTTCTATGAGTGTGAAGCAAATTATTATCAGCTCAAAGGAGATATCAAGATCGGCTGCGCCAATGCCTATGTGAGAGAATATGGGAAAACAGGAGATATTTCATTATTTATCAGCGATTTTTCCAATAATGTGCGCAAAGGCATGTTAAAGTACCGGAGAGAAGCAGAGGAGTTGATCGATTTTGAACAGAGATTCACGTTCAGCGGAAAAGAAATCCGGGTCAGCAGGCCGGAAGACGGAACACTATATGACAGAATCAGCCGGAAGGCAGCAGCATTAAAGGAGACAGGAATAGAGGAGGAAGAGATCAACCTTTTGCTGAGCATGGAGGTAGAAAGGACTTTTGATAAATATCGGAAAGCCCTGATACAGGATGTGACGGATAAAAAACAGTTGGAAATCCTGGTGGAAGAAAAGCTGATCAATATTGTGGAAGCATTTTTGCAAAAGGCAAAGGAACAGCTGAAACGTAATTTCTCTCCGTCTGTACTATATGGGCTGTGCCTTCATCTCAATGCAGTGATTACGGGAAAAAGAGAAAAAAGTGCTCCGGACAAAGAAAGTATTGCAGAAATACTGGTATATCACAGAGCAGAATATCTGCTAAGCGAAGAACTTGCAGAACAGATCAAAGCAGAATACGCAGTGGAATTGTCCATGGAAGAAATCTTACTTCTCACAATGTTTTTGTGCTATCAAAATGAGGAAAAGACGGAAAATGCAAGACCGGTATTGATATTTGCATTCTACGGTGTGGGAATAGCTTCCTCCATAGCACAGACGGTCAGTAACATGACAAAGCTGGATAATATTTTTTCTTATGAAATTACCAGTGAGAGAGCCTCCGCAGAGGTATATGGGACACTGAGAAATTTCCTGAAAAAAGTGCAGCAGGGCAAGGGAATTCTGGTCATCTATGATAGTAGTTTTTTGGGAGAAATGCTTCTGGAGATAGAAAATGAACTGGAAATTCCAATCCGGCAGGTCAGAGTTCCGGTAACTACACTTGGAATTGAGCTTGCAAGGCGGACCCTTACAGAAAATGATCCCGACAAGATATTGCAAAGCACAGTGGAGAGTATAGATGGTCTGGACTGTTACAGAAAATACATTGTAACGCTCTGTACCACCGGGAAAGGCGGGGCAGAGGAACTGAAACGTTACATCGAAAAATATGGACAGTTGGAAGATACAGAGGTGATCCCGATGTCGGTTACAGACAAAGAACTGTTGCGTGATAACCTGAAACACCTGATGACCACGGGAGTGGTTCAGTGCATTGTGGGAACCTATGATCCGGGAATGTTTGCAATTCCCTTCCTGCCGATCAGTGAAGTATTCGGAGCCAGAAAAGAGAGTCTTCCAAGATTGCTCCGACTGGAAAAAGAGGCAAAAGCAAAGATAGATTATGATGCAATGTTTGCATATCTGGGAGAACAGCTGACACACACCGATATTGAAAAGCTGAGAAAAATACTGCCGGATATTATGAAAGAAATCAATGCGGCGCTTAGGGAGTTATCTTTGGATGCGGAAGCCGGCTTGTTGATTCATATTTCCTGTTGTATTGACAGGCTGCTTGCAAAACAGGAAGTTGCCACAAATCCCAGAAAAGCAGCAATATTGCTTCAATATGACAAGGAATTTAAAAAACTGCTTAAAATAGTAAAACCGTTGGAAAAGACATTTCATGTCATTATCAATGATGATGAGATAGCAAATATTCTGACGATCATATATCAGCTCTAAGAATAGGAGGTTACAAAATGGAAGAAAATATGCAGGAAAAGCTGGAAGAAATCGCGATGATGATCATAGCCAATTCCGGACAGGCAAGATCAGATGCCTTCGCTGCACTGCAGGAGGCGAAAAAAGGAAATTTCGAAGACGCAGAGAAACTTCTGAAGGAGGCAGAAGAGAGTCTTCAAACAGCACATGAATCTCACAGAGAACTGTTGAAAATGGATGCGTCCGGAGAAGTGACGCAGGTAAGTATTTTATTGTGTCATGCGCAGGATCATCTGATGGGAAGTGCACTGGCACTGGATTTGATCCGGGAAATGATCGTTTTATATCAAAAGTAGGGAAAAGCAAGGAGGAATCGTATGGAACGAAAAGTATTATTGATCTGCGCAGGTGGGATGTCTACCGGAATTCTGATGCGTAAGATGGAAAAATATGCAGAGGAACAGGGAATTTCTCTGAAGATCGAAGCAGTGGGAATGTCAGCATATGAAGATGTGTACAAAAATTATGATGTCATTCTGTTGGGACCGCAGGTATCTTATAAAAAGGGTGAGATCGAGCAAAATACGCAAAAACCTATTGCGGTGATTCCGGCATATGATTATGCAATCGGTAATGTGGCCAATATTATGAAGCAGGTGGAAGACTTGTATCAATAAGTCTGCAAAACGTAAAAAGAAGGTATTTCAACAGGGAAGGAGTAAAGGTATGGCAAATTTTTATGAAAGCAAGCCCATGCAATGGGTGAAAAAAGCAGGGGAAAAAGTAGTGGGAAATAAGGGAATACAGGCGATTTCCTCCGGTATGATGATGGTAATGGGTGTAATATTGTTGGGAGCGGTATTCCAATTACTGGCAGTCATATTACAGACGATCGGTATTATCGATCAGAGTTCCGGAATCTATAGTGCACTTATGGTGCCGTATAAGGTGTCTATGGGATTTATTTCGCTGTATGTAGCTTTTACCATTGCCTATTCTTATGCAAAGTCTTTAAAAATGCAGGCGCTGATGGCAGGACTGAATTCGATTCTGATCTTTTTGATTGCAGCCGCGCCGATCAAAACAGTAGATCTGGCCGGGGAAGCGGGCGGAACTTTTACCGGAATGGATACCATGGCGCTTGATGCGAAGGGTATGTTTGTAGCCATTATTGTAGCGCTGACCAGCGTACAATTGACACATTTTTTTGAAAAGCATCATCTGGTTATCAAGATGCCGGATGCGGTTCCGGAATTTCTGCAGGATACCTTCCGTTCTCTGATCCCTCTGGTAGTAAATGCGATTATCTGGACGGTATTGGGTTATGGCTGTGTGGCATTGACACAGACAGCGCTTCCGGTACTTATTACCGGTCTGCTGGGAATGCCGCTGGCAGCACTGACAAGTGTTCCCGGAATTATTATTATCGTAATCATTGCCAGTCTGTTATGGACAATGGGTGTACATGGAACAGTGGCGGTATATGCGGCAATCGCAGCACCGTTAATGCAGTATTATGCAACCAACTATGCCAATCATGAGGCCGGTCAGGCGCTTGTATTTATGCCAATCGCGTTATTCGGTATTATCAATTGCTGTGGCGGAACCGGCAATACACTGGCGCTCTGCGTGATGGGATTATTCTCGAAATCCGAACAGCTGAAAGCAGTCAGCAAGGCAGCAATCGTGCCCGGTCTGTTTAATATTAACGAGCCTGTGATCTTCGGTTATCCTATTATGTATAATCCGATCATGTGCATTCCCTTTATCCTGAACCCTGTAATTACCATGATCATCTGTTATTTTGGATATATGATAGGATTTTTCAAACCGGCTTACATTTCCATTACGGCGAACCTTCCGGTTGGATTTGCACAGTATCTGACGACTTTGTCCTGGACCAATATCTTTATTCCGGTGATTGCATTTGCGGTAGCGTTTGCATGCTATTGGCCGTTCTTCAAAGTATATGAAAAGGAACTGGTAGCAAAAGAAGCACAGGCAAAGGAAGAAAAATAATGGAAGAAAAGCAGAAAATATTTCCACCGGGATTTCTATGGGGCGGTGCCGTGGCAGCCAATCAGGCAGAAGGTGCCTGGCAGGCGGACGGGAAAGGAGATTCTGTAGCGGATCACATTA
This sequence comes from Waltera acetigignens, assembly GCF_025567015.1. NCBI lineage: Bacteria > Bacillati > Bacillota > Clostridia > Lachnospirales > Lachnospiraceae > Waltera > Waltera acetigignens. Next base: position 64,778 of record NZ_JAOQJO010000018.1, on the reverse strand, counting down.
CTGCGGGGACAAAAACGTCCCCGCGGCGATTCACGGAACAGATCCGCCCTGAGGAGAACTATCCAAGTCACGAAGCTATAGATTTCTATCACAGATATGAGGAGGACATTGCACTATTTGCGGAAATGGGATTTAAAGTATTCCGGATTTCGATTGCATGGACCCGTATTTTTCCCAAAGGTGATGAGATATCGCCCAATCGTGCCGGGATTGCGTATTACAGGAAAGTATTTGAAACCTGTAAAAAATACGGAATAGAACCGTTGGTTACCTTGTCTCATTATGAAATGCCTTATTACCTGTGTGAACATTACGGCGGCTGGACCAACCGGCAGACGATTGCATTTTTCCTGCGGTATTGTGAGACGGTATTCAGAGAATATCAGGATCTGGTTCATTACTGGCTGACATTTAATGAAATGAATACCCTGGTCAGCCGTTTCGGAACGCTCCTTGCGGGAGGCATTTTACCCGAGGACGGAGAAGACCTATTCGGGACAAAACGACTGGGATCCCCCGAGACCGCGGCAGAAAAGAGTCGCAGATTCACTGCATTGCATCATCAGTTTCTGGCCGGTGCACAGGCAGTAAAAATAGCACACGAGATCAATCCCGAAAATAAAGTGGGATGTATGCTGTCTGCAGCCGGTGTGTATCCATATACCTGTAGTCCGGAAGATGTATTGGAAGCACAGGCCCAGATGGAACGCAGCAACTGGTTGTGCGGAGATGTGTGCGTAAGAGGAGCATATCCTTATTTTGCGGAACGCTTTTTTAGGGAAAATGGGGTACAGATCCGAAAAGAGACCGGGGATGATGAAATATTGAAGAATGGAAAAGTGGATTTCTTAAGCTTCAGCTATTACAGTTCCCGTTGTGCCACGGCAGACCCGAAAGTGATACAGACAGCAGGGAATATGATGCTTGGTGTGCCCAATCCCTATCTGGAAGCAAGCGAATGGGGATGGATCATTGATCCTAAGGGATTACGTTACCTCCTGAATGAACTGTACGGCAGATATCAGATTCCGCTGATGGTCGTAGAGAACGGACTGGGAGCGGTGGATCGTGTGACAGAAGACGGACAGATTTATGATGATTACCGGATTGCTTATTTAAGCGAACATATCAGACAGATGTGGGAAGCAGTAAATGATGGTGTGGAGTTGCTGGGATACACTCCGTGGGGATGTATCGATTTGATCAGTGCAAGCACCGGTGAAATGAAAAAACGCTATGGCTTTATCTATGTGGACAAAGACGATGAAGGAAAAGGAACCTTGGAACGAAAGAAAAAAGATTCCTTTGCCTGGTATCGGGAGTGCATCAGGACGAATGGAGCCAGCGTACTTTCCACGAATAAAAAAGAGGATAAATTATGACAAAAAAACAGGTTGAGATTGTGAATAAGACAGGACTGCATGCCAGACCGGCTTCTGATTTTGTACTGGAAGCCAAAAAATATGAAAGCAAAATTACGATTTGCAGAGAAAACGGCGTACCGGTGAATGCAAAATCCGTTGTACGGATTCTGGCGGAAGGAATCGGACAGGGAACCAAAATAGAGATTGCTGCGGAAGGCGCAGATGAAGAGCAGGCGGCAGCGTCTCTTGCCGCCTTGGTGGAAAGCGGATTTGGAGAATAAAGGCGGTAAATGTGTATGGAAGAAAGATTACAGGGAAATCCGGTATCTGAGGGAATTGCTTATGCGAAATCTTATATTTACATTCCCGGTACATTGACAAAGGCTCCGGGATTTTTCCCAAAGGGTCAGGAAGAGGAAAAATATCGGGAATTCAGGGAAACCTGTGAAAAGGCAGACGGTGAACTGGTGACATTGTACAACGGTATGTGTAAAGAGGATCCGGATAAGGCAAAAATCTTCAGTGCACATCGGGAATTACTCCAGGATGAAGAAATCCTTGATGAGATCCGGGAGGCAATCTGTGCGGAAAGCATGAATCCGGACAGCGCGGTCAGTAAGGTGTATACGGAATTTGCAGAATTGCTGGCAGGTGTGGAGGATCCGTTGATTGCCGAGCGCGCGGCGGATCTTAGAGATGTCAGAGACCGGCTGCTCCGGATTCTGTCGGGGCAGGAAACGTCTAAGCTGTCTTCGTTTTCGGAAGATGTAATTCTGGTAGCCCATGACCTATTACCCAGTGATACGGCCACCATGGACAGAAAACATATCAAAGGAATCCTGACGGAGGTTGGCGGAGTGAATTCACATTCCGCAATCCTGGCAAGAAGTTACGGAATTCCTGCAATTCTGGGAGTTCCGAATGTTACGGAAAAAATTCCTACAGATACTATGCTTGCCATGGATGGTTTGACCGGAGAAATATTTGTCACACCGGGAGAAGAATGTATTCGCGATATCAGGGAAAAACAGACATCTTTTTTCCGCAAAAAAGAAGCAGAAAAAAATTTTTTAAACAAACCTGCAATTATGAAGGACGGAACAGAAATAAAGATAGGAATCAATATCGGCTCGCAGGAATTTGATGTTCCGACAGACCGGTACGATTTCATCGGCTTGTTCCGTACAGAATTTCTTTATATGGAAGGGAAGGAACTTCCGGGGGAAGAAACACAATTTGAAGCCTATAGGCAGGTTGTGCAAAAGGCAAAAGGACATCCGATTACTTTGCGGACACTGGATATCGGCGGAGATAAGACATTGCCCTACATGGAATTGCCAAAAGAGGACAATCCTTTTTTGGGGAAAAGAGCAATCAGGCTTTGTTTTGCGGAAAAAGAGTTATTTTTAACGCAACTGCGTGCGGCACTGCGTGCTTCTGCTTACGGACCTCTGCAAATCATGTTTCCGATGGTCGGGAGTCTGGAAGATATTCGCAAGGCAAAAGAGTACCTGAATCTGGCAAAAGAGCAGCTGAAAGAGAGAAAGCAGCAGTTTGATGAACAGATCCGAATCGGTATTATGATAGAGATTCCCGCGATTGCCTTGATTGCAGATCTGGCGGCGGAAGAGGTGGATTTTGCAAGCATAGGATCCAATGACCTGACGCAGTATTTGTCGGCTGCGGATCGGATGAATCCGGAGGTGGCCGCTTATTACAAAAGCGATTCTACGGCAATGCTTCGGCTACTTGGGTTTGTATTTCGGGAGTTTTCCAAACGGGAAAAGGAGATATCTGTCTGCGGAGAAATGGCAGGAAATCCGGAGACCGCCCAATTGCTGGTGGGACTGGGAGCGAGAAAGCTGTCTATGAGCAGTGGAAATATCGCCGGTGTAAAGGCAAAACTGGCTGAATGTACATTACAGGAGCTGACAGCTTTAGCAGAGAAAAAACTATGATCCCTCTTGACAAAAAAATGAAATGTGTTTATATTCATAACAGTGTTATATAACGCTGTTATGAATATTTTTTTTGGAGGAAAAAGTGACAAAACCAATCGAAGGAGTTTCAGAGAGAATTCTCGTCTGTGCCAGAGAAGAATTCCTGGAGAAGGGCTATTCCGAAGCGTCGCTTCGTACGATCGCAGCCAAGGCAGACACTACTACCGGATCCATCTATTCCCGGTTTGGGGACAAGGAAGGATTGTTTTGTGCGATTGTGGAACCGGCTGCGGAAGGGCTGACGCAGATATTCCTTAAGACCCAGGAGGCGTTTCATGCCAGAGAGGCAGAGGAACAGCCGAAGGTAATGGAGGATTATGTGGTAGGCGGTATGGATGAAATGCTTGACTATGTCTATGACCGGTTCGATGATTTCCGGTTACTGCTGGATGCCTCTTACGGTACCAAGTATCAGGATTTCGTGGAGCATCTGGTGGACATTGAGACGGAGTATACCTACAAGTATATGGAAGCTACGAAATTCCTACAGGAAGGCAGCATGATCACTGAGGAGTTCCTACATATCATGGCGAGAGCCATGTTTGACAGCATGTTCGAAGTCGTCAGACACCGCATGGACAGGGATACTGCCAGAAAATATCTGCATATGCTGGAGAAGTATCACTACGGCGGATGGGGAGCCATCATCAAGCTGGGGTGAAGCATAAGATAAGACTGCTATGGAAGATTACGGTAGCAGTCTATCTTAAAAACCGACGGTTAGTTGAAACTAATTATCAATAAGCGGTGTTAGATAGGAAAGACAATAGAGCCTCAAATGTCCGGAAAAGAGAAATGATGAAAAGCAGGGCAAAATGAAAAGAAATTCTAGAAATTAAAGAGTTACATTAAATCCAAAAAATTAATTTAAATCAAAGGGAAAGAGGGAAAGATCACATGAAAAAAGAAAGCTCTATGCAGAAGCTGTTCGCTTATGCGGGCAACTACAAGTACCTGACCATTGCGTCATGGATTCTGTCCGCGGTCAGTGCACTGATTGCATTATTGCCGTTCTATTACATATGGCGGATCATGCAGGAAGTGGTGTTGGTAGCACCGGATTACAGCAAAGCGCAGAATCTGTACGTCTTGGGCTGGCGTGCGGTGGGATTTGCACTGTTATCTATGTTCATCTATATCTGCGGACTGCTGTGCTCCCACATTGCGGCATTCCATGTGCAGGCCAACATGCGCAGCATCCTGATGCGGCACATTCTGACACTTCCCATGGGGTTCATGGAAAGTGAAGGCAGTGGCAAAATCCGCAAGATCGTCAACGAATCCACCGCAGCCACGGAGACCTACCTGGCGCATCAGCTGCCGGATAAAGCTGGAGCGGTGGCAACACCTGTGGGACTGTTGCTTTTGCTGGTAGTATTTGACTGGAAACTGGGCTTATTAAGTCTGGTGCCTGTAGTATTTGCTTTTCTCATCATGGGAGCCATGACCGGACAGCGCATGAAAGATAAAATGACAGAATACCAGAATGCGTTAGAGGAGATGTCCAGTGAAGCCGTGGAATATGTCCGCGGTATTCCGGTAGTGAAGACCTTCGGACAGTCGGTATTTTCTTTCAAGCGTTTCCAGACCTCTATTAAAAAATATGAAAAATGGACCATCGCTTATACCAAAGAACTGATGTGGCCCATGGTAGGCTTTACCACACTGATCAATGCGATCTTCGCCGTTCTGATCGGTGCCGCATATTGGTTCGGTGGAGCAGGCGGGGATCCTGAGGTGCTGATCAACCTTCTGTTCTACATCATTATCACTCCGGTACTGACCGTTACATTAGGCAAGATCATGTACGGCGGAGAGAATCAGATGATCGTGGAGGATGCTCTGAAAAGAACTGATGGTATCTTAAGCCGTAATCCTCTGCCGGAAGCAGAAAAAGAGCAGAACATCAAGGATCATTCCATTGCGTTACAAAATGTATCCTTCCGCTATGAAAATGCGGGAAGAGATGCTCTGCATCAGATCAATCTCGATATCAAAGAAGGAGAGCATGTGGCATTTGTCGGTCCCTCCGGCGGCGGTAAGACCACGCTGGCAAGTCTCATTGCCCGTTTCTATGATACCACAGAAGGTAAGGTATGCATCGGCGGCGTGGATGTGAAGGATATTCCTTCCGCACAGTTGATGAATATGGTGTCCTTCGTATTTCAGGACAGCAAATTGCTTAAGATGTCCATTTACGATAATGTCCGCATGGGCAAAAAGGATGCCACCAGAGAAGAAGTCATGGAAGCTCTGAAAAATGCCCAGTGTGAGGACATTATTGCAAAGCTGCCGGACGGTGTGGATACCGTCATCGGAAGCCAGGGTACTTATGTATCCGGAGGTGAGGCACAGCGCCTGTCCGTTGCGAGAGCGATGTTAAAAAATGCACCGATCCTGATCCTGGATGAAGCTACCGCTTTTGCTGATCCGGATAATGAGGCGAAGGTACGGCAGGCATTTACGAAGCTTTCCGCAGGCAAGACCGTGATCATGATCGCACACAGATTGTCCTCGGTTGTGGATGCCGACCGCATCTGTGTGTTGAAGGATGGCGGAATTGTGGAACAGGGAAACCATGAAATATTGCTGGGACAAAACGGACTGTATGCCCATATGTGGGAAGAGTACAATAAATCCGTCAGCTGGAAAGTAGGAAAGGGGGAGAAATAGAATGAGTAGCTTACAGGCAAAATTGCAGCATAAATACGCGCTTTCCGAAAAAGGTGCGAAGGATATGATAAAGGCATTTGTATCCGTAACATGTTCCGATCTGGTGTTGATGTTCCCGGTATGGATGCTGTATTTTCTGGTAAGAGATTATTTACAGGGCACCATGGCAGGCAGAGGTGTTTTCTACATTGTGGGCTGCGTACTCTGTCTTCTTCTGATCGCGCTGACAACGTTGGTGCAGTATCGTGCCACGTTCCTGGCAACTTATGTGGAGAGCGGTGTGCGCAGAATTGCTCTGGCAGAGCAGCTGCGTAAGATCCCGTTATCCTTCTTCGGAAAAAAAGATCTGTCCGATCTGACAAGTACCATTATGGCGGACTGTGCCACCATGGAGACTGCATCCTCCCATTTCATTCCGGAACTGGTTGGTTCCTGTATCTCCACCACACTGATCGCTGTGGGTACCTTTTTCATGAACTGGAGAATGGCAATCGCAGCACTGTGGGTACTGCCTGTGTCTTTCCTCATTGTGGGATGTTCCGGCAGGGTACAGAAGAGCTTAAGTAAGAAGCAGATGAAATTAAAAATGGACTGTGCTGACGGCATTCAGGAATGCCTGGAGACCGTACGTGACCTTCGGGCCAACAATGCCCAGGCTGAGTACATGGAAGGCTTAGAGGGCAAGATCCGTGCCGTGGAAAAACATGCACTGGTGACGGAGCTTGGTACGGCAGTCTTTGTAGGCGGTGCCCAGATGATCTTAAAGCTTGGCATCGCTACCGTGGCATTGACCGGCGGTGTGTTGTTAGTAAAGGGAGAGATCGACATCCTGACCTTCTTCGTATTCCTCCTGTTGGTATCCAGAATGTATGATCCCCTGCAGGTGGCACTGCAGAATCTGGCAGCTATTATCAGTACCAGTGTGCAGTGTGACCGTCTCGACGAGATCCTGTCCCATGAGATCCAGACCGGTGCCAGCACCATGGATCCTAAGGGGTATGACATCGAATTTTCCCATGTGGGATTCTCCTATGACAGTCAGGATACCGTACTTCGCGATGTCACTTTCACGGCAAAACAAGGCGAAGTGACCGCATTGATCGGACCTTCCGGCGGCGGTAAGACCACCGTGTCCAGACTGGCTTCCCGGTTCTGGGATATCCATAAAGGTAAGATCACCGTGGGTGGCATGGACATCTCCACCATCGATCCGGAGACACTGATGTCTCTGTACGCTATCGTATTCCAGGATGTGACACTGTTCAATAATACGGTGATGGAAAATATCCGTATCGGCAGGCAGAATGCTACGGATGAAGAAGTGCTGGCTGCGGCAAAACTGGCGCATTGCGATGAGTTCGCGGAGAAACTTCCGAACGGCTGGCAGACCATGATCGGTGAGAACGGTTCGGAACTGTCCGGCGGTGAGAGACAGCGGATCTCCATTGCCAGAGCCTTTTTAAAGGATGCTCCCATCATCCTCATGGATGAGGCAACCGCTTCTCTGGATGTAGATAACGAGACACTGATTCAGGAATCCCTTTCCAGGCTGATCCGCAATAAGACCGTTATGATCATTGCGCACCGCATGCGTACCGTGGCGGACGCAGACAAGATTGTTGTATTGAAGGATGGCGTGGTGGCAGAGCAGGGAACGCCTGCCGAACTGGAAGCAAAAGACGGCATTTACCGGCATATGAAAGCCACTCAGATGGAGGCTGCCGGCTGGACATTATAATCAAACAGCCTTTTTAAAAGGAGCGGTCCGCTTGTTTACAGGCGGATCGCTTTTAGCATATTGCGTAATTCCTGCGAACGACATATAATACAATCCAACGGCAGAAAATTATCCAATGGAGAGGAACACAGAGGAATACCATGCAGATAACAGCAATGAAAAAAGACGATTTTTACAGACAGATGTTCAAACTGACCATCCCGATCATTATACAGAATCTGCTCAGTGCAGCAGTGAATTCCGCGGATGTTATTATGCTAAACTATGTGGGACAGTCCGCAATATCCGCAGTATCCCTGGCGTCAAATTTTTCGAATGTCCTGTTTATGGTATATTACGGACTGGGGACGGGAGCCACTCTCTTGTGCGCCCAATATTATGGAAAGGGGAACCTGGAAGCAATTCATACTGTAGAAGGAATCACACTTCGTTTCTCTATGGCAATTTCAGGTATAGTTGCGCTGATTGCATTTTTCCTCCCTCAGAAGATGATGCTTCTCTTTACTCCTGATCAGGAGCTGATCACTATCGGCGCCTCTTATCTGCGGATCATGGGCATCACATACCTGTGCTGGGGCATCACGGAAGTATATCTAGCCATTTTGCGAAGCGTAGGTCGTGTGACGGTCAGTATGGCGTTGAATATGCTGGCTTTCGTATTGAATGTCATTCTGAATGCCACATTTATCTTCGGACTGTTCGGCATGCCAAAGCTGGGAGCTACCGGTGTCGCCATTGCCACAGCCCTGTCCCGACTGGTGGAACTGGTGGCATGCGTCATTGTATCTTCCTTGAGCAAAAATGTAAAACTGCATCCGAAGTACCTGTTTGTTCACAGTAAGGTGCTGACACAAGATTTCATGCGTCTGTCTCTGCCAGCACTTTGCAATGATGTGTCCTGGAGTGTGGCGTTTTCCATGTATTCCGTGATCCTGGGGCATCTGGGAACAGATGCGGTGGCTGCTAATTCACTGGTCGTCGTAGTGCGCAATATCGGTACGGTGTTCTGTTTTGCCATTGCCAGTGCAGGTAGCATATTGCTGGGAAATATTATGGGACAAGGCGATCTGGAGAAGTCAAAGAGTTACGCTTCCCGGATGTTGAAGATGACGGTAATCGCCGGAGCTATAGGCGGCCTGATCGTACTGGCAATTACACCCTTTGTGTTACGGTTTGCTACATTGAATGACACTGCCATGCATTATCTGAAATATATGCTGCTCATTAATACTTATTATATTATGGGCGCTGCCGTGAATACGGCGCTGATCGCCGGAGTATTCCGTGCCGGCGGAGATACGAAGTTCGGACTGATCTGCGATACGATCGATATGTGGTGTTATGCGATCCCTCTGGGATTCTTCGCCGCATTTGTACTGAAACTTCCGGTACTGTGGGTCTATTTCCTGTTATGTACCGATGAATTTGTCAAGTGGCCCTGGGTCATTAAGCATTACCGAGAGGGTAAATGGGCGAAGAATATTACCAGAGAAGAAGTATGATTCTAAGTTAAATTACATGGCCTTTTCCTGTTCTTCCTGAATCTCTGGGAAGACAGATAACATGGGCTTTACGTCTTCTTTTTTAATGATACGTGCCACGTAATTTTTCGTGATCTTCATTACTACGGGAGACAGGGCTATGACACCGATCAGGTTGGGAATCGCCATCAATCCGTTGAAGGTGTCGGACAGATCCCAGGCCAGACCAAGGTTCATGGTGCAGCCGATGAAGATCATCAGTACGAACACTACCTTGTAGACAATGGTGGATTTCGTACCGAATAAATATTCACAGGCCTTGGATCCGTAGTGGCTCCAGCCCAGTACGGTAGAGAATGCAAACAGCAGGATCGCAATGGCGATGAAGGCAGGGCCGAAGCTGCCGAATACGGTAGCAAAAGCCTGACCTACCAGAGCGGAACCGGACACATCCACCAATACGGCACCGGTGTCCAGATCGATCAGGCCGGAGGACAGAACTGCGAAAGCCGTCAGTGTACATACGACCATAGTGTCAGCGAATACCTCGAAGATGCCCCACATACCCTGACGCACGGGTTCTTTTACATTGGAACTGGAATGTACCATAACGGAGGAACCAAGGCCGGCTTCGTTGGAGAACACGCCGCGCTTCATGCCCCAGGTCAGAGCCAGCTTCACACCGGAACCTACGATACCGCCGCCCACGGCGCGCAGACCGAATGCTCCTTTGAAAATAGCGGTAAATACGGCACCCACGTGACCGATATTTGCAAAGAAGATCACCAGTGCACCGATGACATAAGCGATGGCCATAAAGGGAACCAGCTTCTCGGTGACGGCAGCGATGCGCTTTAACCCACCGACAATGACCAGTGCACCGATGATCACCAGTACGATGCCGGTTACCGTAGCGGGAATGGAGAAGGCGGAAGTCATGTTGGCTGCAATGGAATTGACCTGACTCATGTTGCCGATACCGAAGGAAGCCAGCAGGCAGAAAGCAGAGAACAGCACAGCCAGTACGGCACCGATCTGTTTGCAGCCCTTATAGGAGCCGAGACCGTCCTTCAGATAGTACATGGCACCTCCGCTCCATTCCCCTTTGAAGTTCTTGCGGCGGTAATAGATGCCCAGTACATTTTCTGAGTAGTTGGTCATCATGCCGAAGAAAGCTACAATCCACATCCAGAAGATGGCGCCGGGACCACCGGCTACCAGAGCACTTGCCACGCCGACGATATTACCGGTACCGATGGTGGCAGCCAGTGCGGTGCACAGCGACTGGAACTGGGAGATGGACTGATCATCAGCATCCGTGTGCTTTGTTACGTGTTGGTCGTGAAAGATGCCGCCTACTGTATTTTTGAACCAGTGTCCGATGTGGGACAACTGGAAAAATTTCGTCAGGATCGTCATCAGGATACCGGTGCCCACCAACAGCACCAACATGGGAACACCCCATACGAAACCATTGATGGCATTGTTCACATTGGCTATGAGCTCTACCATATACATTCTCCTCCTTTGTTTTCAGGTAAAAGAAAAAGCGCAGACACCCGAAGATGTCCACGCTGACATAGTTACCTGATCTGTATTTCGTTTCTGATTTTTTCCCAGTATAACATATAGGAAAAGATGCCGCAAGAGAAAATTTTTCTCAAAACCCCTATTGACCTAAAGTTAGCTTTAGGTATTATGATAAAATCATCCCGTAAGAAATGTCTCTAACGTGGAAAATCAAGCATATCGAAAGCTACGGCGCCAACAGCGGCTTCCCTGTATACGGCGGAAAACTGTAAGGCGAACCGTCAGTGTGACGAAAACAGGAAATGCGAGCGATTACGAAAAGTAATGGCTCGCATTTTTAGCTTTGTATTTCGAATTCATGCGGATGGAGTCCAATTCCGCCTTACTGAACCGGCGGATCCCGGACTGCTTCTCCAGATTCGGGAAAAAGCCCTCTTTATCATAATATCTTAAAGAGGAAATCGGTAAATTTGTCATTGCGGAAACTTGTCCGATACTGTACGTATATAATCCTCCTTGTTTTTGCGAAGCAAAAATCCGAGCTTCATGTCGAGGAGAGGATTTCGTCTCCCTGCATAAAATTATCTAAAGCTGACTTTAGGTATTACTACTGTTATTATAAAGTGGCAATATGCAAAAAACAAGAGTTTTGTACTATAAAGTTTCCCCCGGGCTGTGTCGATACTATTTATATAGGAAAATACATACACCATGGATGGATAAATAGCTACGGATGGCTGCCTCATGTGAGGCGACCATCCGTTTTTGTGTGAAGCGAGAACATCGCATGCCTGCATGAAGATTTGACGGGCATTGCGACAGGGCAGCAATCACTGCTCAGAGAGGGAGAGTACTATGGCAATAACAGGAATCGGCTACGGAAGGACATTTGTGTATGAGGCACAGAAGCGAGTAAATGCAGGGGATGTACAGAGTGCGCAGGGAAGTGCGACGGAGACAGCAGAATCCCGTTTCGCGGAGAGCATTGAGGAATTGGCAAAAGAAGACAACACCGTGAAGACTCCGGTGACCCGCGGCGTACAGCTGGCCCGCCATATCGAGGGAAAGGACAAGGTGCCCTATGGAGAAATGGCTGAGGACGGCGTCATTGAATACAACGGGGTGACCTTCGTCTGTGATTATGAGCACAACCGCCTGACACTGGGGGATACCACCAATAAAGAGGATTGCATTAATATTCCGTTGTCCGGCGGCGGAAGCCTGCTGGTGAACCGAGACAACATTGATGCCCTGTCCAAGGCCATCGGCATGTTCAGGCCGGAGGATGTGAAACGGATCCTGGAGGCGCTGGCAAAGGATAACAAGATTCAGCAGATGAAGAAAGAACTGGATGACATGGAGAACGGCGATGATGTGGATAACAGTGAGGAAGCATCGGAGACCGCCGACACGGACAAGGCAGCGGGAACGGATCCTTCCGGGACGGCCGGAGAGCCGGGAAAAGAGGATTTAAGTCTCATGGCACAGATCAAAGAGAAGATGCAGGAGATCTACGACAAGCTTCAGAACGGAGACACGGATACCAAGTTCCAGATCGGCAATCAAGAATTTACGATCAAGGAGTGGGATCATTTCTTAGAGAAATTCGACAGTGTGCAGGATGCCACCCGGGCGGCACTGGAGGAAAAAATCGAAAAGGAAAAGGTAGAACGGCTGGAAGAGAAACTGACAGGTATGTCGGAGACAGCAGAAGAGCCGGATGAGGTGGATAGTATCCTGGCCCAGAGTGTGAAAACCACAGAAGAGGGCAGTGACCCTAAGACCTGGTATATCACCTGCTTTAGCGAAGATGGCATCTGGTGTAAGAAATTCACCGAAGGACAGGAAGGAGAGGATCTGTGGCGTATGGAATTTACGGATCCTTCCCAGTACCAGAAGGTGTTAAATTATTTACAGAGCTTCGCAGAGGGGGAAGAAGTTCCGCATGCAGAGGAAGAGGACTTCTGGAGAAGATTCCTTGAGGAAGACGCACGGTAGATCTGGCGTCAATCAGGATTTTTCCGATATTCCCGAGGAGACTTTCCGTAAACTTTTTTGAACAGGTCCTTAAAATAGTTGCTGTCGTTGAAGCCGTATTCCAGAGCAATATCCGTGATGGAACTGTCGGTGGTGAGAAGCGCCGTCTGGGCGTGCTTGAGCCGCACGTAGTTTAAGTATTCCTTGAATCCCATGCCGGTGATCAATTTGAATTTCTTGCTGAAGTAAGTGGGGCTTAAGGAAGCCACGGAGGAGACTTCCTCCAGTGTCAGGGGCTTGCGGAAGTTGTTGTAAATGTATCTTGTGGCAAGCAGGATGTCCGCATCCCGGGAGTTCAGCAGATCCGGTTCCTTCTCATTCATGACGGAATGGCGCATCAGAATGAGCAGAAGCTCTTCCAGATAGCATCGCTCAAAATGCTCAGAGTATTCATCGAACCGGGAATTCTCAGTGAGCATCCGGGTTAGCAGAGAGTGCAGATATTCCCGGTATACCGTAGGAACGCTGCCCATGAAGGAATGCAGCTGCAGCCCCTGCCCGGATATGGAAGTGAGGCTGTCGGCAGACCGGTCCGATAAATGCAGATATTCTTCTTTGAAATAGATCATCACGATCTCGCAGATCTCTCCGGCGGAATACAGAGAGTGATGCAGTTCTCCCGGAGCGATGAAGACCAGATCTCCGGCTTCCATCTGATAGACCGTATCTTTTAACAGGAAACGGCAGCTTCCCGACCAGAGATAAAAAATTTCATAAAAGCTGTGATAATGATCGGGCTGCAGGGGAGAAAAATCACCTCTGCGGCCCTTTTCCACGATAATCCGGTCAATATCTTTTCTGCCACGTCTGCCTTTTTTCGTTGTGATATCCATAGCGTTCCCTCATTTCCGGTGTATCCCAGTGCTGCAGTCAGAATACCACAAAAAAACAGTATTTTCAACCAAAACAAGCTATAAAAACAGCAGTAAATATAAATTAATTACGCTATTATAATAACTGAAAAAGGAACCCGCCTCTTTCAAAAATACTTTTCTCTCTATCCCCCTCGGTACACTCCCCCCTCGCCGAGGGGAATTTTTTGCGCAAAAATCACGGAAAACAGGCAGTCTCGTTACAATGGATTGCGCATTTTCCAAAGGATTGTTACCATAAGGGTACAGATCGGCCGGCATACGGTGCTAAAGCAAAGGTGCTAAAGCACCTGAGGGTTTGCAGAGTACAGAAAGGTATAGGGATTAGTATGGATAAAAAGAAAACTGGCAATCTGATCCGGGAAGCCAGACAGCGCAAAAATTATACCCAGAGTGAACTGGGAAAGATGTTAGGGGTGACCAACAAGGCGGTATCCCGGTGGGAGAACGGGGAAAGTTTCCCGGATATCGGTGTCCTGGAGTCTCTGTCCCATCTGTTGGAACTGCCGATTCAGGATATTGTGACCGGAGAGAGTGTGGCGGATCAGGAGAATGCCGTGACAGAACTCGTGAGACTGGCCAAACTTCAGGAGCAGCGAAAGCGTGAAAAGAGGCTCCTGTATCTGATTATGCTGGGGCTTTTGATCTATCACTGTGTCATCGGGATCTGTTTATTTTCAGGAAGAGGGTTGTTTGGGGGAAGAGATATTGCCTGCCAGGTGGCCGGAATCTCCATGGCGGGGACACTGACGATGCTAGGGCTTGTATACCGGTATTTCGGAAAGGAAGAGGATGTGAAAATGATTCCCTCCAGTCAATTAAGCAGAGGACTTGGAATAGCATCCCTTGCGATGCTATTGTGGAGTGTTGGAATCATGTATTTAAGCTTCGGAATGGTCCGGGCAGGAAGTGTTCCCCTTGGTATGGAACTCAGCTCACTGGGACCGTTTTTGAACAATCAGCTTTGTGCGGGCTATGCCCTGAATGTAATATTTCTGGCAGTGGAAATGTACCGTCTGCTCATGGAGCGGACGGTACTGCATCCGGGATGTGTGATCTCACCGGCGGTCATCTATCTGGATTTCTTTTACATAGACATTCTGGGCCGGATGGATACCCTGGACAGCGTCTGGAAGGCACTGGACAGAGGGACGGTACTCATTTTGCTGGAGGCAGTGCCGGGAATTGTATTTCTGTTTATACAGTCCCACCGTTCTCATTCTCACGCATCCGATAACCCACGCCGATCTCAGTGAAGACATATTGGGGCTGGGCGGGATTCTGCTCCAGCTTTCTGCGGATGTTCGCCATGTTGACCCGGAGGATCTGATTATTATTGTCCATGTAGGGTCCCCAGATGGCATTCATGATGTAACTGTAGGTCAGGACTCTGCCGGAATTCTCTGCTAACAGTGTGAGCAGCTGGTACTCAATCTGGGTCAGGTGGACTTCTTCGCCCCGCAGGCGGATCAGCCGCTTTTCGAAATCAATCTCCAGATCCAGTGCCTTATACACATGACCGGGAGCCTGGGCGTGGCTGTGCCGCAGAGAAGTACGGATTCTGGCCATAAGCTCACCGGTGCCGAAGGGTTTCGTGATATAATCGTCCGCACCCAGATCCAGAGCGGAGACTTTCTCCTGCTCCTTGGTGCGGGCAGATATGATGATCACCGGAACATCGCTCCAGGAACGGAGTTTCTGTAATACCTCCAGCCCGTCCATGTCCGGCAGCCCTAAATCTAACAGGATCACATTGGGGCAGAAAGAAGTGCTGAGACTAAGTCCCTCTCTGCCGTTTAAGGCATGCATGATCTTGTAGCCTTCCCGGTCCATGGTAGCGGTGATGAAATTACTGATACTTCTATCGTCTTCGATTAAGAGAACTTTGATCTTATTCATATCTGAGATCCATATCCTTTCCGGTATTTTCAACAGTTCTATCGTATGTGGCTGAGAGTACACTTATTTTTCCGAAGCGAGAGCTTCCGCCTTGGGAAGTGTGAAACAGAATTCCGCGCCATCCGCATGATTCCTGCCACTCAGCGTTCCGTGATGGGCGGTGATGATGGTCTTGCAGATGGACAGACCGATACCCATGCCTTTGCGGGAATCCGAGCTCCGGGAATTGTTGTAGGTACCCGTCTCGAACAGATTCTGTAATTTTTCTTCCGACAGTCCTTTTCCGTAGTCTCTCACAATAAAAGAGACATGCTCCGGATGATCCTCCACGATGAAATCAATGGGCAGGATACTTCCGGAATGAACGATGGCATTTTCCAGCAGATTGATGGTGACCTGCTCGATCAGCACCGCATCCATGGGTATCATCAGAAATTCCTCGGGGATCTTGACCCGGATGGCGGCATCGGGATAGCGTTTTTTCAGCTTCTCCAAAGCTTCTCCCACCACTTCCTCCACCGGCTCCTCTGTGGTATTGATGCTTAAGCTGTCTCCCTGGATACGGGTGACGGACAGCAGATTTTCCACCATATTCAACAGCCAGTTGGAATCCTCGTAGATATTGGTCATGATCGTACGCTGTTCGGTGGAGCTTAGATCGTTCTGACTTTCCAGAAACAGGGAGCTGTTGCCGATGATGCCGGTGAGCGGCGTGCGCAGATCGTGGGAGATGGCGCGCAGAAGATTCGCACGCATCTTTTCCATTTCGGCCTCTGCCAGCCGCTTTTCCCGCTCTGCGATCATCTCGGACTGGATGGTCATATGGGAGGTCATGGTACACAGGATCAGAGTGATCCCGCTCATCAGCAGGAAGGTGATAGGGTAGCCGGTCAGTGTGAAATTAAGCTTATAATACGGATAGGTGAACAGATAATTGATCGCTATTACGGAAAAAAGGGTGCAGACAATGCCGTAGCCGTAGCCCACCGTCCATCTGGCGATGATCACCAGTGCCAGAATGTAGAACAATGCTACATTGGCATGGTTGTCCGGGACAATATGCTGATATAAAAAAGAGGCAAGTGTGGCGCACAGCATGCAGGCAGCACAGATCAGGATACTGATGGCGTGCCTGGTAAAGGGTGGTTTTAAGCGGAAGCTTTTCCGCGGTGATTTTTTATCGGAAAATGATCGGAACACGGTGTGATCCTCCATGAAATATTGTTAGTTGTTTTTTAAATTTATTATAACTATAGTACCATTACTTTGCAATGCAAGGTGTAAAGAAGTAGTTAAGGATATATGACAACCGGTATATTTTCCCCTAAAGCGGAGGCAAAAGGCAGGCAGGTATCCTCCGGAAAAGCTAAGACACAAAAAATAGGAACATATACTTTCGTTAGGTTGACATCAGGAAAAACATTAGATTAAAATGTAGTATGGCGGCGGTCCTGAAAGGGCGGACCGTCTATGTGGACAGGAGAGGAGTAGGTTATGTTTCTGACAGGATTGGCACTATTGCCGGCCATCGCACTGGTGGTATGGATCTACAGACAGGATAAGGTGGAGAAGGAGCCGAGGGGATTATTGTGGAAAATATTCCTGTTCGGCGTGTTGTCCGTGATACCGGCCATGATACTGGAAATCATTCTGGATGAAGTATTTCTGGTATTTGTGGATGCAGATACGCTGTGCTACGTGATCCTGGATAATTTTATCGGGGTGGCATTGATCGAGGAACTTTGCAAGATGAAAGCGGCCAAATGGGCGGCATGGAAGCATCCGGCCTTCAATTATAAATTCGATGCCATCGTGTACTGCGTGACTTCGGCATTGGGATTTGCAGCCATTGAAAATGTTCTGTATTGTCTGGGCGGTGACTTTGGGACGGCAGTGACCAGAGCCCTGTTGTCCGTGCCTTCCCATGCCATCGATGGCGTGATCATGGGATATTTCTTCGGTGTGGCGAAGGAGGCAGAACTTGCAGGCGATAAAAAACGCAGGAAACGCTACCTGAAGCTCAGCGTGTTCATGCCGATGATCGAACACGGTATCTATGATTCCGCATTGTCTCTGGATGCGGACTGGATCTTCGTTTTCTTTTTCCTGTTTGTGATCGTGGTGGATGTCTGGGCCTATAAATTTGTGAAAAAGCAGTCTGGGCAGGACCGGGAGCTGTCTGCATAAAGATTGCGTTAAGAACCCGTGAAAATTTTATAAATTCACGAAAAACGGTAGGATCGGGTCTTTGCTTCATGTTAAGATAAAGAAAACCTAAAGAAAGGAAAGACCAATATTGAAGTTATTGAATCCAAAGATCCGGCAAAAATTTGCAGAATCCTTGAAGGCGGTCCTGCCGGTAGTAGGGATCGTGATCGTATTAAGCTTTACCATAGCTCCAATTACCTCCAGTATCCTGCTGTGCTTTCTGGTGGGAGCGGTGATGGTCATGGCCGGTATGATGTTTTTCACCCTGGGTGCGGAGATGTCCATGACCCCCATGGGAGAAAAAGTGGGTGCCAGAATGACCCAGAGTAAAAATATTCTGCTGATCGTAGTGTTATCTTTTCTGTTGGGAGTGGTGATCACCATTTCCGAGCCTGACTTGCAGGTGTTGGCGACACAGGTGCCTTCGGTTCCGAACATGACGCTGATCCTGGCAGTGGCAGTGGGCGTGGGAATCTTCCTGGTCATTGCCCTTCTGCGTATGCTGATCGGTGTGGCACTGCCGCCGTTGTTAACTTTTTTCTACATAGCAGTGTTCGTTCTTGCATTTCTCGTACCGGAGAACTTTCGGGCAGTGGCGTTTGATTCCGGAGGTGTGACCACGGGACCCATGACCGTTCCTTTTATCATGGCACTTGGTGTCGGTATTGCGTCCATCCGTAATGACCATCATGCGGCAGACGACAGCTTCGGTCTGGTAGCACTGTGCTCCATCGGCCCAATCCTGGCGGTTATGGTGCTGGGGCTGATCTACAAGCCGACCAATGCGGATTACCAGCCGGTGGCGATCCCGGAGATCGCTGATTCCGTGGAACTGGCGCAGCTTTTTGCCCATGGGATTCCGGATTATATGAAAGAAATCGCACTCTCATTACTTCCCATTGTATTGTTTTTCGGTCTGTTCCAGATATTTGCCCTGCGGCTGTCGGGGAAGACACTGGCGAAGATCCTGATCGGGCTGGTGTATACTTATATCGGTCTGGTATTGTTTCTGACCGGCGCAAATGTGGGCTTTATGCCAGCCGGTAATTACCTCGGTCAGGTCATGGCAGCCAGATCCTACAGGTGGGTACTGGTGCCGGTGGGAGCACTGATTGGTTACTTTATCGTAAAAGCGGAGCCAGCGGTCTATGTATTGAATCATCAGGTAGAGGAGCTGACGGACGGCGCTATCTCTGCCAGATCCATGGGCATTTCTCTGTCCGTGGGCGTATCCTTATCCGTAGCACTGGCGATGATCCGCGTGCTGACGGGGATCCCGATTCTATGGTTTTTGATCCCGGGCTACGGTGTGGCGATAGGACTATCCTTTTTTGTACCGAAGATATTCACAGCGATCGCCTTCGACTCCGGCGGTGTGGCAAGCGGTCCCATGACAGCTACCTTTTTACTGCCGTTAGCGCAGGGTGCCTGTGTGGCGGTGGGCGGCAATTTAGTCGCAGATGCTTTCGGTGTGGTAGCAATGGTAGCCATGACACCGCTGATCACGATTCAGATATTGGGAATGGTATATCAGTTAAAGCAGCAGAAGAGCGGTGCAGGCGTATTTGCCGGTGCGGCGGATGCATTTGGTGCTTTGGATGAGAATGCCATCATTGAACTGTAGGAGGTGTGCCCATGAGTGAATTATATATGATGGTCACCATCACCAATCGTCAGCTGACGAGGAAATTCGTGGAATGCTATAAAGAAAACGGCGCACAGGTCGGCAGTGTTACCGTCGGCATGGGAACCGCGGCGAATGAGATCTTAGATTATTTTGGACTGGACGGCATGGAGAAGAGCGTATTGTTCCATCTTGTCACAGATGCTGCCTGGCGGCAGATCAAGCCTGCTCTGCGTAAGAAAATGCAGATCGATCTCCCGGGAATGGGAATCGCATTTATTATTCCCGTGAGCAGTGTCGGCGGCAAGAAAGCATTGAATTACCTGACCTGCGGGCAGGAATTCGTAAAAGGAGAGGAGTCCACATTGAAAGAGACGAAGAATGAGCTTCTGGTAGTGATAGCCAATCATGGATATACGGAGCTGGTCATGGATGCAGCGAGAGAAGTACATGCGGCGGGCGGTACCGTCATCCATGCCAAGGGCACCGGAACAGAGAATGCACAGCAGTTTCTGGGCGTGACACTGGTGCCGGAAAAAGAAATGTTGTTCATTGTGGTAAAAAGTGAGCAGAAAAATTCCATCATGCGTGCTATAATGGAAAAAGCAGGACTGGAGAGTAAGGCACAAAGCATAGTATTCTCCCTTCCTGTGACAGATACTGCAGGCATGCGCCTGATGGAGGAGATGGGAGAGACATGACAAACGGCTTATCCGGACCCAGGAAGCAGTTCCTGGACGTGCTCCGGGTACTGGCAACCTGTGCAGTGGTGCTGATGCATGTACTGACAGGTGCGACAGATGTGACAGATGCGTCGATAGTGCCGGAATACCGGTCATTATTGCTGTCAGTTATGGATCTGGTGACCTGGTGTGTTCCTATATTTTTATTGATCTCGGGATATTTGTTCCTGAATCCGGAACGTACATTGACTTATCCGGTCATGATTAAAAAATATTGCAGGAGGATTGCGCTGGCGATCCTCCTATTCGGCGTCCCGTATGCAGCTTCCGAGCTGGTAGTGACGGAGCGGACCTTCCGGATCAGGATGATCCCGGAGGCACTGAAGATGACTCTGACGGGACATACCTGGTCCCATATGTGGTATCTGTATCTGATCTTGTTTTTATATCTGATCACGCCGCTTCTGAAAAAAGTGCTGCGGGTGCTGCCGGTGTGGGGTGTTGCGGCAGTGATGGCAGTGATCTTCTTAGGAAGCAGTGTGGCACCGTTTCTGAATAAGGTACTGGACGTCAACAGTATTCCGGTATTGCCGGATGGCGGTGTGTATTTCCTGTATTATCTGTGTGGATATTTCTTCGCGGTGAGAGAAGTATGTGTGGACAAGGGAAGGAACGTATGGCTGACAGCTGCAGTAGCGGTTCTGGCTCTGGGAATGATCCTGAGCAGAACACTTGCGGGATTCTCCATTCAGATGGCATACAATTATCCGTTTACAGTACTGCTTGCAGTGCTTCTGTTCGCTGCAGGATGGAATGGGGGAGGAGATGGCGCGGCTTTGGCTGCCCGGGAGAAGGACAGAATACACCGGATCCCCTGGCAGGAGGCGGGAGCCTTGAGCTTCGCCGTATACCTGGTACATCCGGTGTATGTGAACCTGTTGTATAAATTCGTGAAAATCACACCCTTTACGGTGTTGGAACAATGCGGTGTGCAGTCTGTAGCCGCGGGACAAGCGGTATTGATTTTGCTGCTGGCTGCATTCTGCCTGGTAGTGCTGGCACTGGCAACGGCAACCGCATGGGTGCTGCGCAAGATCCCGGTGTTAAGAAAATATGTGCTATAGAAGAAAGGAGCCTCACGAGGGGGCTCCTTTTTGCGATTGCTTGTTATGCGTATAATTTAGTCACGCTGCCAGCGCCCGGAAGCGCCGCAAGGCAGTACCAGCCCACTCTCGGTGACAGGGAGGCCGATCTCTTCGGCTTCCACATGACCGCCGAACTTTTTCGTCAGGGTGGAATTCATCATATAGGACAGCACGGCGGGCTGCAATCCTGTAGTGTACGAATTGATCAGGAAGAACAGCGCATCATCGGATAAAAGCTGTGCGGTCAGTCCTACGAAATCCCAGATATTATCTTCTATTTTCCAGATCTCGCCCTTAGGACCTCTGCCGTAGGAAGGGGGATCCATGATGATGCCGTCGTATTTGTTGCCACGGCGGATCTCACGCTCTACGAACTTCATGCAGTCGTCCACCAGCCAGCGGATAGGAGCATCGGCAAGCCCGCTGGCAGCAGCGTTCTCCTTCGCCCAGCCGACCATACCCTTGGACGCATCCACATGGGTCACAGCAGCTCCCGCAGCCGCAGCGGATACAGTAGCACCGCCGGTGTAAGCGAAGAGGTTCAGTACTTTCACGGGGTGGCCTGCCTCATGGATCAGACCGGAGAACCAGTCCCAGTTCACCGCCTGCTCCGGGAACAGACCGGTATGTTTGAAACTGAAGGGCTTCAGATGGAAGGTCAGAGGATCAGTCTTACCGCAGGCTTCCTTCTGAAAAGGCAGGGTGTAATGAATCGCCCATTCATCCGGCAGATGGAAGAACTCCCATTCTCCGCCGCCCTTGGCACTTCTGTGGTAATGACCGTTTTTCTGCTTCCAACCCTTATGATCGTGGGGTGTCTTCCAGATGACCTGGGGATCCGGACGGACGAGAATATAATCTCCCCAACGCTCTAACTTTTCTCCGCTGGACGTATCCAGCACTTCATAATCTTTCCAATGATCTGCAATCCACATATAGAAACCTTTCTGTGTGTATACTTTGTAACTGATTTTTATAGGACATAATAATAGAATATAATACCGGAAAGACTTTTTCAAGGAATACTTGCTATTGAACCGCATTGAGCCATTTAAAGTCCTCTTCGGTCGATTCATGACATATTTGGGTCGATTCATGCAGCCCCTGGTTCCGCTGAGAGAAAGTGTGGTACGTTATCTTTAAGATAATGGGTATCACTATGCCCATCGGAAAGAGGTAAAACGCTATGAAAAAACGAGTATTGAGCATGTTACTGGCATTTATTCTCTGCTTCTCAACACTGCCCATGACAGCATTCGCACAGGAGGCTGATGCGGTGGCAGAACAGGAAGAACAGCAGGAAACAGACTCTGCGGCAGAGCAAGAGGAAGCAGAAGCAGCTGCGGCACCGGGGGAAGAGACTCCGGCTGATAAGAGCACCACTGCGGCAACTCCCGGTACGGAAGATTCCACTGCGGGCGAAGCCCCCGATACTGTGGAACCCTCAGTGGAAAGTGTCAGCGATAGTGATGCCGGCACGCAGGATACCTCGGCAGACGATGAGAAGAAGGCAGCAGTGCAGAAGGTACAGGCACTCATCGATGCTCTGCCGGACGAAGTGACGGTGGAAAATGCAGAAAGTGTCGGTGCGCAGCTGGAAGCCATCGACGAGGCTATGGAGTCACTGACCAAGGAGCAGATCGCAGAACTGGATATGACACGACTTCATGCTATTTCTGAAGCGTTGAATACACCGATGACGGTTCCGATGACGGTGGCGGAAGGTCAGCATGTTGACCATCCCATCTGCGGCGCGACATGCACAGATAAGTATAAGCATAGCATTGTGACAGAGTGGAAGTCCATAGACAGTGAAGCAGCACTGCAAGCTGCAACGGAAGGATATTACTACCTGACTCAGGATATCGTGACAATGGAAACATGGAAACCGAACAATAACGTGGTGCTTTGTCTGAATGGTCACAGCATTGCGGCAAACGGGGATTTTGTTGTCATTGAGATAGATAAGGGACAATTTACTCTCTGTGACTGCAATAGTAGTGAGAGTATGCACTATTTCACCACAAGCAAGGAAGGTCTGTTCACTCGATGGGTGCCGTGCGAGGAAAATACGGAGAACCGCATCTCCGTTACAGGTGGAGTTATCACTCACAGCGTGGGAAGGTCGGATTTAGGTGTGAAAGTGGATAATAACGCCACTTTTACCATGTACGGTGGAACTATTTGTGGTAATAAGCTCCAAGGCAGTTATAATGGAGCCGGTGTGTATGTGCATAATAGCACATTTAATATGTATGGCGGTGCAATCAGAGGCAATGCTGCAAGTTGGGGTGGTGGCGTCGCTGCGCTCGGTAGCACATTTAACATGTATGGTGGTGTAATCAGCGACAACATGGTCTCTGCTTCTGCTGGCGGTGTACTGTTGTCGGACAAAAGCGTCATGAACATGTCCGGCAATGCACAGATTAGTAACAACATTGCTCCCACCAAATGGACGACATCAGGTGGCGGAGTGTATATATTTGCCAGCACTGACGGAGAAGTCGGTAACTGCTTATATATGTCCGATAATGCGAAAATCAGCGGCAATACAGCCACCCAAGGAGGTGCTGTGTATGTACGTAAAAACGGTCAGGTTACCATGAGCGGCAATGCGCAGATTAGCAATAACACGGCAACCGAGAATGGTGGCGGCGTCTATGTAGAAAATAGTACTTTTAAAATTGCCGGCGGTGCTCCTCGGGTCTGTGACAACTTGTGTCAAGATGTTCAGAACAATGTCTATCTGGCTACCGGCAATGCAATTCGGATTAGTAAATTATCCACATTCGCCGGAAAAATCGGCGTATCCACCCAGGATACACCCACCGAGAGCAACCTCGTAACGGTTGCCGCGGTAGCTGTGGAGGCTGGGGGTGGCGGTCACCTGACCGAAGAAGATTTGGATCATATTTGCAGTGATAAAGAGAACCTCTATCCAGTTCTTGTGGGTGGCGAGGTGAAATTGTCGGCGACCGAACCGCATCGGCATCCCGTTTGTGGCGCAACCTGTGGTGACAGCGAGAATCATGGAAATCAGACCTGGATAGGCGTTTCCAATCTGACTGACATCAAGAGTGGGGGCTATTATTATCTGACAGACAATGTTAAATTGAATGATACATGGATCTGCACTTATGATGTAGCACTCTGTTTAAATGGAAAAACAATCACCTGTGCAGCAGAAGTTGATGCCATTCAGGTTGCGAAAGGAACGAAGCTGATTATCACCGACTGTCAGAAAGTGGTCGGCAAGATTACCCATGCACAGGATAATATAGGACGAGGTATAATGTCCTTGGGTACCTTGATACTGTATAACGGCGAAATTACCAAAAACCAGATTGCCAAAGGTAGTGGTGCCGGTGTATACGTAGATGGTGGTAATTTTTACATGTATAAGGGCAGTATCTCTGATAACAAAGTAACCATAAACGGTAACGGCGGCGGTGTGTATGCAAAAGATAGCACCAACTTCGTTATATCCGGTGGTAGTATTGACAGCAACCATGCACCGTCTAGCGGTGGTGGTATATACTATGAATCTACAATTAGTAAGTCAGTAAAATTCAATATATCTGGTGGTAATATCGTTAGAAACACAGCCGTTACTGGTAACGGTGGTGGTATATGGCTGAAGAGTGCATATGGAAATATGAGGTTTACCATGTCCGGTGGTAGGATTTCAAACAACGTCGCTAGCAAAAACGGCGGTGGTGTATATATTTCTGAGCCCTATTACGGCAAGTTTACTGTGTCCAGTACGGCACAAATCACCGACAACGCGGGTAATGGAAACGATAACAATGTCTATTTGCCCAGCGGCAAGACCATTCTCATCGGTGCGAACGGGTTGAGCAGCTCCGCCAAGATTGGCGTGACCATGGGACAGCAGCTCGCCGAGGGTGTGCGAGTTGCCATCGCCAAGGGTACAAGCGATGATTACACACTGACCGCGGATGACCTGAATGCTTTCAACAGCGATACCGGCTATTACAAGTATGCGTTAGACAACGCTGTCAACTTTTCAAGCGGCGAATTACATGTGCATGGTCTCTGTGGCACGGCGAACTGCACTGAGAGTAAGAATCACAAAAATGTGCTGTGGACTGCGATCAGGACGGAAGAGGATCTGCGCAACATCAAGGGTGGAAGTAGTAGCTCACACAGACAGTATTACTATTTAACGACTAATATTGCTCTGAATAATACGAGCTGGAATCCGACAGGCTACATCTCACTTTGTTTGAATGGTTACAGCATCACAGCTAACGGCAATTTTGACACCATTACCGTAGGTGAAGGAAAAGATACGGATTCACTTACACTTTGTGACTGTAACGGCAGCGGTAACAACACAGGAGAGATTACCCATGTTGACGGTATGAAAGGGCGTGGCGTATATTTAAAACCCTTCAGTGACCTTAGCCTGTATAGTGGAAACATCACCGGCAACAACACTGATGACCACGGTGGCGGTGTGTATTTGGACGGCAGTTTCTTCTACATGTACGGCGGCAGCATCACAGACAACAGCGCAAACAATGGCGGTGGCGTGGCTGGACGTGTAAGTAATTATAAAGTGAACGGGGGGTATGTCGTTGGCAGACTCTTGATGTTAGGTGGAACGATTACCGGCAACAAGGCAGCCGCCAACGGTGGCGGCGTTGACATGGATTGCGCCTTTGAGATGTGTGGTGGCAGCATCACCAGTAACGAAGCCGATGCCAACGGCGGCGGTGTTGCCGTGAAAGGTGATCATAGCGTCGAATGGAGTGGTGGCAGTGTCACCGGTAACACGGCGAAGAACAACGGTAGTGGTGTGTATGTAGCTGAGAGTGTTGAAGCCATGGAAGTCAACGGGGATGTGAACATTACCGGCAACACCAATGGCAATGTTTATTTGCCTGG
This sequence comes from Waltera acetigignens, assembly GCF_025567015.1. NCBI lineage: Bacteria > Bacillati > Bacillota > Clostridia > Lachnospirales > Lachnospiraceae > Waltera > Waltera acetigignens. Next base: position 38,613 of record NZ_JAOQJO010000018.1, on the reverse strand, counting down.
CGGCAAGACTATCACCGTCGGCTCGACTAGGGGCAGCGGCACAAGTTTGACGGATGGTGCAAACATTGGTGTGACGCTGGAAAAGCTGCCTGCGGAGGGAGATTTTATGAAGTTCGCCGAGGCAGCCACGGGTATTACCCTGACGGATGAAATTGCGGGCAAATTCACCATCGACAATAATAGCAGCAACACATACAGCGTGCAGAACATCGACAACAGTCTGTATGTGGTAAGTGGCGAGCTGCATGAGCATGCAATCTGTGGCAGTGCAGACTGCAGTCACAAGACTAAGCATGACGATGTGTTGTGGACTCCCCTGACCTATAATGCAGATACACAGGCGCTGATGCGCGGCGGAACGAAAGTAAGCAGTAGCAATGGCACAGAAGGGATGGAATACAAACTTCCTGCGGGCAACTACTACTTACTGAACGATATTACGTTTGCCGGTACGATCAAAATCTCAGGCAACGTAAATCTCTGCCTGAACGGAAAGAGCATCACCAATTCGGCACAGGATGCTTCGACGTTTGTTATTCCCAAGAATGGCAATCTGACCCTGTGCGACCACGAGAGCGGTACCATCACCTCAACCGATAAGAAGTCTGATGGTGTGCAACTCAATGCTCACTCTAGCACTGACACTGCTACATTCACCATGTATGGCGGCACCATCACCGGAAATAGGAATGGTGTGGATGGGATTTCCGGTACTGATGTGTTTAATATGTATGGCGGTACCATCACCGGCAATAAAGTAGGAGCAGATATTCCTGCGAATGTTACAATGACGGTCGGCGGCACGGCAAAGATTACCGGCAACACCGACATGAATGTTCTCCTGTTCGAATATGATGAAAACTCGAAATCATTTATCAACATTGATTCAAGCCTGACGGATGCCGCAAGTATTGGTGTGTCTATCACCAATAGCCCCACGGCAGAAGTTCCGGTTCAGATTGCTACCGGAGCAACCGGCTTGGTGGACTATACTAAGATTTTCAAGCCGGACAATACAGATAGGGGCTATATGGTTATAAAGGATGCGCAGGGTAATCTGTACCTTAGCGCCCACCAGCACAGTTGGCAATACACGCTGGGCGCAGACGGCAAGTCGATTACCGCCACCTGCGTTAATACAACGAACTGTCCCAACATTGACGGCGGCAGCGTGACCATCAAGGCACCTGAGGAGAATACTCTGATCTACGATGGCAGCAACAAAAAGGCAATACTTGAGAACAAACTGCTCACCGGTGAGAAGGATCCCACAATCAGCTACACGGTTGGAAACGGACAGGGTGCTACACTCCCTGACGGTTCCTATCCCACCAATGTCGGTGCTTATACCGCAAGCATCACAGTGGGTGGTGTGACAGCCAGTGTGACTTATGAGATTCAAAAGGCAGATCCCGCAGCGAAAAATTTTGTCTTTACCGCACCGGGCAGCTTGACATATGACGGCATGGCAAAGACTGCAGACATCAAGACTGCGACGAACATCACCGGCATGGGCGATGTTATGGTGAAATACTATCAGGGCGAGACGGAAGTGCAGCCCATGAATGCGGGTGAATACAAGGTTAAAATCAGTGTGGCGTACGGCTCGAATTTTAACGCAGCAAGTGACCTGACGGATGAAAACTGGGCGTTTAGGATTACTCCCATTATTACCGAACCGACTGTGGAACTGAGCGGTAACACAACTTATACTTATACCGGCGAACGGATTACACCGGATGTTACCGTAACCATCGATGGCAGACCGCTGACGAAGGGTACGGACTACACCATTATTTACGGTGATAACGTAAACGCCGGTACGAATGCCGGTTTCGTAACCGTTAAGGCAAAGGGGAATTATGGATTTGCAGATGTTGTTAAGAAATTTGCCATTGAGAAGGCGGATCCGAAGCTGAGCTTTGAAAAGTCCACTGTGACGACCTCCTATGGAACGCAGCCTGCCAACAATAAGCTTACCAATATGGGCAACGGCGTGGTGACTTACCAAAGCAACGACAATTCCGTTGCAACTGTGAATGAAAAAGGTGAGGTTACCGTTGTCGGAGTGGGCGAGACAACCATTACCGCGACAGCCGCCGAGACGAAGAACTATAAGTTAGGCACGGCAAGTTACACACTGACGGTGAATAAGGCACGTGTTCATATTGTACAGGCTACCGTTGCCAACAAGGAATACGATGGAAGCGTGAATGCTGACGTCACAGGGGTAGTTTTTGCCAACGAGGCAGACGTGAGAATAGATAGTCTGGTAGCGGGTATGGACTACACGGTGACCGGTGCTTTCCAAAGTGAAAACGCCGGGAAACAGGATGCAGAGGTAACGGTAAAACTTCTTGGTGAGTTTGCCTCTCACTATGAACTGACCGGCGGAACATATAAGACCAGGGCAACTATTACTGCAAAGCCTATCAGCATTGCAACCGCGCGCACGCAAGACCGCAGCTACGAGCGGAATAATACCTCCGTGACCATTTTAGAAGTGACCTTCAAAGACAGCACAAACACACTTGTTGCAACGCTGACAAGTTCCGATTATACCGCGACCGGCAAGATGGTTAATGCGAATGTCGGCACAGACAAAAAAGTTACCGTTACGGTGACCCTGCAGGGAAAAGCGGCAGACAACTATAAGCTTGTTTCCAACATGACCACCGCAAAGGTAGCGATTACGCAGGCTAAGGGTGGTGTATTGCAGGAGGAGAACTTAAAGCAGAAATTCTCCGACCGGAAGCAGAAGACCTTCACACCCGATTACACAGGACTTCCTGCCGGGGAGACATGGACATACAGCATTTCCGAGGCACAAACTTCGGGATCTGCAAAGGTGGAACCGGCTATGATTAATACAGCCGGAAAGATCACCTACAGGCTGACAGCCGGTGCGGAAAATGACACCATCTGTTGGACGGTAACGATTTCCAATCCAAATTATAAAAACTTTACCAAGGATCTGGTACTGACCCTGACGGCAAAGGAACCTCAGGAGACATTGCGCATCACCGGTGACAACACTGTGGTCTATGGACAGAAGCTGCAACTGAGCACGGTCGGCGGCTCCGGAACAGGCGAGATTACTTACAAAGTGGATGAAGTAAGAAGCACAGGCGATGCGACGATTGATGAGAATGGCGTTCTGACTCCGGTTAAGGTCGGAAGCGTTGTTATCACAGCAACCAAGGCAGGTGATGTCGATTACAGTGAGATCACCAGTGCACCTTTTGTCATTATGATTACCCAGGCTGCTACAAGCGGTGAACCGAAGTACCATAAGATTACCACAGGCGGTAAGACCCTGGCAGACGCAGGACTGACGTTGGCAGGCAGCACCATTCATCCGGCAGACGGTACACTGGAGTGGATAGATGATGCAGGTGTACTTCCCAATGACACGGCAGTCGATATGAACAAGACTTACAAGTGGCGCTTCACCCCTGCGGATACCAATTATGAGATTCTGACCGGTGAAATCGAACTTTACCATGTGGATGCTCCGGCAGTCACTGCACAGCCCAAGAGTGTATCTGTGACAGTAGGAGACACAGCAACGTTTGAAGTTACTGCAACCGGTACGGACGTAACCTATCAGTGGCAGATTGACAGAAATGACGGCAAGGGATTTGTAGACATCACCGGAGCTACCGGTGCAACCTACACCATAGGAGTAACGGATAGAGACTGCAACGGATTTAAGTACCGGTGTGTTCTCAGCAATGCAGCCGGTTCTGCTACTACCGATACCGTAGTATTGACGGTACTGTATCAGATCATTGAAGGCGCGAACGGCTCCTGGAACCAGAGTACGGACGGAGAAAGTCTCAGAATCAGAGGAAACGGTGAATATTCCAAGTTCCAGAATGTAAAGGTAGATGGGAATATCATTGATTCCAAGAACTATACCGTGAGTGAGGGCTCCACGATCATCGAATTACATGCAGATTACCTGAAGACTCTGTCCGAGGGCAGTCACACCTTTGAGATCGTATGGACAGACGGCGCCGCAGGCACCGGCTTTACGGTAGCAAGGAACACCTCCGGCAGCAATAATACCGGCAATAACGATAATAATGACAGTACGGACAACTCAGCTGCCGCAGCTCCCACCGCTGCTACTGCCCAGGAACTGGACAAGGTTCCGGCTACCGGAGATCCTCTCGGTATCTGGCTGATGCTCTTTGCGATATCCCTGACCGGACTCGCGGGAATGCTGGCAAGAAGAAAGAAGAACTAAGAATAACGTAAATAATATAGAAGCCTCGCTACAGAGATGATACCTGTAGCGAGGCTTTTTGTCTTGCAATCTTATTTTTCATTTATTATTGACACTATACTTACCTTTTATTATAATATAAATGAACCACTGAACTCGCGAATGCGATGTAGGTGGTGCTTTATTTTGGATATATTACTAATCCATACATATTTGTCTCATTTGCTTTCAAATTTAATTTTTCCGCTTCCTTTAACGTCACCATAACCCGTTTTACAAAGAGTTTGTCAATTACAGTTCCCACTCGTTTGGGTAACTCTTCTTTCCGAATTTCGATTTTGAAATATAAATGTACAAAAAATGAAACGAAATCACATATTTGAATAAAATAGGATTCTGATGAATTTTTTTCCATAATATCCTCGATCATATTGCTGATCGGATGATTGACAAACCCAGGCAAATATTTGGATTGGATCGGATTAAATGCACGTATAGCTCTGGCTGTCTTTCTCATAGGTGCTATTCTGCCCTCATCCGTAATCACTAAATAATTCCATTGCCCATCGCTGTCATTCTCGATACGTTGTATATTATATTTCAATGCATTTTCAAGAACGTGATAGTTATTATCTTTAAATTTTTTCTTATCAATAATCACATTTACAATCTTTAAATCCATCTTTGCAATTGTTAACGTAAATGCTTTTATTATATCTTGTTTTGTTTCTTTTGACCAATGATACTCACGATATGGATTTTTATCCGTCAAAAAATGTTTTGTATGCATCTCTTCTGATACATGAAAGCCATATTTATCTTTCAATTCTCTTCTCAAAATACGCATTTTTTCAAAATTTTGCTGCCAGCTCTCTGCAGGCATATACAAACTTGTTAAAATAAAATGGTCTGATGAATTTATTGTTACTCCGTCATCCCCTGTTTCATCAAAATATGCTATATATGTTTTCATCAATTCCCCTTTCATATTTTAGACATTTTAATGCCATTCATTTTTAATAATGAAAACTATGGTGATTCACCAAAATACTGAAATTAAATAAGATTTGAAATAGAAAATTTACTTATAGATAGAGAATAGCAAACTATTCTCAGCCTGTCAACATGACAAAATAACATTCAAATCAGGCTTTCGCACATTACAGCGATAGCAAACTAATCTGTTGACGATAAGCCATTTCTTGTATATAATAAATCGTATCACTGTATACAATTAAGAAAATGTACAAGAAGAAAAATTTGAGGAGGCTATTATGACAGGAAATACGTTAGGCTGGGTAATTGTGGCATTCGTGCTGTATTTACTCATGATGATCGCTATCGGAGCGTTTTATGCAAAGGGCAATAACAATTCCGAAGACTACTTTTTGGGAGGCAGAAAGCTGAACGGCTTCGTCGCTGCGCTGTCCGCGCAGGCGTCGGATATGAGCGGATGGCTGCTGATGGGGCTGCCGGGAGCTATTTACTTAACCGGTGTCGGAGGTGACGGCTGGATCGCCATCGGACTTTTCATCGGCACGACGCTGAACTGGCTGTTCATTGCCACGAAGCTGCGCAGATATACGATCCGCGCCAACAATTCCGTTACGCTGCCGACTTATTTTGAGAACCGCTTCCATGATGAGAAGAAGGTATTGATGGCGGTTTCTTCTATTACTATTGTAGTATTTTTCCTGGTATATTGCGCGTCTGCGCTTTCTGCCGGAGGTCAGCTGTTTGAGTCCGTGTTCGGTATTGATTATCATGTGGCACTGACCATCGGTGCGCTGGTAGTTTTGGTCTATACCTTCCTCGGCGGATTTACCGCGGTATGTGTGACAGACTTTATCCAGGGTATGCTGATGCTAGTCGGTATTCTGGCAGTACCGCTGTTCGCTTATCATTTTCTGACAACCGGCGGCACTACATTGTCAGCCGGTCTGGAAGCCAGCGGTGCTGACAGTGCCAACTTCCTGAACCTGATGAAGAACGGTGACGGCAGCAACAATATCATCAGCGTGATCTCCGGTCTCGGCTGGGGACTGGGATATTTCGGAATGCCCCACATCCTGGTACGATTTATGGCAGTCCGGGATGAGAAGGAAATGACCAAGTCCAAGGCTACTGCCATCAGCTGGGTAGCATTATCCCTGGGATTTGCAGTATTTATCGGTATCCTGGGCAGAGCTTATCTGCCGGAGCTGGTGAATGGCAATAATGAGAAGGTATTTATTGAGATGATCAAGAAGGTATTTACCGTGGAGATGCGGGCTCCGTTCATTGCAGGATTGTTCCTCTGTGGTATCCTGGCAGCGATCATGTCCACGGCGGATTCCCAGCTGTTAGTCAGTGCCTCCAGTGTGGCGGAAGATATCTTCAAGGGACTGCTCAAGAAGGATGCGGATGACAAGACGGTCATGAATGTCAGCCGTGTCACTGTACTGGTGGTAGCTGTGCTGGCTTACATCATCGCATGGAATCCGAACAACACCGTCATGGGACTGGTATCCAACGCGTGGGCAGGTTTAGGTGCTGCCTTTGGTCCGCTGGTAGTGATGTCCTTATATTGGAAGAGAACCAACTTCCCAGGAGCGGTAGCCGGAATTGTCACCGGTGCACTTGCCGTTATCATCTGGGATTACATCCCTCTCGTGGGCGGACAGACTCTGGGCAAAGCTACCGGATTGTATTCCCTGGTAGTAGGCTTCGGGCTGGGACTTATCGCTATCATCGCAGTCAGCCTCACTACCAAGACTCCTTCCGAGGAAATGCTGCAGGAGTTCGAGGATGTGAAAGCGAACCGGCTGTAACAGACCGTTGATGAAATAAATATTGACAGACAAAAATACTGATGGACAGCGAAGACATCTGCCTGTCAGTATTTTTATGTATTTGTGTTGGCGAGGGTATGGGAGGCAAAAACAAGCTATCTGTACCCAGCAGAACTTGCGAAAGCGGGTATGTGAGACAAAATCAGGTCGATTATACCCTCCACCTTTGTACATCGGGGCACAGATAAGGATTTTGCCGTAATAAGCCCCGTCGATACCGGGATATCGGGGCGTAGATAAGGATTTTGCCAGAATAAGCCTCGTCGATACTGGGACATCGGGGCGCAGAAAGAGATTTTGTCAGAATAGGCCCCGGGGATATCGGACCAGCGGGGCGCAGCAAGAGATTTTGCCAGGATAAGCCCCGGGGATCTCGGACCAGCGGGGCTTAGAAAGAGATTTTGCCAGGATAAGCCCCGGGGATCTCGGACTAGCGGGGCTTAGAAAGAGATTTTGTCAGAATAAGCCCCGGGGATCTCGGACCAGCGGGGCGCAGAAAGAGATTCTGTCAAAATAAGCCCCGGGGATCTCGGACTAGCGGGGCTTAGAAAGAGATTTTGTCAGAATAAGCCCCGGGGATCTCGGACCAGCGGGGCGCAGAAAGAGATTTTGCCAGGATAAGCCCCGGCGATATCAGAACAGCGGGGCGCAGCAAGAGATTTTGCCAGGATAAGCCCCGACGATATCGGACCAGCGGGGCGCAGCAAGAGATTTTGTCAGGATAAGCCCGACGGCAACTGAGAGCATCCAAGGGGGAACGGTTTCATTTGCCATAAAAAATATTGGGCAATATTATACTGGGCTATATTATATAAGAAGAAACTCACAAAAATACAGTGGCGAACCTGTGCAAAACAGAAAAAAAGAATTGTATCTAAAAAAATACAATTTTTTGAAAAAAAGTCTTGCAATGCCCGTAAATTCAATGTATACTAATCCTTGCTGTGGCATGATAGCTGTGAAACGTGAGGTTGCCGGTTTCCAGTAATGGAGATCGGGTTTTCCGTGGAGCGAATGTCAAGTTAGAAAACTGACGGCAAGTCACTGTACCAATTAACATCTGCCTTGAGCAGTAACAACGTGTAAGTTTATGACCGGAGAGAAGAAAGCGTTGCACAAAGGTCGCAGACACACACGGGAAAGTGTACAGTCACCGCTTGTCCGTACAAAAAGTAAGTATCTACTTACAAAAGTGCGAAAAGGAGGCGACTTTTTTTATGGCAAATCAGGTAATGAGAATTACATTGAAAGCTTATGAACATCAGCTTGTTGATGCATCTGCCAAAAAAATCATCGAAACTGTTAAGAAGACCGGAGCTCAGGTGAGCGGTCCCGTACCTCTTCCTACCAAGAAGGAAGTTGTTACCATTCTGAGAGCAGTACACAAGTACAAGGACTCCAGAGAACAGTTCGAGCAGAGAACTCACAAGAGACTGATCGACATCATGGCTCCCACTCAGAAGACTGTTGATGCTCTTCAGAGACTGGAAATGCCTGCCGGTGTTTACATCGACATCAAGATGAAGAACAACTAATAAGTAAGTTTTTCAAAGTAAAGCCAAAACAACAAAAACCTCTACTTAGACGTAAGAACACAGCGCGATGAACAATCGCCAGGGAAATGCGCGAAGCGTATTTCTAAGTGTTTCGCAGAAACACTTTGGGTTTTGCAAGAAACACTTTGGTCCGCTATGTAGAACACAGGAGGTAAAAATGAAGAAAGCAATTTTGACAACAAAAGTTGGAATGACTCAGATCTTCAATGAAGATGGCGTGCTCGTTCCCGTAACCGTGCTTCAGGCTGGTCCCTGCGTGGTTACTCAGGTAAAGACCGTGGAGAATGATGGCTACAGTGCTGTACAGGTAGGCTTCGTTGACAAGAAGGATAAGGTTGTTAACAAGGATGCCAGCGGCAAGAAGCAGATCGTACACAGACATGGTGTTAACAAAGCAGAGCAGGGCCACTTCAAGAAGGCTGGCGTAAGCTCCAAGAGATATGTAAGAGAGTTCAAGTTTGAGAACGCTGAGGAGTACACCCTTGGTGCAGAGATCAAAGCTGACATCTTCGCTGCAGGCGATAAGGTAGACGCTTCCGCAATCTCCAAAGGTAAGGGCTTCCAGGGCGCAATCAAGAGATTTGGACAGCACAGAGGACCTATGGCTCATGGTTCCAAGTTCCATCGTCATCAGGGTTCCAATGGTGCATGTTCCTCCCCTAGCCGTGTATTCAAGGGCAAGGGAATGCCTGGACATATGGGTTGTGTAAAGGTAACTGTTCAGAATCTTGAGGTCGTAAGAGTAGATGCTGAGAAGAATCTGCTTCTGGTAAAGGGCGCAGTTCCCGGACCTAAGAAAGCTTTAGTAACCATCAAAGAGACCGTTAAGGTTGAGGCATAGTTTAGGACGAAAGGAGGACCAATCAGATGGCAAACGTATCTGTTTACAATATGGAAGGCAAAGAAGTTGGTACAATCGAATTAAACGATGCAGTGTTTGGTGTTGAAGTGAACGAGCACCTGGTACACATGGCAGTTGTACAGCAGCTTGCAAATAATCGTCAGGGAACTCAGAAAGCAAAGACCCGTTCTGAGGTATCCGGTGGCGGAAGAAAGCCCTGGAGACAGAAGGGAACCGGTCATGCAAGACAGGGTTCAACCAGATCTCCCCAGTGGGCAGGCGGTGGCGTAGTATTCGCTCCCGTTCCCAGAGATTACTCTTTCAAGCTTAACAAGAAAGAGAAGAGAGCAGCTCTGAAGTCTGCACTGACCAGCAAGGTTCAGGGAAGCAGCCTGATCGTAGTTGATGAGCTGAAATTCGACGAGATCAAGACCAAGAACTTCACCAATGTTATGAATAACTTAAAGGTAGAAAAGGGACTGGTAGTGATCGCTGATAACGATACTAACGTAGTTATGTCTGCTAGAAACGTAGCTGATGTAGATACCACCCTGGTAAATACCATCAACGTTTACGACGTAATGAAGGCTAAGACAGTTGTCCTGACCAAGGATGCTGTTGCAAAGATTGAGGAGGTATACGCATAATGGCTGATATTAAATACTATGATGTAATCCTCAAACCCGTTATTACCGAGAAGAGCATGGCCGGCATGGGCGAGAAGAAGTACACCTTCCTTGTTCACACCGAAGCTAACAAGTCTCAGATCAAAGAGGCTGTTGAGAAGATGTTCGAAGGTACCAAGGTTAAGAGTGTTAACACCATCAATATGGATGGCAAGAACAAGAGACGTGGAATGGTTACCGGCAAGACCGCTAAGACCAAGAAGGCAATTGTTCAGTTAACTGCAGATAGCAAAGAGATCGAGATCTTCGCAGGTCTGTAAGAGTAAAGCTACTGCTTAAGATTCAAGTATGCGGCACTTAAGTGCTCGCGCAAAAAATCATCGTAAAGGAGATACAGTAATGGGAATTAAGACATATAACCCCTATACACCTTCCAGAAGAAACATGACTGGTTCTGACTTCTCTGAGATCACTAAGACCTCTCCCGAGAAGAGCCTGTGTGTTTCCCTGAAGAAGAACTCCGGCCGTAACAATCAGGGTAAGATCACTGTGAGACATCGCGGCGGCGGTTCCAGAAGAAAATACAGAGTAATTGATTTCAAGAGATACAAGGATGGCATCCCTGCTACCGTAATCGGTATCGAGTACGATCCTAACAGAACAGCAAACATTGCGCTGATCTGCTACGAAGACGGTACCAAGTCCTATATCCTCGCTCCCGAAGGCCTGACCGACGGAATGAAGGTTATGAACGGTGCAGAGGCCGAGGTTAGAGTAGGTAACTGCTTACCTCTGTCCGAGATCCCTGTAGGTACTCAGGTACACAACATTGAGTTATATCCCGGCAAGGGCGGCCAGCTGGTTCGTTCCGCCGGTAACAGCGCACAGCTGATGGCAAAAGAAGGTAAGTACGCTACTCTTCGTCTTCCCTCCGGTGAGATGAGAATGGTTCCCCTGGTTTGCCGTGCAACTGTTGGTGTTGTAGGTAACGTTGATCATAGCCTGGTTAAGATCGGTAAAGCCGGACGTAAGCGTCACATGGGCATCCGTCCCACCGTACGTGGTTCCGTCATGAACCCCAACGACCATCCTCATGGTGGTGGTGAAGGTAAGACCGGTATCGGTCGTCCCGGCCCCAGCACACCTTGGGGTAAACCTGCTCTTGGTCTGAAGACACGTAAATCTAAGAAGGCTTCCAACAAGCTGATCGTAAGAAGACGTGACGGCAGAGCAATCAAATAGTTAAGGAGGAAAGATCATGGCTAGATCACTGAAAAAAGGACCTTTTGCAGACGCAAGCCTGTTAAAGAAAGTCGACGCTTTAAATGCATCAGGACAGAAGCAGGTTATTAAGACCTGGTCCCGTCGTTCTACAATTTTCCCTTCCTTCGTAGGACATACGATTGCTGTTCATGATGGTAGAAAGCATGTTCCCGTATACGTTACTGAGGATATGGTTGGCCACAAGCTCGGTGAGTTCGTAGCAACCAGAACCTTCAGAGGTCACGGCAAGGACGAGAAGAAATCCAAGGTTAGATAATTTTATTATTGACCTGGAGCTAAAAATATGCTATCTTTTATAGATGGCTGGGAGAGCTATGCGCTCTCCCGAGGGTCTTCCCTCGAAAGAGGAAAGAAGACAGGATATTTTTGTGCGCAGCACTTAGGAAACACACGGGTGCGTTGCGCGGTTTCAGTTTGAAAGGAGGACCAAATCTATGGCTAAAGGACATAGATCCCAAATTAAGAGAGAAAGAAACGCTCAGAAAGATACAAGACCTTCAGCTAAGCTGTCTTACGCAAGAGTATCTGTTCAGAAGGCTTGTTTCGTATTAGATGCCATCAGAGGCAAAGATGTACAGACTGCACTTGGTATTCTGGAGTACAATCCCAGATATGCTTCCAGCCTGATCAAGAAGCTGCTTGAGTCAGCAATCGCTAACGCTGAGAACAATAACGGTATGAATACCGAGAACCTTTATGTTGCAGAGTGCTTTGCAAACAAAGGACCTACCATGAAGAGAGTAAAGCCCAGAGCACAGGGTAGAGCTTATAGAATCGAAAAGAGAATGAGCCACATTACCATCGTTCTTGATGAGAAGAAGTAGGGAAAGGAGCTATTAAAAGTTTATGGGACAGAAAGTTAATCCTCACGGCCTGAGAGTCGGTGTTATTAAAGATTGGGATTCCAAGTGGTACGCTGATGCAGAGTTTTCCGATTATCTGGTAGAAGACTACAACATCAGAAAGTTCCTGAAGAAGAAATTATACAGTGCAGGTGTTTCCAAGATCGAGATCGAAAGAGCATCTGACAGAGTAAAGGTTATCATCTATACTGCTAAGCCCGGTGTTGTAATCGGTAAGGGCGGCGCTGAGATCGAAGTAACCAAGAAAGAGCTCGCCAAGTTAACCGATAAGAAGGTTATGGTTGACATTAAAGAGATCAAGAGACCTGACAGAGATGCACAGCTGGTAGCTGAGAACATCGCTCAGCAGCTGGAGAACCGTGTATCCTTCAGACGTGCAATGAAGTCCTGCATGGGCAGAACCATGAAGTCTGGTGCTATGGGTATCAAGACCTGCTGTTCTGGTCGTCTGGGCGGTGCTGATATCGCTCGTGCTGAGTTCTACAGCGAGGGAACCATTCCTCTGCAGACACTGAGAGCAGATATCGATTATGGTTTTGCTGAAGCAAACACCACCTATGGTAAAGTTGGAGTTAAAGTTTGGATTTATAAAGGCGAGATACTTCCTACAAAAGGAAATCAGATGGAAGGGAGCGATAAATAATGTTAATGCCGAAGAGAGTAAAACGTCGTAAACAGTTCCGTGGATCCATGGCCGGAAAAGCTTCCAGAGGTAACACCCTGGCGTATGGCGAATTTGGTCTGGTTGCTACAGAACCCTGCTGGATCAAGTCTAATCAGATTGAGGCAGCCCGTATTGCGCTTACCCGTTATACCAAGCGTACCGGTAAAGTATGGATTAAGATTTTCCCCGATAAGCCCGTAACTGTAAAGCCTCTCGGTACTCGTATGGGTTCCGGTAAAGGCGCTGTAGATTGCTGGGTAGCAGTTGTTAAGCCCGGACGTGTAATGTTCGAGATCGCTGGTGTTCCCGAAGAGGACGCTCGTGAAGCATTACGTCTTGCTATGCACAAGCTCCCTTGTAAGTGTAAGATCATTGCTAAGGCAGATGTGGAAGGCGGTGTGACAGAATGAAATCAAATAAATTTGTAGAAGAATTGAAGACAAAGTCCGATGCAGAACTGGCACAGGAGCTGGTAGCTGCTAAAAAAGAACTTTTCAATTTGAGATTCCAGAACGCAACCAATCAGTTAGATAATACTGCAAGAATCAAAGAAGTTAGAAGAAACATTGCACGTATTCAGACTGTTATCACCGAGAAGGCTAGAGCGTAACGCGTGGGTGCGTAGAAAGGAGATCAAACCGTGGAAAGAAATTTGAGAAAAACACGTACTGGTAAGGTTATCAGTAATAAGATGGATAAAACTATTGTAGTTGCAATCGAAGAGCATGTTAAGCATCCCCTTTACAAAAAGATCGTAAAGGACACCTACAAGCTGAAGGCGCATGACGAGAATAACGAGTGCAACATTGGCGATATCGTAAAAGTTATGGAGACAAGACCCCTGTCCAAGGACAAGAGATGGAGACTTGTTGAGATCGTAGAAAGAGCTAAATAAATTAGCACGCGAATATTAAGTTTGTAAGAAACCGCGGAAGCGGTGAAGGAGGAATAACATGGTTCAGCAGGAAAGTAGACTGAAAGTTGCTGATAACACCGGCGCAAAAGAGTTACTTTGCATTCGTGTTATGGGCGGTTCTACCAGAAGATATGCACAGATCGGCGACGTGATTGTTGCTTCCGTTAAAGATGCAACACCAGGTGGCGTTGTAAAAAAAGGTGATGTAGTAAAGGCAGTTGTAGTTCGTTCCGTAAAGGGCGCTCGTCGTAAAGACGGTTCTTACATCAAGTTTGATGAGAACGCTGCAGTTATCATCAAAGATGACAAGACTCCCAGAGGAACCCGTATCTTTGGGCCGGTTGCAAGAGAGCTTCGTGAGAAACAGTTCATGAAAATTGTTTCCCTGGCTCCCGAAGTATTATAAGGAGGTTGCCACATGTCTACAATGAAAATTAAGAAGGGCGACACCGTTAAGGTTATCGCTGGTAAAGACTTAGGTACAGAGGGCAAGGTTCTCTCTGTAGACGTAAAGAATCATAAAGTCCTGGTTGAGGGCGTTAACAAGATCACAAAGCATGCAAAGCCTTCTCAGGCAAACCCCAATGGCGGTATTGTTGAGAAAGAAGCTCCTATTGATATTTCAAACGTTATGCTTGTTGTAAAAGGCAAGACCACAAGAGTTGGCTTCAAGGTTGAAGACGGCAAGAAAGTACGTTTCGCAAAGTCAACAGGCGAAGTGATTGACTAATCAATAGGAAGGAGGAAATATAAGTGAGCAGACTGAAAGATTTATATAACAATGAGATCGTCGATGCTATGACCAAGAAGTTCGGTTATGCTAATGTAATGGAAGTTCCCAAGCTCGACAAGATCGTTATCAACATGGGTGTTGGTGAAGCAAAAGAAAACGCTAAGATCCTTGAGAATGCAGTTGCTGATATGGAAGCTATCACCGGACAGAAGGCAGTTCTGACCAAGGCTAAGAATTCCGTAGCAAACTTCAAGATCCGTGAGGGCATGCCCATCGGATGTAAGACCACTCTGCGTGGTGAGAAGATGTATGAGTTCCTGGATCGTCTGGTTAACCTCGCTCTTCCTCGTGTCCGTGACTTCAGAGGCGTTAACCCTAACGCATTCGACGGCAGAGGTAACTATGCACTCGGTATCAAAGAGCAGTTCATCTTCCCTGAGATCGAGTACGATAAGATTGACAAGACCAGAGGTATGGATATCATTTTCGTAACAACTGCTAAGACCGACGAAGAGGCACGTGAGCTGCTGAGACTGTTCAACATGCCTTTCGCAAAGTAATCAAGGAGGTAAATTCTGATGGCAAAGACATCAATGAAGATTAAACAGCAGCGCAAACCTAAGTTCTCTACTCAGGCTTATACCCGCTGCAAGATTTGTGGTCGTCCCCACTCTGTACTGAGAAAATACGGAATTTGCCGTGTTTGCTTCCGTGAACTGGCATACAAGGGCGAGATCCCCGGAGTTAAGAAGGCATCTTGGTAAGGATAAAAAGTAATTCTAAGGCGTCAAAGTACGCCGCCTAAGAATTACTAAGTTTTATCCCTAAGAGAATTCCTTGCGGAATTCTCCGGAGTGAAAAGATTTTATAAGCCAGCAAAATACGCTGGCTAACAAAATCTAGATTTTGCTCCTAAGAGAATTTTCCCGGTGGGAAAATTCTCCGGGATGAAAAGAAATTCTAAGGCGTCGAAAGACGCCGCCTAAGAATTTCTGCAAAAGTTTTGGTTATAAGAATTATCTTATAATATAGATGGTATATACAAGGTGTATGTACTTAGCATGATTCAAGTCAAATAATAAGGAGGAAACTAAATCATGACAATGAGCGATCCTATCGCAGATATGCTTACAAGAATCCGTAATGCAAATACTGCAAAACACGACACCGTAGACGTACCTTCTTCCAAGATGAAGCTGGCTATCGCACAGATTCTGCTGGACGAGGGATATATTAAGAAGTACGACATCGTTGAAGACGGTGGTTTCAAGACCATCCACATCACTCTGAAGTACGGCGCAGACAAGAACGAGAAGATCATCTCCGGCATCAAGAGAATCTCTAAGCCCGGCTTACGTGTATACGCTGGCAAGGAAGATCTGCCTAAGGTTCTTGGCGGTCTGGGTATTGCTATTATCTCTACCAACCAGGGTGTTATCACCGACAAGAAGGCTCGTGAGCTTCAGGTTGGCGGCGAAGTATTAGCATTCGTTTGGTAAGAGCAAAAAGATTTTCTAAGTCAGCAAAATACGCTGACTAATAAAATCTAAGTTTTGCTCCTAAGAGAATTTTCCGCAAGCGTAAAATTCTCCGTGGCGAAAAATGTAACTATTGTTTTCTATAGAATTATAGGAGGTACGGGCATGTCCAGAATAGGTAGAATGCCAATCGCAATTCCTGCAGGTGTTACTGTAGAAGTTGCAGAAAATAACAAAGTGACTGTGAAAGGTCCCAAGGGTACTCTGGTAAGAGTATTACCCTCTGAGATGGAAATTAAAGTGGAAGGTGCAGAAGTTCTCGTCAGCAGACCCAACGATCTGAAGAAGATGAAGTCTCTTCACGGCCTGACAAGAACTCTGATCCACAACATGGTAGTAGGTGTTACCGAAGGTTTCGAGAAGAAGCTGGAAGTAAATGGTGTTGGTTACAGAGCTGCTAAGTCCGGCAAGAAGCTGACCCTGAACCTTGGTTACTCTCATCCCGTAGAGATGATCGATCCCGAAGGCATTGAAGCTGTAGTTGAAGGCCAGAACGTGATCATCGTTAAGGGTATCGACAAAGAAAAAGTTGGCCAGTACGC
The DNA here is from genome assembly GCF_025567015.1 of Waltera acetigignens. Classification (NCBI taxonomy): domain Bacteria; kingdom Bacillati; phylum Bacillota; class Clostridia; order Lachnospirales; family Lachnospiraceae; genus Waltera; species Waltera acetigignens. The sequence continues at coordinate 21,988 of NZ_JAOQJO010000018.1, read as the reverse complement.
TGCTGAGATCCGCGACAAGAGAAGACCTGAGCCTTATAAGGGCAAGGGTATCAAGTATGCCGATGAGACCATCAGACGTAAAGTTGGTAAGACTGGTAAGAAATAATAGATAAGGAGAGTATGAAGATGGTTAGTAAAGAGTCCAGACAGTTAGTACGTGCAAAAAAGCACATGAAAATTCGTAACCGCTTCAGCGGCACTGCTGAAAGACCTCGTCTTGCAGTGTTCAGAAGCAATAATCATATGTATGCTCAAATTATCGACGATACAGTTGGTAACACTTTAGTATCTGCATCCACTCTTGAGAAAGAGATCAAGGCAGAGCTGGAGAAGACCAATAACGTTGATGCAGCAGCATATCTTGGAACTGTTATCGCAAAGAGAGCAATCGAAAAAGGTATCAAAGAAGTTGTTTTCGACCGTGGCGGTTTCATTTATCAGGGTAAAGTAGCAGCTTTAGCCGATGCAGCCAGAGAAGCTGGCCTGGAATTCTAGGAAAGGAAAGAGGAATACACCATGAAACACACAATCATAGATGCAAGCCAGTTAGAGTTAAATGATAAAGTTGTTACCATCAAGCGTGTAACCAAGACCGTTAAGGGTGGTCGTAACATGAGATTCACCGCGCTGGTAGTTGTTGGTGACGGCAACGGTCATGTAGGCGCTGGTCTGGGAAAGGCTGTAGAAATTCCCGAAGCTATCCGTAAGGGTAAGGAAGACGCTGTAAAGCATATTGTCGAGATCAATCTGGATGAGAACAATTCCATCACCCATGATTTCATCGGTAAGTATGGTTCTGCTAACGTTTTACTGAAGAAGGCTCCCGAAGGTACCGGTATCATCGCTGGTGGTCCCGCTCGTGTCGTTTGTGAGCTTGCAGGTATCAAGAATATCCGTACCAAGTCTCTTGGCTCCAACAATAAGCAGAACGTTGTTCTTGCAACCATCTCCGGTTTAAGCCAGATCAAGGCTCCCGAAGAAGTAGCAAAGAATCGTGGAAAGTCTGTTGAGGAAGTTCTGGCGTAAGCCGGATCTTCCCGTTAAGTTGACAGGGCCAACAGAAAGGAGTAGAGTATGGCAGACAAGAAGTTAAAGATCACTCTGGTAAAGTCCACCATCGGCGCTGTGCCGAAGAATAAAGCAATCGTGGAGTCTATGGGACTGCGCAAGATCGGTAAGTCCGTAGTACTGCCTGATAATGATGCAACAAGAGGACAGATCCGTCAGGTGAATCATTTGATCAAGGTAGAAGAAGCATAATCAGATAAGGAGGTGTTAGGAATGGAATTATCCAATTTAAGACCTGCAGAAGGTTCCAAACACAGTGATAATTTTAGAAGAGGCCGTGGACACGGTTCAGGAAATGGCAAGACCGCAGGTAAGGGTCATAAGGGACAGAAGGCTCGTTCCGGAGCTCCCAGACCTGGTTTCGAAGGTGGTCAGATGCCTTTATACAGACGTATTCCTAAGAGAGGTTTCACTAACAGAAACACTAAGGAAATCGTTGCTATCAATGTAAGTGCTCTGGAGTGCTTTGACAACGGTGCTACCGTTGATGTAAACGCATTGGTTGAAGCAGGAATCATTAAGAACCCCAGAGATGGAGTTAAGATCCTTGGAAACGGAGAACTTACCAAAAAGCTTGATGTAAAGGTAGATGCTTTCAGCGCATCCGCAAAAGAAAAGATCGAGGCTCTTGGTGGAACTGCTGAGGTGATGTAATGCTTACAACACTGAAAAACGCATTTAAAATCAAAGAAATCAGACAGAAGATTCTTTTTACACTGGGAATGTTAGTTGTGATCCGTATCGGATCACAGCTTCCCGTACCCGGGGTGGACACGAAGTTCTTTTCTCAATGGTTTGCCCAGCAGACAGGCGGTGCGTTCAGTTTCTTTGATGCCATTACGGGCGGTTCTTTCCTGAACATGTCTATTCTGGCATTGAACATCAACCCTTATATTACATCTTCCATTATCATGCAGCTGCTTACAATTGCTATTCCAAAGCTGGAAGAAATGCAGCGTGACGGTGAAGACGGCCGTAAAAAAATGGTTGCCATCACCAGATACGTTACCGTAGCGCTTGCACTGATCCAGTCCACAGCAATGGCAATCGGTTTTGGCAGACAGGGCTACTTGATCGAGTTCAACGCTCTGAATGTAATTACCACGATCACAGCACTTACCGCTGGTAGTGCTTTCCTGATGTGGGTTGGTGAACGAATCACAGAAAAAGGTATCGGAAATGGTATTTCCATCGTACTGGTGATCAACATCATTTCCCGACTGCCTCAAGACCTGAGCAACCTGTTTGAGCAGTTCGTATTCGGAAAAGCTCCGGCAACCGCAATCCTTGCAGTAGTTATCATCTTCGCAATTATTATTGCCATGGTGGTACTGGTTATCATCTTAAATGATGGTGTGCGCAAGATTCCGGTACAGTATGCCAAGAAAATGCAGGGCAGAAAGATGGTCGGCGGACAGACTTCCAATATTCCGTTGAAAGTAAATACTTCCGGCGTTATTCCCATCATTTTTGCACAGTCCATTATGCAGTTCCCCATTATTATCTGTTCCTTTATCGGATATAACGGAACCGGCGTATGGGCAGAGATCCTGAAAGGTCTGAATTCCGGTTACTGGTGCAAACCCAGTCAGCCGATTTATTCCCTGGGACTTTTGCTGTACATTGTATTGATTGTATTTTTTGCATACTTCTATACATCCATTACATTTAATCCTTTGATGATTGCCGATAACATGAAGAAGCAGGGTGGTTTCATCCCCGGTATCAGACCTGGTAAGCCTACCAGTGATTATCTGAACAAGATTCTGAATTATATCGTATTCATCGGTGCGATTGGCCTGATCATTGTATCTGTGATCCCGTATTTCTTTAACGGTGTGTTCGGCGCAAGTGTATCCTTCGGCGGTACCAGCCTGATCATTATCGTAAGCGTAGTACTGGAGACCATGAAGCAGGTAGAATCTCAGATGCTCGTTCGCAACTACAAGGGATTCCTGGAAGATTAGTAGCATAACAGTAACCGGATGGTTTGTAATCATCCGGTTATTTTTGCATTATTGTATTATAGGAAAATGTATTGCAAAAAAGCCGCATAAAAGTTAAAATGTAAATGTTGGACTGTATTTGTAGCTTATCTATAGAAAGAGCAGAGCCTGTAGCAACAGGCAGATAGGAGCAAAGATGAAAATTATCATGTTAGGCGCACCCGGCGCAGGTAAAGGTACCCAGGCAAAGATGATCGCTGAAAAGTACGGAATCCCTCATGTATCCACAGGCGATATTTTCCGTGCAAATATCAAGAACGGAACCGAACTTGGTATGGAAGCAAAGAAATACATGGATCAGGGACAGCTGGTTCCCGATGAACTGACTGTTAAGATCCTCTTAGACAGAGTAGCACAGGATGATTGCAAGAACGGTTATGTACTGGATGGATTCCCCAGAACCATTCCTCAGGCAGAAGTACTGGACAAGGCACTGACTGAGCTGGGAGATGCCATTGATTTTGCAATCGATGTAAATGTTCCCGATGAGAATATCGTGAAGAGAATGTCCGGCAGACGTGCATGCCTGTCCTGCGGCGCAACCTATCACATTGAGCATATTCCTCCCAAGAAGGAAGGCATCTGTGACAAGTGCGGACAGGAACTGGTACTGCGTGACGATGATAAGCCTGAGACCGTACTGAACCGTCTGAAAGTTTATCATGATCAGACCCAGCCTCTGATCGAATTCTATACCAAGAAAAATGTATTAAAGACCGTAGACGGCACCAAGGATATGAAGGAAGTATTCGCAGATATCGTAGCAATTCTTGGCTAGGAAAAGTCCGGATCACTGATCAGCAGCAGTAAGGTCCGGAACAGAAAGGTGAATAAAATGGCAGTAACTATCAAATCACAGCGTGAAATTGAGTTGATGAGAGAATCTTGTAAGATTCTGGCGGATGTATTCAGCGAGATGGAGAAGGCAGTACACCCCGGGGTATCCACTCTGGATATCAATAACCTGGGAGAGAAACTGATCCGTGCCCATGGCTGCATTCCCAACTTCTTAAATTACAACGGATATCCGGCATCTATCTGTGTATCCGTGAATGATGAAGTCGTACATGGTATACCTCACAAGGATCATATTCTTCACGAAGGTGATATTGTAAGTCTGGATGCAGGACTGATTTATAAAGGATACCATTCCGATATGGCACGTACTTTCCCGGTAGGGCAGGTAAGTGAGGAAGCAAGACTTCTGATGGAGAGGACCAAAGGAAGCTTTTTTGCAGGAATAGAGATGGCAAAGGCAGGCAATCATCTGTATGATATCTCCAATGCCATTGATGCCTATATCAGGCCTTTTGGCTACGGAATCGTAAGAGATCTGGTAGGTCACGGCATTGGTACCAGCTTACATGAGGATCCCCAGATCCCCAACTTCGCACAGCATAGACGTGGACTGAAGCTTCAGGCCGGTATGACGCTGGCAATCGAGCCCATGATCAATATCGGAAGACCGGATGTGGCATGGCTGGACGATGATTGGACTGTAGTTACCGAGGATGGATCCCTGTCTGCACATTATGAGAATACCATCCTGATCACAGACGGTGAGCCGGAGATCCTGACCATGTATTAAGGAACGGGTAACGGCAGACCCGGAGAAGAAAGGTAAGATTTTGATATGTTAGGAGAATTTGCAACTTCAAAGGCCGGACACGATAAGGACAGACTGTACATGATCGTCGGTGAAGAGGAAGAATGGGTCTATCTGTGCGACGGAAGGCTGCGCGGTGTGGAACATCCGAAGAAGAAAAAGAAAAAACATATCCAGATCATACATTCTTCGGCAGAGGATGCGTTGATACAAAGCATGCAACAGAACCTTCCGGGGGAGAAAGACGAGATCAACAGACGAATCTGTAAGACCCTGGAAGCGTATCTGTGTAATAAGTAATATAAAGCAGTAAAAGTAGTAAAGAGTAGAAAGCTATGGAGGAAATTTATGTCTAAAAGTGATGTAATCGAAATCGAAGGAACCGTTGTGGAGAAACTTCCCAATACCATGTTCCGTGTAGAACTGGAAAACGGACACAGAGTACTGGCTACCATCAGTGGTAAGCTTCGTCAGAACTTCATCCGTATCCTTCCCGGAGATAAGGTAACACTGGAACTGTCTCCCTACGATCTGAGCAAGGGACGTATTATCTGGAGAGATAAGTAAATACCATCTGGAGAGAAAATAGCTATGGCTAAAAAAATACGTAACTTTGCTGCCATTCTGGCGGTCAGTGCGGTAGTGGGAACGATACTGTTAGTACTGGTATTCTTGCTTCCGGTAGGACCTATGAGAAAGAATGTGGAGAAAAGTGTCGGGGATATGCTGAAGACCGGAGACGAGATACCGGAAGATGCATTTTCGCAGTACCTGTGGAAAAACAGAGAGACCTACACCGATGCTATTATGGTGCAGAATGCCATAGAGAGATTGTCGGACAAAAATGCCTACGAACACGCTATGTGGATGTACCACTATGATCTGGAAGAGGATGTATGGACACCGGAGGATTCTCTCAAATCCTTCTGTGAATCCCATGAGAACGTCAATAACATGTATCTCCACATTTATGCGAGATACTGGCACGGCTATCTTTTATATTTAAAGCCGCTGTTACTGTTATTTTCCTGGCAGCACGTGGTATGGCTGGAGCTGGCGGTGCAGATCGCGCTTATGATCTGGGTGCTGGTTACGGCAATCCAAAAGCAAAATGCAGGTGTCGCAGTCGTGACTCTGGGAAGTTTTCTGTTTATGAAGCCGGTGCTGGTTCTTGTATCACTGACCATGTCAGTGTGTTGGATCTTGACGCTTCTGGCGGTGGAATACATGCTGTTACATCATGACAGACTGCACGAAAAAGGACAATATCCGGAATTCTTCCTGATCGTGGGAATTCTGACGTCTTATTTTGATTTTCTGACGTATCCCGTTGTTACTTTGGGAATTCCTCTGTGCTGTTACTTCTTATTAGAAAGTGATCGCCTGTGGAATAATATCAAAAGACTGACCGGCTTCAGTGTAAGCTGGGCAATCGGCTATGCGGGAATGTGGGCAGCAAAATGGGTCATTGCAGATCTGACATTACATACCGGTACGATCAAGGATGCTATCTGGTCCATTATCGGCCGTACCGAAGCTATTGGCGGCAGACCCCGGATGAACGGGGGGTTCTATGTCATCGGACTGAATCTTCAGGAATATCCGGCCTATATTGGAATTGCTGCAGGAGTGCTGGCAGCGATAGCGATAGGAATGCTTGTGATGATAATCGTCACGGGCAAATGGAAGGAAATATTTGCACAGCTGGTTCCCGTAGTACTCACAGCTGCAATTCCCTTCGTCTGGATCATTGCAGTACAACATCATTCAGCATTGCATGCGAGATTTACCTTCCGAATTTTAAGTGTTGCAGCGGCTGCGGCTATCACTTTTATCGTTTTGAATGTAAAGCAGGCAAAAAAGCAACAAAAAAATCAAAAAATATTAAAAAAAGCGCAATAATACGCTTGCAAAGGAAAGACCGTCATGCTATAATGTAAAACGGTCTTTTTTGAAAGGAGGGTTTAACATGAAAGTTAGATCATCAGTAAAACCGATTTGCGAAAAGTGCAAAATCATCAAGAGAAAAGGACGCATCAGAGTAATCTGTGAGAATCCGAAGCACAAACAGAGACAGGGATAATCACCGCTTGATCGTCATTTGATCAGGTATGTGAGTTCTTGTCCGGTTATTATGTGCGGCTGAATTGATAATATCAATTTTCATAATAGATTTGGATAGAGCTTACGGGAGATTACTTGTTGATACCATGACGAAAAGATTTTCTAAAATTATCGTCGTGGAAAGATCGGATCGTGTCCGATTGGGTGAGAGCCCCAATCAATTAGTAACTATTGGGCGTACAATTAACAGACCAAAACGTACGCACACACAACGAAAGTTGTGAGCGCAGAAATGTTGCGCAAAGCGTAAGAGATTACGCAGGAAAATGGAGGAAACGTAAATGGCTCGTATCGCAGGTGTAGACTTACCTAGAGAAAAACGAATTGAGATCGGTTTGACCTATATCTATGGAATAGGCAGACCTACTGCTGACAAGCTGTTAGCAGAAGCAGGTGTAAATCCTGATACCAGAGTGAGAGATATTACCGATGATGAGGTAAAGAAGATCAGTGAAGCTATCGAAAAGCTTGGCGTTATGGTAGAAGGTGATCTGAGAAGAGAAATCGCTCTGAATATCAAGAGACTTCAGGAAATCGGCTGCTATCGTGGTATTCGTCATCGTAAAGGACTTCCTGTTCGTGGTCAGAAGACTAAGACCAACGCAAGAACTCGTAAGGGACCTAAGCGCACGGTGGCAAACAAGAAGAAGTAATTAAGATCGTAATGTAACTGTGAGAGGGAAGCAAATGTAAGCATCCCCAGGAAATGAGAAAGTAGGTTAGTTTAAAATGGCTAAAAAAGTTGCAAAGAAAGTAACAAAAAAGCGTGTAAGAAAAAACGTTGAACGCGGACAGGCACATATTCAGTCTTCTTTTAACAACACAATCGTAACGTTAACTGATGCTGAAGGTAATGCTCTTAGCTGGGCAAGTGCCGGTGGTCTTGGTTTTAGAGGTTCAAAGAAATCTACTCCATATGCTGCACAGATGGCTGCTGAAACAGCAACAAAGGCTGCTCTTGTTCACGGATTAAAGTCCGTTGACGTATTCGTAAAGGGTCCTGGTTCAGGACGTGAAGCAGCAATCAGAGCTCTGTCTGCAAGTGGACTGGATGTCTTAAGCATTTGTGATGTAACTCCTGTACCTCACAATGGATGCCGTCCTCCTAAGCGTCGTCGCGTTTAGTGAGAAATCGTCAGAAGACGAAGCAATTAATTTTAATGAAGTAACATTAGAACAAGTTGGATGAAAGTGCCGCATTGCGGCACTGTAAACAACCCTCGGAAGTCACTTCCGAAGTATAAAGAAGGGAAAATAAAAAAATGGCAGTAAATCGCGTACCTGTACTGAAAAGATGTAGAGCCCTTGGCCTTGAGCCTTCTTACCTGGGCTATGACAAGAAGTCTAACAGAACCTCTGCAAGAGCAGGCAAAAAGGTATCTGAGTACGGACTTCAGTTAAGAGAAAAGCAGAAGGCTAAGTTCATCTATGGCGTTCTGGAGAAGCCTTTCCGTAACTACTATGAGAAGGCTGATAGAATGAAGGGCATGACCGGTGAGAACCTGATGACCCTGTTAGAGAGCAGACTGGACAACGTAGTGTTCAGAATGGGCTTTGCAAGAACCAGAAGAGAAGCAAGACAGATCGTTGACCACAAGCATGTACTTGTAAACGGTAAGTGTGTAAACATTCCTTCTTACCTGATCAAGGCTGGCGATGTTATCGAGATCAAGGAGAGCGCTAAGTCCATGCAGAGATACAAGGATATCCTTGATGTTACTGCTGGAAGATTAGTACCCGAATGGATCGATGCTGATGTTGAGAACTTTAAGGGAACCATCAAGAATCTGCCTACCAGAGAGATGATCGATGTTCCTGTTGACGAGATGCTTATCGTCGAGTTGTACTCCAAGTAAGTTTTATGTAACCCCAATGAACATTTCCTGTGGAATATTATTCCATGGGATATTGTTCGTAAGAACATGTCAACATATAAAGTTCGCAAAGGAGGGTATTGGCAGTGTTTGATTTTGAAAGACCTAATATTGAGGTTAGCGAGATTTCAGAAGACAAAAAGTATGGTAAATTCGTAGTAAAACCCCTGGAAAGAGGCTATGGTATTACTCTGGGTAACTCCCTGAGAAGAATCATGCTGTCTTCCCTGCCCGGTGCTGCAGTGAGCCAGATCAAAATTGAAGGTGTTCTTCATGAGTTCAGTTCTATTCCCGGCGTAAAGGAAGATGTATCTGAGATCATCATGAACATCAAGAGCCTTGCGATCAAGAACAACAGCGAGACCAACGAGGCTAAGACTGCATATATCGAGTTTGAAGGCGAAGGTGTTGTAAGAGCTTCTGATATCCAGTGTGATCAGGATATTGAAATTCTGAACCCCGACCTTGTTATCGCAACTCTGAGCGGTAAAGATACCAAGCTTTACATGGAGTTAACTATTACAAGAGGCCGTGGCTACGTAAGTGCCGACAAGAACAAACACGAAGATTTACCAATTGGCGTAATTGCTATTGATTCTATCTATACACCTGTAGAGAGAGTTAACGTTACGGTAGAAAATACCCGTGTAGGTCAGAGTACTGATTTCGACAAGCTTACATTGGATGTATACACCAACGGAACCCTGGCTCCCGATGAGGCAGTCAGCCTGGCAGCTAAGGTGCTCAGCGAGCATCTGAACCTGTTCATCGACCTTTCCGAAAATGCTAAGACCGCTGAGGTTATGGTAGAGAAGGAAGACGACGAGAAGGAAAAGGTTCTGGAGATGAGTATTGACGAGCTGGAGCTTTCCGTTCGTTCTTACAACTGCTTGAAGAGAGCAGGTATCAATACTGTAGAAGAGTTAACCAATAAGACTTCAGAAGATATGATGAAGGTTCGTAACCTCGGACGTAAATCTTTGGAAGAAGTTCTGGCTAAACTGAAAGAGCTGGGATTACAGCTGAACCCCAGCGATGAGAACTAATTTCAGCTGAACATAAAAAGTTAGATTTCCGTATCCGGTAAGCCCAAAGTGTTCGGATACGGTTTATCTCTAAATGGCAAAAAACAACGCATTCGGTAAGTAAGTCCAAAGTGCATGGCCGGATGTACCATGAATGGAGAAAGGAAAATTATCATGGCAAAGTACAGAAAACTCGGCAGAACATCTGCACAGAGAAAGGCATTATTAAGAAATCAGGTAACTGCAGTGATTAACAACGGCAAGATCGTTACCACCGAAGCTAAGGCTAAGGAAGTACAGAAGATCGTTGATGGACTGATCGCTCTGGCAGTAAAAGAGAAGGATAACTTCGAAACTGTTAAAGTTACCACCAAGGTTGCCCGCAAGGACAAGGACGGCAAGCGCGTAAAGCAGATCGTTGACAAGGAGACCGGTAAGGTCCTGGCTGAGTCCCATCGCGATAAGGATGGCAAGCTGGTTAAGATCGAGAACGGTGTTACCGTTACTGTATACGACGAAGTTGAGAAGGAGATCAAGAAGGATCTGCCTACCAGATCTCATGCACGTCGTCAGATGCTGAAGGTTCTGAACCCTGTAGTTGAGGTTCCCGCTGATGCAGCAGGCAAGAAAAAGAACACCAAGGAAGTTGACCTGGTTGCAAAGCTCTTCGATGAGTATGCTCCCAAGTATGCTACCCGTAAGGGTGGTTACACCAGAATCGTTAAGATCGGTCAGCGTAAGGGTGACGCAGCTATGACTGTTGTTCTGGAGCTTGTTTAAGCTACGAGCAAAGTAAGGATAAAAAGAGACAACCGCTAGGGAATGCTTGCATTCCCTAGCGGTTGTCTTTTTTTAGACTTATTTGGCGACAGCCGTATAATGAGGGGATGCTCCGCATTCCCTCGTTGCTTTGCGGATTACTCCACCACCTTCTGGAAGTGCTGGTAATCCTTGCAGGAGTTCCAGTGACCTCCCCAGGTGAAGCCATGTTCTTTAAATAACTGATAGCACAGATCGTTTTCGTCAATTTTGTAGGGGAAGGAAGCGGCTCTGTCTGCATAGGTGGAAGCATTTGCAGGAGATACCTTTTCGCTGCCATCCTTATTGTAAGTAATATAAGGATTATAAAAGGGATTGATATCAATTGCCAGCCCTAATGCATGCTTGGACAGGGAGGAAGTCCCCTCTACCGGGCGGTAGTTGAAGCAGGAGGTATTGTTATCCTCCATGGATGCGAGGTCGTCCCCATCATATTCATCGATCAAAAGTACCTTTTCTAGTTGATATTCATTACAATACAGTTCATAAAAGATCTCCGTCAGGTCCTGCGCGATTGCTTTGTTACAGATCAGCTCACCTTCTGCAGGATTTCCTTCAAAATTGTAATGCCGGATATGCACATATCTCAGATCGTCATAGCTGATTTCGACAGATTTCAACAGGTCTTGTGAGGCTTCTCCGGAGTTATCCACAGTAGCAGGATAAGAAACACCTGTTATATATCTCTGTAATTTCTCGGATAACGGTTCATAATAAAAGCCGTCGGACAGCGTGGTCCGCTGGTCGGTCAATAGCTCTCCGTTCAGGGAATATCCGGTCAAAACGGTAGTTTCTGCCATGGAAGATCCTTCCTGCAAGTTTTCTGTCGCATTTGCATTGGAATTGTCGACGGCCGGTGTAGGTTCCGGGGTAGGTGATGGCTCTGATGTCTGATAAGCCAGGGAAGGATTGTCCGTCGCATAATCCCCCAGAGTGTAGGAACTGTGCTGGGATACTCTTAGCAGTCCTCCGGCAACGACAGTGATGAGCGCAAGAATACCCACCATCTTCCATATTTTATTGCGATCGATCGGATTCATAGAATGCCTCCTCGTTTTATTTTCTGAAATGTTCTGCAATAGAAAGATACAACCATAACTATAAAGGTTTTTGGAAAGCAGTACAAGAGATTTTGAAAAAGTCGGGTCAGTTCCCTGTTAAGTGTTGTAAATCTGTGCATAATCTAGTAAAATAGGAGCGATATCTTGCAAAAGCAGAAGATAGCTGATTCTCCGGCACAAAGCGAATATGGAATGGAGATTATTTATGGAGATCATTAAAGCAAATAATGTAGTATATGAATATATTCGTCGGGATGAAGAGGGAAATGTGGAAGGGATCACAAGAGCGGTGAATGATGTTTCTCTTGATATAGAGCAGGGACAGTTCATAGCCATCCTCGGACATAACGGTTCCGGCAAGTCTACTTTGGCAAAGCATATGAATGCCATCTTAAATCCGACAGAGGGAACGCTCTGGGTCGACGGTATGGACACGAAGGATGAGGACAACATCTGGAAGGTCCGTCAGACAGCCGGCATGGTGTTTCAGAATCCGGATAACCAGATCATAGGACAGGTAGTGGAAGAAGATGTGGGATTTGGCCCGGAGAACATGGGGATCCCCACGGAGGAGATCTGGCAGCGTGTGGAAGAGAGCTTACGTGCGGTAGGTATGTACGAATATCGAAAGTATTCCCCGAATAAGCTGTCCGGTGGGCAGAAGCAGAGAGTGTCTATTGCCGGAGTACTGGCTATGCATCCCAAATGCATTGTATTGGATGAGCCGACTGCCATGCTGGATCCCAGTGGACGTAAGGAAGTCATCCGTGCAGTCCGCGGATTGAATCAGGTGGAAGGCGTCACGCTGATCCTGATCACCCATTATATGGAAGAAATTATTCATGCGGACAAGGTATTTGTCATGGATGAGGGGAAAATTGCCATGCAGGGTACCCCCCGGGAAATCTTTTCACAGGTGGAGCAGCTGAAAAAGCTACGGCTGGATGTGCCGCAGGTAACGCTGTTATCGTATGAATTGCAGAAACGCGGAATTCCGCTGCCGGATGGCATATTGACAAGAGAAGAGCTGGTCAGTGCACTGGGCTATGGAAAAACCGACAGGAAATAGTGGCGGGGATGGCAGCGAATGAAAGTACACGGGAAAGGATCGAAAAAATGTCTATCATATTAGATCATGTGAATTATGTATACGGTGCAGATACACCGCTGGCAGTTCATGCCCTGAACGATGTCTGCCTGAAGATACCGGATGGACAGTTCATCGGTATTATCGGGCATACCGGTTCCGGTAAGTCCACGCTGATGCAGCATATGAACGGATTGATCCGTGCTACCGACGGACATATCTATTTTAACGGAGAAGATATCTACGACAAGGATTATGATATGAAGAAGCTCCGCAGCAAGGTAGGGCTGGTGTTCCAGTATCCGGAGCATCAGCTGTTTGAGATCGATGTATTCAGCGATGTCTGTTTCGGACCGAAGAATCTGGGACTGGATAAAAAAGAAGTGGAGCTTCGTGCATACGATGCTCTGAAAAAAGTAGGACTGCCGGATGAGCTTTTCTATCAGTCCCCCTTTGAATTGTCCGGTGGACAGAAGCGTCGTGTGGCGATCGCCGGCGTGCTGGCCATGAAGCCGGAGGTACTGATCCTGGACGAGCCGACAGCCGGACTGGATCCCAAGGGAAGAGATGAGATCCTGCAGCAGATCAAAAAACTGCAGACAGAGACCGGACTTACCATCCTGCTGGTATCCCACAGCATGGAAGATGTGGCGGAATATGTGGACCGCATCATTGTAATGAACAAGGGCAGTGTCATGTATGACGATACGCCGAGAGAAGTATTTAAACATTACAAAGAACTGGAAGAGGTGGGGCTGGCAGCACCGCAGGTTACTTATATTATGCACGATCTGAAGGCAAGAGGTGCAGATGTGGACGTGGATGCCACGACGATCGAAGAAGCAGCGGAAGAAATTGCAAGAGTCTGGAAACAGAAAAATCAGAAGTAATGATTTGAACTGCAATGCTCAAATTGCAGCATGAGCAGAGAGAAGATACGAGTTCTGACCCGACAGGAGCCGGGCAGAAACTCTGGTGAGGAGCAATATGCTTAGAGATATTACATTAGGACAATATTATCAGACAGAATCCGTGATACACAGGATGGATCCCAGAGTCAAGCTGGGAGGCACCCTCCTGTTTATCATATCACTGTTCTTTTTTAAAAATTACGCAGGATATGTGATCGCAGCCCTGTTTTTGGGGATGGTGATCCGGCTGTCAAAGGTACCGTTCAAGTTCATGGTAAAAGGAATGAAGACTATCGTCATGCTGATGATGATCACAGTGGTATTCAATCTGTTTCTGACACAGGGAACACCGTTAGTGACGATCTGGAAGCTGACCATTACGCAGGAAGGACTGAAAATGGCCATTTCCATGGCTGTCCGGCTGACACTGCTGATCATCGGATCCTCCGTGATGACACTGACCACCACACCGAACAACCTGACGGATGGTATGGAGAAAATGATGGGACCCTTAAAAGTATTCAAGGTGCCCGTACATGAGGTGGCCATGATGATGTCCATTGCACTTCGTTTTATACCTATATTATTAGAAGAAACGGATAAGATCATGAAAGCACAGATCGCCAGAGGTGCGGATTTCGAGAGCGGCAATCTATTCAAACGCGCCAAGGCAATGGTGCCCCTTTTAGTACCGCTGTTTATCTCTGCATTCCGCAGAGCCAACGACCTTGCCATGGCAATGGAGGCCAGATGCTATCGCGGCGGAGAGGGCAGGACGAAGATGAAACCGCTGATCTATCATAAGAGAGATTACATTGCTTACGGCTGTATTGCCGCATATATGGTGATTAGCATTGTGGTAGGAAGGTTACCTTTTTTACCGTAAATTTTTACTGCAAAACAATAATGCCCATAACAGATAGTATATCGTCAAATACAGGAAAGAATGCCGGGGAACCTAAGACAGGTGGCAGGAGAGAAGGCGGGTGAAATGCAGTGGAATCGGAAATGACAATGGAACAGCTGTCAAAGCAGACAGAAAAAGAGAAAAAGCGTGTCCGCCTGACCGTGGCCTACGACGGAACGAATTACCATGGTTGGCAGATCCAGAATAACGGGATCACCATCGAAAGCGAATTGAACCGGTGTCTGACCGATCTGCTGCGAGAGCCTGTTGAGGTCATCGGTGCCAGCCGGACAGATTCCGGGGTGCATGCACTGGGGAATATCGCTGTGTTTGACACGACCAGCCGGATGCCTGCGGAGAAAATCTCCTACGCATTGAACCAGAGACTTCCCGAGGATATCCGTATCCAGAAGTCCGAACAGGTGGAAAATGACTGGCATCCCCGGAAATGCGACAGCCGCAAGACTTATGAGTACCGGATCTACCGGGCAGAATTTCCCATGCCGGTGAAACGGCTGTATTCGCTGTTCACCTATCATGAACTGGATGTGAGCCGGATGCAGGAAGCTGCGGCTTACCTGGAGGGAGAACATGATTTCAAAAGCTTCTGCCAGACCGGTGCCCAGGTAGAATCCACCGTGCGTACCATCTATTCCGTGGAAGTGGAAGAGCAGGGAGAAAATGATCTGGTGATCCGCGTCTGCGGTAATGGCTTTTTATATAATATGGTGAGGATCATTGCCGGAACCCTGTTAGATATCGGACAGGGCAAGCGGGATCCCATGGATATTTTCACGATCCTCGAGGCAAAAGACCGCAGTGCAGCGGGACCTACCGCACCGGCCCATGGACTGACGCTGATGAAATACGAGTTCCTGTGACCGTCATCCGCAATGCCGGGTTATTGTGTTTTCCGTCACTGCGTCACTATCTTAGCTCATATATAGGCATCTGGTTCATAGAATGTCAAAAAAAGTGCTTTGGGTGCAGTATCTAATCGTTGATGCGGTCGTTCTATGGCTGAACTGTAAAAAGTTTTAAAATTATCTTGACACTAATTGATTGGTGCCATATAATATATGACTGTGACAGTGTTTCAATATGCTGAGTCAAAGCCCCGACGAAGCATTGAAATAAAGTATTCAACCGTTTTGGGAAGAAGTAAAATGTAGCCGGACATCTGCATATTACTATCAGACCGGAACACTGAAAAAGTCGATCATGAATCGGCGAAAGTAATATGGAGGGAACATAATGAAAACATTTATGGCTAGTCCAGCTACAATCGATAGAAAATGGTATGTAGTAGACGCTACTGACATGACCTTAGGCCGTCTGGCATCTGAGGTTGCTAAAGTGCTGAGAGGCAAGAATAAGCCTATCTTCACTCCCCACATCGACTGCGGTGACAACGTTATCGTTATCAATGCTGAGAAGATCAAAGTAACCGGTAAGAAGATGGATCAGAAGGTATATTATCATCATTCCGATTACGTTGGTGGCTTAAAAGAAGCTACCCTGAGAGAAAAGTTAGCAAAGAAGCCTGAGCAGGTTATCGAACTTGCAGTTAAGGGCATGCTTCCCAAGGGACCTTTAGGAAGACAGATGTTCACCAAACTTCACGTATATGCAGGACCTGAGCACAAGCATGAAGCTCAGAAGCCTGAAGTACTGACATTCTAAAGGACTGAGAGGAGGAAAATAAATCATGGCTAAAACAGAAAGATACTACGGAACCGGTAGAAGAAAGAAATCCATCGCCAGAGTATATTTAGTACCCGGTAATGGTAATATTACAATCAATAAGAGAAGCATTGATGAGTACTTCGGTCTGGAGACTCTGAAGGTTATCGTTCGTCAGCCTCTGGCAGCTACTGAGACTGCTGAGAAGTTCGACGTTCTGGTTAACGTTCGCGGTGGCGGATACACCGGCCAGGCTGGTGCGATCAGACACGGTATTTCCAGAGCTCTGCTTCAGGTAGACGGTGATTTCAGACCCGTTCTGAAGAAGGCTGGATTCCTTACCAGAGACCCTCGTATGAAGGAAAGAAAGAAATACGGTCTCAAAGCAGCTCGTCGCGCTCCGCAGTTCAGCAAGCGATAATCGACTGCTCAGACTATATCAAAATGGTTCAAAAAGCCCGGAAAATCAAGGTTTTCCGGGCTTTTGCTATATCTAAACGGGCTGATATGGTTTGACCAAATTTGGCAAAACGGGAGCCGATTTCATCCAATTTTTAGTGGTTAAATATAGGACAACCGGCAAAAATGGGGTCAAAAAACGGCCTTAGTGGTTAAAAAATAGGACAACCAGAGAGCAATTTTGGGGGTGTTTTTGAGGGTGATTTGGCACTCTCAGACACCGGATTTTTCGCTGGAGGGTTTGGCATAATCTGACCAAATCTGAACAATTAAATACGATTCTAATGCAGGCACTCAGTAACAAATAACTGGGTGCTTTTTTTGTTTCAGAGATTCCGGCATTAGAAAGGGCCGTCACTTTATGATTTTGAAGTGGCGGTTTTTTCTATTTCCAGAAACAACAGCAACAATCAGAAATGAGGTGAAGTCATGAACACACAAATCATCGCCATTGCCAACCAGAAAGGCGGCGTTGGCAAAACAACAACCTGTGCGAACTTGGGAATAGGTCTGGCACAGGCCGGAAAGAAAGTGCTTCTGATCGATGGGGACCCGCAAGGAAGCCTGACAATCAGCTTGGGAAATCCGCAACCAGACAAGCTGCCATTTACACTGTCGGATGCAATGGGCAAAATTCTGATGGATCAGCCTATACGCCCCGGAGAAGGTATTCTGCATCATGCAGAAGGCGTTGACCTGATGCCTGCGGATATTCAGCTCTCCGGTATGGAGGTTTCTTTGGTAAACGCCATGAGCCGTGAAACGATTTTACGGCAATATCTGGACACACTGAAGGGACAATATTCCCATATCCTCATCGACTGCCAGCCCTCCCTTGGTATGCTCACAGTTAATGCGCTGGCCGCTGCGAATAGGATCATTATTCCCGTTCAGGCAGAGTATCTGCCCGCCAAAGGACTGGAACAGCTTCTATCTACGGTCAGTAAGGTGAAACGGCAGATCAATCCAAAGCTCCAGATTGACGGTATCCTGCTGACGATGGTGGATAACCGCACCAACTTTGCAAAAGAGATTGCTGCTTTGCTGCGGGACACCTATGGAAGTAAAATCAAAATCTTTGGAACGGAGATTCCACACTCTGTCCGTGCAAAGGAAATCAGCGCAGAGGGAAAAAGTATTTTCGCCCATGACCCTGGCGGCAAGGTGGCAGAGGGGTATCGAAATCTGACGAAGGAGGTGTTGAAACTTGAAAAGCAGCGCGAAAAAAATAGAGCTGGCCTCGGTAGATGATCTGTTCTCCACCGAAGAAGGCCGTCAGGATGCAAAGCTGGAAAAGATTCAGGAGATTCCGCTGTCTGAACTGCATCCCTTTAAGAACCACCCATTCAAAGTCAAGGATGACGAAGCCATGATGGAGACCGCTGACAGTATCAAGCAGTATGGCGTTCTGGTTCCGGCGATTGCTCGACCGGACCCGGAGGGCGGTTATGAGCTGGTAGCCGGACACAGGCGGCACAGAGCCAGTGAGCTGGCAGACAAGGAGACCATGCCGGTCATTGTTCGGGATTTGGATGATGATGCCGCCACAATCATTATGGTTGACAGCAATCTGCAACGGGAAAGTCTGCTCCCAAGTGAAAGGGCTTTTGCTTACAAGATGAAGCTGGAGGCTATGAAAAGGCAGGCTGGCAGACCGAGTAAAGAAAATTGTTCCCAAGTTGGGAACGATTTTGGGAAGAAGTCCAGCGAGGTTTTGGCAGAGCAAGTAGGTCAGAGTAAAAACCAGATTTTTCGTTATATCCGTCTGACTGAACTGATTCCTGAATTGATGGATATGGTCGATGAGAAGAAAATCGCCCTGAACCCTGCCTATGAGCTGTCCTTTCTCAAAAAGGAGGAACAGGTAGACCTGTTGGACGCGATGGACAGCGAACAGGCTACCCCTTCTCTTTCTCAAGCCCAGCGGCTCAAAAAATACAGTCAGGAGGGGTATCTGACTCTCGATATGATGCGTGTCATCATGGGTGAGGAAAAGAAAAGCGATCTGGACCGAGTGACATTTACCTCTGACACCTTGCGGAAGTATTTTCCTAAAAGCTATACGCCCCAGCGGATGCAGGAAACCATCATCAGGCTGCTGGAGGCATGGCAGAAAAAGCGTCAGAGAGACCAGGAACGATGAAAGGAGCCGCCTATGAGGGATATTTCAGCCCGTGAGCTGAAAGGACACAAAATTCTCGCCGTAGAGAGGTTTTGGGATAACACCCGCTGGATGATTGAGTTTTTCGTCCTGCGTCCCAGCACAGCTTACGGCAACCCCGGAGAGGAAATGCGGCTGTTTTTGACCGAGGACGGGTATCAGGCTGCCCTACAAAGCCAGCAGCGTCGGGAGATTAAGATCAAGCGTTACGCTCGTGTGATTGAGGGACATATCCTCGATTTCAAACCGGGAAAACGCCGTCGCTCATAAACCCATACAACGAAAGGAATGACTATGTGTACGGTAAAGGAAATTCAAGAAGCAATCCGGGAAGATTGCAAATCTCAGCATGACATGGAATCAACGGATATTGACCGAGTGATGCAAACACTTCCTTTCGCCCAGGAGGAGTCATTTACAGGGGCGCGTCCTCGAAAGCCGCTGTTTTGGTTCTATGCAAGAAAATTTGAAAAGTGTTGAACACCGCAATTCTTTGGAATGAGGATTGCGGTTTTTTTGTACCCAAAATTCGGAAGGAGTGAGGTCGATGGCCGTTTTTCGCATTGAACGGACCCGTGATTATACCGTGATGAGCAATCATCATTTACGAAATGCAAACCTGTCGTTAAAAGCCAAGGGACTGCTTTCCATGATGTTATCTTTGCCAGAGGACTGGAATTACACCACCCGTGGTCTTGCAAAGATCTGTAAGGAGGGCGTGGATGCCATAGGCGCTGCGTTGCGGGAATTGGAGGCTGCCGGTTACATTGTGCGGCACAAGCTGCGTGACCGGCAGGGACGCATCAGCGATACAGAGTATGTCATATACGAGCAGCCACAGCTTAGAAAACCAGATACGGATTCACCAGATACGGAAAACCCGTATATGGATAAACCGGATACGGAAAAGCCCGCAGAATTAAATATAGAGAAATCAAATACTCAAAAACAAAATATTTATGGATCAAGTACCGATTCCATTCCCTTCCGGGATTGCGCGGCAGATTGTCTGCCGGAACGGAAAGGAAGGAATGCGATGTCACTCACAGAGATAGAGAGTTATCGGGAATTGATTCAGGAGAATATCGGGTATGAATACCTGTGTCAGCAGTATGAAACTTATCGGGAGGATTTGGATGAGATTGTGGAGCTAATCGTGGAAACGGTCTGTGCAAAGCGAAAGACCACCCGTATTGCAGGAAGTGATTTTCCGCATGAAATCGTTCGTTCCAGATTCTTGAAGCTGGATAACTCGCACATTGAGTTTGTCATGGACTGTTTACAGAAGAACACCACGGAAATTCGTAACATGAAGCAGTATCTTCTGACCGTTCTATTCAATGCACCGACCACGATAAGCAATCATTACACCTCACAAGTAAATCACGATCTGTATGGCGGCTGGTAAATGGTCGCTTTTTTATTGCCCGGAACTGCCGGGAGAAAGGAGCAAGCATGATGTCTGAGGGAAAGACCATAGGGCAGCTGATGGAAGAAATGCGGGCAAAGGCAGGAGCGCAGAATTATCACGGTCATGGATATATGGATCTCCAGCGTTTTGCGGAGGACACCCGGCACATGATTATTTTTGATGTGCTGACGAACGATTCCCCTGTTGGCTGGAAAGGCGAACGAACCCGCCTGTTCCTGTCGGATACCGGTTATGAAAAAGCACTGGATAGTCAGGAAAAGGGGCAGATTAAGATTTTGAGTCACGCAAAGGTACGTCAGGGCAATCTGCACTATGACCGTTCTGACCAGTTACGCTAAGGAGGGCGGTATGAAGCGTTATCTTCTGCGGCGGCTGGTGGTTCCGCCTTAGCAAAAAAGAGATTCCCTGCAAACTTCGTGGAAAGGAGGCGAGAAAATGCAGGAAGAAGTGGAAAACAGAACTTTGACGCTTGTTGTCAGTGGAACAAAGTTTACCGGCAGAATGTTTAAGGCTGCCATAAGCAAGTACATGGCACATCGCAAGGAAAAGAAGCTGGAAAAACAGAGAAGCCGTGATGCGCCGGTTGTTCCGCATGGAAAACAGACTGTGAAGCAGCTTGTCGGGCAGAATCAGGGAATATCCAACATTGAGATCACAGACCCCTCTATCAAGGAGTTTGAGAAAATCGCCCGGAAATATGGTGTGGATTATGCGGTGAAAAAGGACCGCAGCAGTTCTCCGCCAAAGTACCTAATTTTTTTCAAAGGCCGTGATGCAGATGCTCTGACAGCAGCTTTTACAGAGTACACCAACAAAAAGGTCAAAAAGGCAACGAAAACAGAGCGCTCGTCCGTACTGGCAAAACTTAACCAGTTCAAAGAGATGGTTAAAAATGCTGTGGTGGATCGCACCAAGCGAAAGGAGCTGGAACGATGAAAAAGACATTGGACATCAAAAAGCTCATCTTGCTGAATATGCCGTATATCCTGATGGGACTGTTTGCTACCAATTTTGGAGAGGCATGGCGAATGGCACAAGGGGCGGATGCTTCAGAAAAGTTTCTTTCGCTGATTGCGGTTCTGCCTGGGGCGCTGCAAAGTTTCTGGCCAAGCCTGCATCCATTGGACTTGTTGGTAGGGCTGTGCTGCGGTGTTGGTCTGAGGCTGGCGGTGTATCTTAAAAGCAAGAACGCCAAGAAATATCGACATGGTTTGGAATATGGTTCGGCCCGCTGGGGAACCCGTGAGGATATTGCACCTTACGTTGATCCTGTATTTCAGAACAATGTGATTCTGACGAAAACGGAGAGCCTGACCATGAACAGCCGCCCCAAGGACCCCAAGACTGCCAGAAACAAAAATGTACTGGTGATTGGCGGCTCCGGTTCCGGTAAGACCCGATTCTGGCTGAAACCCAACCTGATGCAGATGCACAGCTCCTATGTTGTGACGGACCCGAAGGGAACCATTTTGGTGGAGTGCGGAAAAATGCTCCAAAGGGGCGCACCCAAGCCGGGGAAAGACGGAAAGCCCATGAAGGATAAGCACGGCAAGGTCATTTATGAGCCGTACCGAATCAAGGTCCTAAATACAATCAACTTCAAGAAGTCCATGCATTATAACCCTTTCGCCTATATCCATAGCGAAAAGGACATCTTGAAGCTGGTAACAACGCTGATTGCCAATACCAAAGGCGCGCGCCCAGATAGGGCGTAGTAAGAAGTAGAATCAGGCACTACCCACTCAGATAACAGTGGAAACGACCC
>NZ_JAOQJO010000017.1:0-101472 GCF_025567015.1 Waltera acetigignens | reverse complement strand
TATTGATCAAGTACACACTTTTTGAACCCAAAACAAGAAAAACGCTTCTGGAGTGCTGACCAAAAGCGTTTTGTCTACAGTCTGAGGCAATCGTATTTTTTTACGATTGCTTTTTTGTGCGATAATCTTGTAGCTTGTTTTAGACATTTTGGTATTATTAATTGCCCTGCTGTTGGAGAAGAAACAATATAGTAAAAAAACATTTTATTTGTATCTGGTATATGTTTTCCTTCTGGTAGCCACTGCTTTTTTGGATTATATTATTGATACCTGGTATCTGCAGAATATGGTGATTTTCTTTTCGTCTATGATTATTTCTATAGATCATATGACACAGGTTTCGGATCAGTGGCTGGAAACAAAAAAAGAATTATTGTTTTCCGAATACAGAGCCAGCCACGATATTATGACGGGGCTATGGAATAAAACCAGTGGGAGAGATAAGGTTAAAAATTGTTTAGAAAATATGTCAGAAAGTGATGTGGCAGCATTAGGATTTGTGGATATCGATAATTTCAAATCTGTCAATGACACATATGGACATGAAATTGGTGATTTTTGGATATGTGAAATAGCCGCAGCACTTCAGAAAATATGTGATTCGTCAGATATTGCATGCAGATATGGCGGCGATGAGTACATCTTTTTCCTGCAAAATATCGGGAATTTGGATGAATTAACTACGCGTATTGAAAAATTCAGAAAAGAGGTTCACGATAAAGCTGTAGAAAGAGAGCAGAATGTGCATTGCAGCATTGGAATTTATCAAGTAAAAGGAGCAGGAAAAAATTAAATGAATGCGTCATAATAGCGGATGGTCTGCTTTATCAGGCGAAGAAAAACGGAAAAGATACGTACGTAATAGAGTAAATAAAAAGATGTAAAAATATCTTCCTGCTGGACTCCGTTTTGCAGGCTCTTGTCATGCTTAATAGTTAAATACCTTCTCAAAGAAGATTATTATCTGAAACTATTCAAGTGCTTTTGCTCATACAAACTATTGTAAATATTGCCGACCTTTTCGGTTCTGTCGCAACATTACTCATTTTCCTTTCGACTTAATAGGGCTCCTCACCCTTCGTAAATTATGTGGGACATGCTTTGCTCTAATCCGAAATTGAAATTAGACGCAAAAAAGCTCCAGGATTTCTCCTGAAGCTCCAACTATAAACTGCATATCTATTTTACAATATATTTATCATATTACGCCTGAACAAGATTTTTAGCAATCCCAGCAGATTATGTCGTAGAATTCAAAAAGATATTGGTTACTTATTATGAGACCAAAGGTATTGAGAATATCAGTATATTTTCAAAAAGTACAAAAAAATCTCCTAAACAAGAAGTGCCGCAAAATTCCTTATCTCAGTGATTTTGCGGCATCTACTTTATACATTGAATATGATATTATTTTTCAGCTTTCTGACGTTCTTCTGTCAATCCAAGCACTTTGAATGTTTCAGGATCAACCAAAACACCATAGTCAGCCTTGGCCTGTTCCACAGTGATATATTCATTCTTAACATCCATAGCTACTTTTTCAGCAGGACGCTTAAACGGATTACCATATCCACCACCAGTTGCTGTAACCATACGCATAACATCATTGGTATTCATAACACGGCGTGCTGCAATTCCCATTGGTCGCTTACGGTTCCATCTGCATCAATAAACTGGAAATAATTTACAGAACCGTCTTTTCCACCAGCTGCACCCCATACCAGCCATTTATTTCGACCAAAAGATGCTGTAAAGGTCTGATTCTCATTCATAGACGGTATACACGAACCGCACCACTTTTGACAATGGTAGATAACAGGATAAATTATGCCAGAGATATTTCATTAATGGTGTATGATACCTATTCAGCATCTATCAAGGTATTCGGAACAGAAATTCCAATGTCAGTCAGGGCATCGGAAGTCAGTGTCGAGGGCGGAAGTATCTATTCCTATGATCCAAAGGGAAAAGCGGCATTTGCATATAAAATGAAGCTTGATGCAATGAAAAGGACAGCGGGAAGACCAACCAAAGAAAATGCGTGCCACAATGGCACACATTTAAGGTCGGATCAGGAGTTAGCATTACAAGTAGGAGATAGTGCAAGGAGTATTCAAAGATATATTAGATTAACAGAGTTAATACCTGATTTATTAGAGTGTATCGATAATAAAAGAATAGGATTAGTTATAGCGGTTGATCTGGCATTTACAGCCACGCTCCGTATAGGTGAACTGTTAGGACTGACCTGGGATGAGATGGATATTTCAGAAGAAGCGATTGCAGGAAACCGGGCCTATATCATTATAAACAAGCAGGTGGAAAGAGTTTCCAAAGATGCTGTAGAGGCATTGAATTCAAAGGAAATAATTCTTACCTTTCCTTCCCAGAAAAAGAACAATAAGACAGTAAGGGTCTTGAAGACGCCAAAGACAGAAAGCAGTGCGCGAAAAGTATTCATCCCAAGATCTGTTGCACAATATCTGATAGAATTGAAGCAGGAACAGGATGAAATAAAGGCTGCCCTGGGAAATGAGTATCATGATTACAACCTTGTAATGGCAACTACCTTCGGACTGCCGATCGGAGACAGCTATCTGAGAAACAAAATGCAGGATATTATAGATGAACTGGGACTGCCGGATGTAGTGTTTCACAGTCTGCGTCATACCAGTGTAACGTACAAGCTGAAATTGAGTGGTGGAGATATCAAGGCAGTTCAGGGAGATTCCGGACATGCACAGGCAGATATGGTAACAGAAGTATATGGTCATATCATAGACGAGGATAGAAGAAAAAATGCAGAGATGATGGAGAATGCTTTTTATAATAAGGAAAATCTGAATCCGAAAATGAAGGAAGACAAAGGAGACAGCAGGAAGATTGAAGTGCCAGACGGAGTGGATGCAGAGCTTTTGATGAAGGTACTGGCAAATCCGGAAATGGCAGCATTGCTTACTTCCCTGGCGAAGACAATGAAGTGATAATGATTGATATAGGACGGTACTGTATGGAAAGAGAAATCCATGTGGTATCGTCGTTTTGCGTTTGTTTGAAAATGTCTTTGAAAAATTTTGCGTTTTGGGTGAGAGTTTTTTCGATTTTTTGTACCTATATAAGTGAAGGGTTTTTTAAGCCGCATTTCAATAAATCCAGAGAGAAGGTTCAAACGAAATGTACGATACCGCAAAACGAGTCGTACTCGTCAAGCAGCGGGTGCGGGAAAACACCCGCCGGAGGCAGCGGCGCGGTATATATGGGTTGAGCGCAGCGTGTATGCTGCTGTTCGCGGTGATGATGCAGGCGGCGGATGTGTTTGCAGTGCAGGAGCAGACAGCCGCATGGGGCGTGTTCGGCGCGATGCTGCTACGGGAGGACGTGGGCGGCTATGTGCTGGTGGCCGTCGTCTCCTTTGCAGCGGCGGTGGTCGTTACCGTGTTTTGCACACGATTGAGAAAAAACAATAAACAGCAGGAACAAACCAAGGAGGATGAGGAAACATGAAGAAAAGATTTTTAGCGGCGCTGCTGAGCCTGTGCATGACGCTCACGCTGCTGCCAACTACGGCGTTTGCAGCGGTGAGCGATTCGCTAGGCAACACACCCGAGGAAAATCAGGCGATTTTGGAGCAGGTCTCTGCCCTGACCGGCGATAGCAGCGACCAGGTGCTTTCCATGCTGAACGCTTTGGGGCTGCTGGATGAAGACGGCAATTTCAAGGTGGATCAAACCATCACGCTGGACGGTCAGGTGTTGACACTGGCGGCTGTCATGGAGCTGCTGGAAAATCCCGCCACGGATCTCACCCGTATAGCCGACGTGGATGGGACTCCGGTGGCGCTGGGCGATTTGAAGACCATGATCCAAATCGAACAGGAGTTGCAGCGGATCAAGGACACCTATTTCTCCGGCAGGGAGTTTACCGGGGAAGCTCTGGAGAATCTCAATAACCTGATGGAGCAGTTGGAGCTGCAGGGCATCAGTTTGCAGTATTCCGCCTCTGCCACAAAGCCTGAGGGCGTTGAGACGGTGGATATGAGCGGCATGATGAGCCAAACGCTGGGGGAACTCGCAACCAACAGCTGGAGCTCCGGGACTTTTACTGTATATGGCGGAAAACCGGTCGGCTTTTCCTACCGCATTCAAAAAGGCCAGCTCAGCGAGTATATCACCGGTGTGGAGGTCTCGATAGGCGAGACGAGTGGGGTCGCCCAAGGCGACGGGTCCTACAAGCTGACCTATGACGTAGGCTCGACTTTCAGTTTAGATGGTTGTAAAATCACTGTCAAGGTTACAACCAAAGGAGGGAACCCAGACTGGCTCGAGGGTTCTTATTCCTATGGCGACCTGCTGGGGATGATTGAATTTTACGATGCGGAAAATCTGGTGTTCTATGACGGTGCCGCTTATGCCGACCACTGTCAGCTCAAGCTAAAAAAGACGGTTGACGCCCCCACAATACAAACATCAGTGAGCGCGCCGAACTATGAGGAAAGATACGAAAGTACAGAAACAATACAGGGGGATATGTATATTCCTTTGCTGGCAAATGAATACAATATCGGCGAAGGTGCCAACAATCAGGACTTCGTTGCGCTAAGCGATACCATCAGAATTTTGGAGGGTGCCCGCAACTCGGTGCTTCCCGTCGACTCCGACCCATTTTATCAGCCATACAAAATCGATGCCAGCATCGAGTTTAACTGGAGTACCGATGTAGAGACCTATAATGGCTTTGCGCCGTATGGCTATAATAGTGACACACAACCCCATGCCCCGTTCTATCTGACGGAGTACATGTTCAATGGAACATCTCTGGAGCTCAGCAGCGACAAAACGAGAGCGCTGAACTGTACGATTAACAAGGGCGAAACGGTCAACATCTCCCTGCAGTCTACCACGCAAAACAGAGGGAATCAACGGTACTGGCTGCCCTTCCGACTGTATATGAAAAGTGTACAGGGCGAAATCCAAAATTCCTGGGCCACCACCAAGAACAGCAATGTTACAGCCATGCTGGTGGACACGGACAATCCCACCATTCAAAGCGTCACGGCCCCGGAGGGAACCTATGCCAGCGGACAGCACGTGCCCATCACAGTTACCTTTAACGAGTTCGTGAATCTTAGCAACGCCACCGTGACCATCAATGGCAAAGTGTATAGCGCCGCTGAGCTTTCCATGAACAACTACGGCGTCACGGCAATGCTCTGGTACCCAGTGCAGGATGCGGATGACACCACGGTCACCGTCAATGGTATGACCGGTGTGGAAGATGTTTTCGGTCATACGCTGGATACCTCACTCTATCCAAGCAACTCGATTGCCGACGTTACGCTGAAGAGCGTCTTGATGCGTAACGCTCCCACCGCACTGACCGCCGACTACGACAACGGCAAGGCATCGTTCACGATGAACGCCAACATGGAGCAGGCCTACAAGACCGTATACAGCAATTATCACACCCCGGCAGGCACAGAGCCGAGGGAAGCCCCGTTCCGCCTCGAGCTGAGGTACGACTCCGCGGTTGAACCAATCTATCTGCAGGTCTATCTGGACACAGAGAAGGAAGCCTTCACCATTAGCGACTATGCAATCGCACCCTCTGCTTTCGACCGCACCTATACGGTGACGCTGCAGGCCAACGAGGGCACGAAAGACGCTCCTGACTGGGTGAATGTTCTTCCCCTGACCCGGCAGTTTACGGTGGCAAAGAAAGTTTCCGCGCACACGGTGAAGGTCGTCCCGGAAGCGAATGACGCCGACTATACGATTTCCCTCGGCAAAACCACCCGCCCCACGCTTAAGGCAGAGGTTTTGGGGGCAGGCGGTGAGACGGCCAGCTACACCACCGGCAAATGGAGCAGCAGTGACACGCTCATTGCCACCATCAACGAGGATACCGGCGTTGTTGCCACCACAGGAACCAAGGTGGGAACCGTCACCTTTACCTTTACGGCGGACAACGGGACTGAGGACACTGCCGATGATGTGACGGGCAAGTCAAAGTCCTATACCGTGACGGCAGGCGATTCCCTGGCACTGGTGATTCCCGGCGGCGCGTCCATCGTGACGCGGGTAAATCAGCCCGCCACCGTGCTGTGGAGCTCCAACGCCGCGCTGATGGCGCCGAACAAAGAGTTCAATTACAGGATCGACCTGTATGAGGGCAACTACGCGAATGAGGCGGCGCTGAGCGGCCGCAAGCCCATTGCGACTTATACCGTCGGCAAGGATAAAAACAGCGTGCGGATCGGGGAGAATGTGCTCTCCAAGCTCTCCAACGGCAATACCCCTGCCTACACGGTATTGGTCTCCATGCCGCACCCCAACGCCGGCGGTGAGGACGTCCGCCTGTCGGCACTTGCCTGGATCATCGTGCAGGCACCGCCTGCCACAGCCAAGCTGACACCGCCCCAGAGCATTTACCTCAAGGATACCGACGGTGCCGTCAATATCGACTGGTCGGTGGAAAACACTACTGAGGGCGCCCCTTTGCAGCCCACGCTGACCATCACCCGGGTCACAGAGGACAACACCACCACCAAAGTGGTGGACAGTGAGCGCCTATCCGGCACCTCCGGGAGCTTCCCCCTGTCATTACAGAGTGTGAAAGCCGGCAATCTGAAGGACACCTATCAAGTGGTTTTGAGCGTGGAGAATCCTGGTGAGGAATCTCCCAGCACCGACTCCTTCCCCCTGTATGTCTACGATGCCGACGCACTGAAGGTGCAGAACGACAAAGGAGAAACGATTTCTAAGCTGACCATGGACAATACCTCCAAGGTCAGCGGCAGCCTGCCCACCGTTACAGCTGAAATTTTGCAGCTGCGCCAGGAGTTGGGGCTGATCGAGTACATAGGCATCAACTATGACGAGTACGGATGGAACTCCTTTAAAGACGGCATCCGGTGGCTCTCCAGCAACAACAATGCCATTTCCGTCAACTACAAGCAGGGCGGACTGTATGAGGACATCAGAAACTTCTCCTTTGATTCCTACCTTCCCGAAACCAAAATGGCGCTGTCCGGCTTGGCCAACGGCACCGCAACCGTCACGGCTACCCATGCCGCCACGGGTATGCGTGCCGCCGTACAGGTGACAGCGAAAACGCTGCAAAATAAGTTCTATCTCTTCCAGCTGACGCCTGCAGCGGAAACTACGCTGCAATACACCGACGGCAAAGGTGTGCCCAAAACGGTCACGACCAACAGTGAAGGCGTGCTGGCGCTTTACGAACCCAACGGAATCGCCAGTGAGGTGTCTCTGCGGTCCGGCTCCGGCGCGGATATTTATCTGGGCACCATCTATAAAGAAAATCTGCGTTCCGGCGAGCGGGATGCCACAAAACTGCAGTTTTATCCCTTGAATACCTTCAGCCTTCGGCGAGTCGCCCGGGCATCTGTGACGCTCATCACGCCGGGCGGCGATCCGCTGGCGAACAAGACGGTGACCGTTCGTGGCGGCGTTTATAAAAACGGAGGCTACTGCGAGACAGCTCTGCTGGGCTCCAGGGCAGGAGCACTTGTCAGCGGCATCACCGGCGACACCTATACCACGGATGCGGCGGGAAATATAACCGTCTATCTGGATTCCACCCAGTTCTGGTCGGCCGAAAAGGGCGAGAGCAACACCACGGCGCTTTCCGCTATGGATCAGCTGGAGTACATTCTGGAGATCAGCGCAATTGACGGCGACAAGTACTATCCGCTGCTGCTGACCGTCAACGGCAAGCTGGGCGTGGACGATGTAATGCGCACCGCAGAGGGCGTTGTCTCTCTGGAGCGCGTGCCGGCGGGGGAGGAAAACAAACCCTTCATTGTGGCGCAAAGTGTTGATTACGGTCTTGCCAACGGTCAGAAGGTGGATGTCCGCAGCTCGACTGGGAAGATTGGACCTAACAGCAGCTTTAAAACAGCAAGACTGCACACCACCATGTTCCTCTGGGGCGAGAAGATTGCCAACGCGCGGAATTACAGTCTCAAGCTGGCGGACGAATACGGCGTTATTCCTGCCGCCCAGAGCAGCAGTACCAAGCAGTATCCCTTCTCATCCATCCCCGTAGCGGAAAACGATCTGACTCTCACCGAGACCACCATGACTACCTCTGGATGGATCGCTGACGGCAAGGATGTGGGTATAAAAACGCAGCTGCGCCTGAACGGCAGCCTGCTACAGGAGAAAATAATGCCCTTCCGGGTCGTTGATCTGACCCGAGTGCCCAAGGTGACAGAGGATGACCGCGTCACCGGTATTCTGGCGACGATGGGATCCTCCAGTGGAGTGAATCAAGTCGACTTTGGCGGAGTGGGCGATAGTAACATTCTCAAGGTGCTGACCGGACGGCTGGATGATCTGAGCGGTCCGGTGGACACTTCCGTGTTCAAAATGATTATCACCCCCAGCGAAGATCCCTCCGTGTTCCGTGCCATGATTTGGGCCGGGTACAATACGCTGGAGATGGAGGACATGGACTATTCCGAGGACGGCGTGGCGTTGGGTGCGAATGTGCTGACGCAGAACCTGGAAGTGGGTGTGCCCGGGACCGGGGATCTGA
The DNA here is from genome assembly GCF_025567015.1 of Waltera acetigignens. Taxonomy (NCBI): domain Bacteria; kingdom Bacillati; phylum Bacillota; class Clostridia; order Lachnospirales; family Lachnospiraceae; genus Waltera; species Waltera acetigignens. The sequence goes on along the minus strand of NZ_JAOQJO010000017.1, from coordinate 92,916 downwards.
GCCAGATGGCCCAGGGCACCTATGATCCCAAGGGGGACTACAAAACCAACTCCATAGCCGACAATGTCACCAGCACGGATCTCAACTTGCAGTTGGAGGGCTTTTACGAAGCGGAAATCCGCTATAACACCGAAAAGAAGGAGTGGGAGGTTTTCACCGTAGGCGGCGGATTTACCACCGGCGTTGGTGTGGGCTTCTCCTTCAGCGTGAACGCCATGGCTGGTCCTGTGCCGTTGACAGCAACCTTTGAGCTGGGTGGTGCCATTCAGCTGGATTTCCGTACCGCAGTGCGCTACGGCCGGCAGGGCGAGGGTACAGAGCTTGCCTGGAGCGATCCCACGGCCACGGCAGTGAATGACTTTTTGACCACGCTGCGTATCAACGCCTATGTCCACGCGTTTGGCGGTATTGGCTTTGACTATTCGGTCGTGGCGCTGAAGATCGGCCTATTCGGCAATTTGGATGTGGACAGTCAGAATAAGTTCCTTTCCCGCACCTATCTTGCCGACGAGACAAAGCGCCAGATCAATGGTCAGGCTCTGGGGATCCAAAGCGAAGTGGGAATCAAATTTGTGGCAACCTTCCTGTTTATCTCCTACGAGGCGGTGATCGCCTCCGGAACCCTTGGAGCCACCAGGACTTTTAATGACTGGAAAACAATCGACGACTACTGGAATAGCGCCACCAGTGGGCTGAGCCTTGCTTCGCTGCGGATGGCAGCGGCCCAGAGCGGAATGCAGGTGGCTTCTGGCAGTGCAACGCTCCAAAGCCGGGACTATCTGGAGCAATATGCCCGTACCTGGGGCCAGCCCCAGCAGCGGATGATGCTGTTCTCTCTGAACTCCACCAGTGGGCTGGAAAACATCCAGACCAATGCCAACCCCACATCCTATCCACAGCTCAGCGATGACGGGAAGGTATTGACCTACATCAACGACGGCAACAGCAGCAGTATTTACGACAGCCGGGCGCATTTTTCCACCCTCAATGGCGGCGTCTATACTCCCTCCAGTGAAATTGACGCTCCCACAGGGTTCCCCGGCTACGGCGACACGAGCGTTTCTTTGTCCGGCACTGGCAGCTTTGCGGCGGCGGCTTGGGTTCGCATGGGCACCGACCTGCCGGGTAAAAATGCCGGTGATGCCGTGACATTGGAAGAGCAAAACCTGCTGATGAACAGCACGGAGATCGTAGTGTCCGTCTGTAACGGCTCAACCTGGACATCCACCCGCCTAACCAACGACGGCACGCCGGATCTGGCCCCAGCCACGGCAGTGGGCGGCGACGGCAAAGCCATCGTGTTCTGGCGCAACGTCTACACCCCCGATCCCGGTACGCAGGGCAGCAACAACCTGCTGAACTTCACGACCAGAGATTGTATCATGTACAGTTGCTATGACAGCACTAACGGCACCTGGAGCAAGGCAAAAATGCTTTATAACGGTGCTACTGGCAGCGTGAAGGCACTGCAGGCGGCCATGCTGCCCGACGGAACCGCTATGGCGGTTTACTCGCTGGACCGCAGCGGAACCGGAGATACCTCCGCCTACGAGATCGCCTATTGTACCGTGGCTGCTGACGGAACTCCCGGTACAGCCATGTTGGCGACCTGTGACAGCAATCTTGACGAAAACCCCCAGGTCGTTGCAGCCAACTTCGGCAGCGGGGATGACCGATTTGTCATCGGTTGGCACAGTGTCCGAGACGGCAGCAGCGATATTCAGCTGTTGGCTGTGGACGGCAGCGGCACCATGTCCAACAGTTTCCCCGGCTCTCTGTCGACCCTGACCAGCAGCGGCAACGCCGTCGTGGGCGGAGACTTCCGCTTCGCTTCCCTCAGCGGGGATCATCGCAGCCGCAATGATCTTACCATCGTCTGGAATGAGACTGTCAATAACGCCAACGGCGCGGTAGATCACGGCATTTTGAAGGCGGCCAAGCTGCGCTATGCCACAAATACCTACACTCTGTCCGCACCATTGGAACTGGCAGAGCTGCCGGATCGCACGCTGGCTGACCACTTTGATGCCTATGTCAGCGGCACCAATCAGGTGCAGGCCGCCATTCAGGCCACCCGGTATGACGATGAAAACCCGCAGGTAATCGGCGGCGTGACCGTTCCGGGTGAGGAAACGATCCTCTATACCGCTACTTCTGATTTTGTCACCGATGCGGTGGCAGTGGAACAGATCGGTGTGGATTATGCAACGCTGGCGTTGAACAGCCTGACACCCATTCACTTTACCATCCGCAACACCGGGCTGAACGATGTGACAAACCTAACGGTCAGCCTTGGCAGCGGGGAAACCGCTACCCTTACGGAAAAACTGCTGCCCAATGAAAGCACCACCCTTACCGTCTGGCACCATGTGAAGGACCGCGTGACCGACCCGGGCTATACCATCACCGCCGCCGGCGGCATCCACGAAAACGGCACAGTGTATCTGGATTATCCCGACATTGGAATCTCACAAATGGAAGTGATTGCGGAGAGCGCCGGCAAGCGCACGGTGCGCATGACCCTCTATAATTCCGCTGCCGCCGCGCTGGCCGGCGGAAAGAGCCGCGAGGTGAAGCTTGCGTTCTATGCGGATGATCTGCATACCGAACCTGCAGAGGTAGCCTGCACCACAAACGGCGTATCGGTTAACGGTAATGAAATCACCATTTCCGAAGACAGCGTCCTCGCCCGCATTGATCAGGGAACCTTTACACTGGATCTGACCTATGATCTGGGTGAGTATATGACATTCATTGGCAAAACCGAGATCCCCAATGTGGGTACCTATCTGTACGCCGAGGCGTGGGCGGAAGGCAAGGTCGGTGGAACGGGAAGCAATCAGCGCCTGCCGGAGTATAACGGCAGTGACAGCGAGGCCAGCGTCCATATGACCGGCGCACTGGCTCGCACCGGAGAGCAGCTGACGATGGATGTGACACAGGGGAACGACGGCAACGGTCACAGCACCGCCGCCATTACCCTGCGCAACAACTGCCTGCAGTCTCAGACTGGCGCAGAGCTGGTGGCCACGCTGCTGGATGCTGCCGGGACCGTTCTGGAAACGAAAAAGACCAGTATTGGCGGTGCCATCTCCGGGGAAACCTTCCAGACAGAAACCGTCACCTTCTCCCGGCTTGGCACCCGCGTAGTGGTGCGAGCCGCAGTGCCCGGTAAAGACCTTCTGACCTTTGAAGGTCTGGCAGTGGGGCTCGGCGATTTTACCGCCAACGGAACAAACTATACCTATACGCTGCAAAATGATAGCGGAGCAACATCTACGCTAGTCACAGCGGTGTCTGGAAACGGCGAGCCCGTGAACATCAACGGACAGGCTCTGTCCACCGGCGGCAGCGCAACCGTTGCCATCCCCAACAGCGGCACAACCGACATTGTCGTGAGAATCGGTGCTAAAACCTACACGCTGACGATTCTGCGCAATAGCGGCACAGGCGGCAATGAAGGCAATAGCGGCACAGGCGGCAATGAAGGCGGAAGCGGCAGTGGCGGCGGAAGCGGCTACAGCTACTACACCATCAAGGCAACTGCCGGGGCTGGCGGCTCCATTTCTCCCTCCGGCAATGTCAGCGTCCGTGAGGGCAGAGATCAGACCTTCACCATCACTCCGGATAAGGGCTATGCTGTCGCCAACGTCAAGATTGACGGCAAGAGCATTGGCGCGGCGAAGTCCTACACCTTTGAGAATGTCAGCAGAACCCATACCATCGAGGTTATCTTTATGAAAGCCAACGGCAACCCTCAGACCGGCGTGTTTGTGGATGTAGCCACCGGCAGCTATTATGAGGACGCTGTGGATTGGGCTGTTCTCTTTTCGCTACAAGAAACAAATCAATGACATTTTGAGCTGCGCCGCTATCCAAGCGCGGCAAGGAGATAGCATTATGAAAAGAATCACAAGAATCATTCGTCCGATCATCTGCATAGTTGTCCTTCTCGTTGCTATGACCACGGCAGTCAGGGGCTGCTATCAGAGAGAGACAGAGCCTATCGACATTCCCGGCACATCTGCGCCTCAGCCATCAGCGCCTCTCGCGGGCGAAGTTATCCCCTCGGTGGACAGGCAGACAGAGTTGGCGGAAGCCAGAGCGAAGAATCCCGACACCGTGGCATGGCTGTATATCCCAGGTGCGGAGGTGGACGACCCTGTGATGCAGGCGGAGGACAACGGCTATTACCTAAAGCTGGATGAAAACGGTGAGTACGCCATGTGGGGCTGCTATTATGCCCATTGTGAAAACAAAATCGGCGGCAGGGATAAGCTGGACAAAAACACCACCATTTTCGGCCACTCCGCCAGCAACTGCGACCCGGACGGTGTGCGGTTCACCAAGCTCTACCGTTATATGGACGTAGACTTTGTAAAGGAGCATCCGTATATCTATCTCTCTGTGGATGGTGAGGACATGATTTTCCAGATCACCGCGCTGTTCGTCACGGATATTGGCTTTGACTATATTGAGCCTGATCCCACGGGAGATGATCTGACCAGCTTCTTTGAGACGATTGCGCGGAAAAACTGGCTTGACTTTGATGGCGTGACTTTCTCCGAGGAAGATACTGTTCTGACCCTCTCCACCTGCTGCCGGAAGTATGACAAGGCCAACAGCGGTAATCAGCGGCTGGTGGTCATGGCAAAGCTGCTGCCGGAGGGCGCAACCGCACAGGAGTTCAGCGTATCCCTTGTGGATAGTCCTGAAATGCCCTAAAAGAAATCAGAATACGACGATAACAGGACACCCATCCTTGCGGTACTGAAAAGCAGCGTATGATATAGGGAAAACGGCGGCCGCCCCGTACAGAGCAGCCGTGGTTTTTGCTGTCCCTACATTTAATAGGTTGCCAAAATAATTTGATCAAAAAACATCGACATCCCTTGCTCTACACGCTATAATATAGATAATCTAATAAGAAAACAGTGTTATCATTACTGCTACAGATGGAATGGTAGCCATATTTATGAAAAAATCATTGGAACGGAATGGCTGAACCCTCAGGGTGACAATGTCAGCGATTTGACAGCGAAAACCATTTTTCTCAGGTGATTTTCCGTTTTCTTATTTTGACAGAGATTTACAAAATAGTCAGGAAAATCAAGGCTTTCCTTGACTCATATTTACTTAAAATAATCGTTGTTCCCAGTGTGGACTCGAGCTCCTAAGCACTAGTTGAGGGTTCGATTCCCCCTGGGAACAGTCAAATTTTGCAACAATGATGACCACAATTCATTGTTGCTTTTTTTTATTTATAGGTGCTTACGAGCACCGAATGCCGCGACAACGAGCGTGTAACGCGAGTGAGTTCAGGGAAAAGGAGAGAATGCCTATGGCAGAAAAAAACAGACGAACGAGTTACGGATGAAAAAGTGGTAGAAATTGAAATGGAAATTTTCTAAATATGTGCCACAAATCTTGAAAAAATCTTGATTTGTGGCATAATAAATATATATTTTGATTTGGAGATGATGTTATGTATATAAAGCGTGAAAGATATCTAAGCAAAATAAGACCATTTTATGATGTGGATTTAATTAAGGTTCTGACAGGTGTTAGAAGATGTGGAAAATCTATATTGTTAGAGCAGATTAAAGAAGAATTTATTGAAAATGGGTTTGATAGAGCGCATATTATTACCATTAATTTTGAAGATTTGCAATTTGAAAAAATAAGAACTGCAGAAAAACTTAATTCCTATGTGAATGAGCAAATCAAGGATCATGACAAATACTTGATTTTTTTAGATGAGATTCAGCATGTCAGGAGCTTTGAAAAGGTTTTAGCTTCCTTTCGGGCAACATTAAATTGCTCAATTTTTATTACTGGAAGTAATTCGAAATTGCTATCCGGCAAGATGGCAACATTGTTGGTTGGAAGATGTGTTGAATTTAGAATAATGCCATTTTCCTTTGCCGAAAGCTACGAATATGCTACAGCTATAGGAAGAAATATATCTCCGGATGAGTTTATGATTGATTATATCAATTGGGGTGGCTTCCCTTTGCGTTTTTCGTTTACAAAAGAAAGTGATATTAAGAGATATTTGGAGCAGACATATGAAGGTATCTTAGATAAGGATATTATTACTGACAGATCAAAGGTTAATAGACAAAACTTTGAAAGAGTAGCAACATATATTATGGCAAATGCAGGAAAGGAATTTTCCAGTAAAAATATAGAGAACTATTTTATACATCAAAATGCAGATACTTTGGATAAAAAGACGATATACAGATATCTTGATAAAATGGAAAAGGCTTGTCTAATTGATCGTGTAAAAAGATTTAATATTGTAGGAAAACAGGCAATGTCGTATATAGAGAAGCAATATGCGGTAGATACTGGTTTTCGCATGATAAATACAAACTTAGTAAATTTTGAGGATACCTTTTTTCTTGAAAATATAATTTATAACGAGCTAAAAGCAAGAGATTATGAAGTCTTTACAGGAAAAACATATAAGGGTGAAATTGATTTTGTTGCAATAAATGGAAGAAAGAAATGTTTTATTCAGGTGGCATATTATTTGGCTGGCAAGGAAACGATTGAAAGAGAGTTTGGTGCTTTTAAGCCAATTAGTGATGCATCACCGAAATATGTGTTTTCATTAGATAGATTTGATTATTCAAGAAATGGAATTGCACATATCAATATTGTTGATTTTCTTTTGGGTAAGAAGGATATTAATTTATCATAACGCCACAAATTAAGAAAAAATTTAAAATTGTGGCTTCTGGAAAAAATCATATAAAAGGGCCAAAGAAACGGACGCCAGAAGATGATGAACATTTCAGCGAGTCATTTGAGAGGATGATACGCATGGCAATTCAGAACAGAGAAGGAGAAAACAATGGCAAAGAATGTCTGAGTACTCTGATTGAGTTTTTGAAAGCGACGTCTTGCACATACTATTAGCAGACAGTATAATAAATACATCGAAGCAGTTTCAAAAAATGAAAAATATTCGATTTTTGAAAGTGGGTGACGATATGAAAACAATTACAAGAGCAAAGTATCTCGACAGAATCATTGAACTGAATGGTACTCCTGACATCAAGATTATCACGGGCATTCGTCGATCCGGTAAGTCCAAGCTGATGCAGGCGTATATTGAGTATCTGAAAAGCCATTTTGAAAATATCAATATTATCTTCATTGACTTCATGGATTTGGCGTATGAAGAAATCAAGGAATACCATGCCTTACACGCTTATGTGGAAGAACATTATCAGGAAAGTAAAACGAACTACCTGTTTGTAGACGAGGTTCAGATGTGTCCCAAGTTTGAGTTGGCAATCAACAGCCTGTACTCTAAGGGAAAATATGACATCTATGTAACCGGCTCCAATGCTTTCCTGTTGAGTGCGGATCTGGCAACTCTGTTTACCGGACGCTATATTGAAATTCATGTGTTTCCTTTCAGCTTCCAGGAATATTGCCAATATTATGATGATGTTAGTGATAAAGATAAGCTCTTTGATGATTACGCTATCAAGGGCGGTTTAGCAGGTTCTTACGCTTACAGAACCGAAAAAGACAGAACAAACTATATCAAAGAGGTCTACGAAACGATTGTTACAAGGGATTTGGTGCAAAAATATGCGCTCCCGGACTCTTTGGTTTTACAACGTCTGAGCGAGTTCCTTATGGATAATATCAGCAACCTGACGTCTCCTAATAGGGTCAGTCAGCTGCTGACAGCAAATGAGACTCCAACCAATCATGTAACCGTCGGCAAGTACATTAAGTATTTGTGCAATGCTTTTGTATTTTATGATATTAAGAGATACGACATCCGAGGCAAGAAATACCTTGAAAGCTCTGAAAAGTTCTATTTGTGTGACAGTGGTATTCGATATGCAATACTGGGAAGCAGAAATATGGATTACGGCAGAGTATATGAAAATATTGTTTGCATTGAATTTCTTCGCCGTGGATACGATGTCTATGTCGGCAAGCTCTATCAAAAGGAGATCGACTTTGTTGCTCAGAGAGGCAGCGAGAAGATTTATATTCAGGTCAGCGACAACATTTCCGGGCAGGAAACATTTGAGAGAGAATGCTCTCCTCTGCTTCAGATCCGAGATGCTTATCCGAAAATGATTATTGCCAGAACCAAACATCCAAAATATAGCTATGAAGGAATCGAAATCCATGATATAGCCGATTGGCTGCTACAAGAATAAACAAGGCGAAATATCTCCGTCATTCTCTTTTGAAATGATGGAGATATTTTTATGTTGATGGAGATTCAGGGCCAGGAAACTGTGTCAGATTGCAAAAATCCTTTCCGAACTTTTTACATAGCAGTCATGCACTTCGGTGTGTGGCTGCTTATTTGCATCTATGCTATCAAAATCAAACAAAAATGATCTGCATAGCAGTTTGCTATGCAGCGTGTCTCATCCTTTGGGATGATTTACATTTCGAAACAGACTCGTATAATATAATTCGAGACAGATTACGAAAGACTTATGGCAATCTCGCTCTGTATCAAAGGGAGGAAAGAAATGACCAAAAATATTATCATAAAGACCTCCGTTCAGAAACGGTTTGACAGCTTCATGGCGCATGGCAGAGTCCTTTTTTTCAGCGCACCCTGCGGCTTTGGAAAGACAGTACTGGCGGACGCACTGCTGCGCGGTCGGAACGTGCTGCGGCAAAGTGCAGCAGACCCAGACTGCGCAATCCCACCGTCAGCGCAGGATTGGGACATTCTGCTGATTGACGATCTTCAGTTCATGCAGGAGGAAGCCGGGCAGCAGGCTCTTTGCGAACTGATTCGCTCAAGTCCGGAGCGCCGTTTTGTGCTGCTCTCGCGCGGTGTGCCGCCCGGCTGCCTGACGGCGTTTCAGTATACGGGGCTGATGACAGTGCTGGAGGCCGACGACCTGCTTTTTGATGAGGGCGATGTGCGGCGGCTGTTTCAGCTTTCGGGAGTAAACGTAACAGATAGCGAGATTGATGGAATTTTGAAAGAATCCGTGGGCTATCCGTTGGGTGTGGCCATCACGGCGCGGTGCATGTCCCCGGACAAGCCGTGGACGCCGGAGCTGGTGGCGCGGGTGTTCTACGAGGTGTTCCTCTACTTTGAGACCGCCATCTACCGGCGCTTTGACCTGCCGGTGCGGCGCTTCTTGTTGGAGCTAGCCCCCTTTGAAAGTTTTGACCTGGAAATGGCGCGGATGGTCAGCGGTGATCCCCGTGCCGGCGAACGGCTGGACTGGATTTTTCGATACACTACTATGCTGCGCTACGACGACTGCCAGCGCTTCCACTTCTGGTCGGGTTTCCGGGCTTTTCTCCTTTGGGAGATGGAACGGGAGTATACCGAGGAAAAGCGCAAAGCGCTCATCGGCCGGGGCGGGCTGTACTATGAGCTGAAGGAAGACTACGCCCACGCCCTAGAATGCTACACCAGCGGCGGTGACCATTCCAAGGTTTCCGAGCTGCTAGTGCGTAATGCAGAACTTCACCCCGGCATGGGGCACTATGCCGAGATGGAAAAATACTACCGCAGCCTGCCGGAGGCGGAAATTCTCGCATCCCCCTCTCTGATGCAGGGCATGAGCATGCTCTGCGCGCTGGTCATGGATTACGAAGGCTCGGAGCGCTGGTATGGCGAACTGCAAAAGTTTGTCGAACACTGCGGCAGGCAGGACGCCGCCGGAAAGCAGGCGCGCGGCCGCCTTGCATGGCTGGACATCTCCCTGCCCCAGCGGGGCGTGAAGGGTCTGACGGAAACCATCCCCGCCGTGTTCCGGCTTCTGACGAACAAAGAGGTGGCGCTGCCGTCCTTCTCCGTCACGAGCGCGCTGCCGAGCATCATGAACGGTGGCAAGGACTTTTCCGAATGGAGCAAAAAGGACGACCTGCTCTACAAAACCCTCCGTCTCCCCGTGGAGGCAGTACTGGGGCGGGACAGTGTGTGTCTTGCCGACTGCGCCATTGCCGAGAGCAAGTTTGAAAAGGGCGAGGACGTCGCCGGCCGGATGCTGTCCCTTCTCCCGCAGATGAACGAGGTCCGCAACCACGGCACGTCGGACATGGAGTTCGCCGTCAGCGGATTGCTGGCCCGCAGCCAGCTGGCAAACGGGCAGCCCACCGACGCGCGGCGCACCATCGAGGTGCTCCATGAATGCTTTGTCGAGCGCGGTTTGACTCGCTTTCTGCCCAATATGGACGCCATGCTCTGCCGTATTGACATGCACACCGGCGACCTTGATGCGGCGGATGCGTGGTACCGGGAAAAAGCCCCTTGCGAACCAACGCACCTGAATGTCATGCGGCGCTACCAGTATCTCACGCAGGCAATGGTGGAAATTATGCAGAACCGCCCGGACGCCGCTTTGCTGACGCTCTCACCCATGGAGCCGTACATTCAAAACTGCGCCCGCATCATCGACGGCATTCACCTGAATGTCCTGACTGCCATCGCCCTGCGCCGCAAGAAGGATGAGCGGTGGCGCGAGCGATTGACGGCGGCGCTGGGCGCGGCGGCAGAGTACCGATTCATCCGCACCGTCAGCGTATACGGCACGGCAGTGCTGCCGCTGCTGGGGGCACTGGAATGGGATGGCGACAAAAAGTGGTATAAGCAGTTAATGGCGGCGGTGCGGATGCAGGCGGCGTTCTACCCGCATTTCCTCGAACCCCGCCTTGCCCCCGGCGAGGAGCTGACGCCCACGGAGCTACAAATTCTGCATCTCATCTGCGCGGACAAGTCCAACGCCGAGATTGCGCAGATCATGGACGTGAAGCTGCCCACGGTGAAGACCCACGTCAGCCACATTCTCGACAAGCTGGACGTGAAGCGCCGGGCGGAAGCCAGGACAGCCGCAAAAAAGCTGTGGCTCATTCCGGATGATCTATAAAAGCTGAGCCTGTGCTTGAACGGGCTGAATATAAACCTTATACATATATCCTAAAGGAGAATCTTATGAAAAAACGAGTATTGAGTATGTTCATGGCGCTGGCGCTGTGTCTGACGCTCCTGCCCGCACCCGTGCGAGCGGCGGAGGATACGCCGGAGAGCGGCGCCATCGTGCAGCAGGAGCGGCAGGAGGAAATTTCGCCCGCCGTATCCGAACAGGCTGGAACGAATGAGGAAGAGAACGGTTCAGAGGGTGACCCGCAAAATACCGGTACCCCTGACGCCGGTGGCGCTGAGGACAGTAAAGCAGATGCGCCGGAGAGCGGCGAGGATGAAAACGCCGGGAACAATGCGGACGCGGCGGTATCCGCTGTGCAGACGATGATCGATGCGCTGCCCATCGTGAGTGAGTTGGACGGCATGACCGCCGACGAGCTGGACGCAGCTTATGACGACATTCAGGCGGCGTATGATGCTTATGAAGCACTGAACGCAGAGCAGCAGGCGCAGATCACCGGCGCAGACTTCGAGGCGCTGCTCGGCTGGTTCAACAGCCAGACCGCGCTGTTGGCGGACGCACAGTCCGGCGAGCATACCCACTGTGTCTGCGGCAAGGACAGCGGTACAACGGTCATACCCATAACAACAGCACAGCATGGACGGCAGCCGATTCCCTGCCTAATTCTGCGGGCAGCTATTATCTGACGCGGTCTGTGTCGGGGAGCTGGGCTGTGCCAGAAGGCGAGGTCAACCTCTGCCTGAACGGGCAGACGATCAACGGCAAAATCACCATCGGCAGCGGCAGGGTTCAAGGCGAAGTGACCGTCAACGGCGGCAAATTTGAACTGTACAGCGGCACGATCACCGGCGGCGTGCAGGTCGGTATAAAGGGCAGCGCCTATCAGACCGGCTCGTCCTTTACCATGTATGGTGGAGAGATTACCGGTAATAAAGCAGGCAGCGGCGGCGGTGTGTTCCTTGTCGGCACGACGAATCAGACCGACCCGCCAAGATTCACCATGCATGGCGGAACCATTTCCGATAACACTGCGGGTGCGTCTGACGGCGGTGGCGGCGGCGTATATGTGGGTGAGAAGTGCAGCTTCACCATGGACGGCGGAGCCATCACCGGCAACAAGGCGACCGCCGGCAACGGCGGCGGGATCTATATCCACTTTAACGCCGGCACAGTTTCGATCTCCAACGCCACGATCACCGGCAACAAGGCGTCCGCCACGGGGAATACAAGTTATGGCCACGGGGGCGGCATTTATTCGGAGAGAGGGGTAACCGTCGAGAATGTGACGATCACCGGAAACAACAGTACCTTTGAGGGCGGCGGCATCTATGGAAAGGGCGCTATTACCCTCACCGATGCTACCGTTACCGACAACTCTCAATATGACGTTTACTACGACGGAAGGGAAAGCAACACTCCTGAGCTCACTATTTCCGGCTCGGTGAAGGCCGGTTATTACGCCAATGAAGCTTGGAAGCTGCCCATTCTTGTATCAGGCGCATTGAGAGAGGATTCGGTCATCCGTGTGGGCGTGCGTGAAGGCATAAATCTTGGGGCCATCGCCGAACCGGCAAGCGGCGTGACGCTCAGCGCCGAGAACTTCAAGGCGGACGCCGCCGACTGCGTGACCAGCCTGGGCGATGACGGCAAGGTCTATCTTGTGCCCTGCACGCACGAGATGGACGATACCGGCTACACCTGCAAGAAGTGCCATACGCAATTCGACGCGCGCGTGGGCGATAGCGCCTATTATCAGACGCTGACGAAGGCGTTTGATGCAGCCAGAGGCAACACCGTGACGCTGCTGCGGGATGTGACACTCGCAGGAAATTGCTCTTCTTCTTACACCTACTCAGCGACGCTGGATCTGAATGGCAAAACTGTCAGCAGCGAGCGTTATTACATTAGCGTCGGAGGTGGGAACAAACCCAGGACTCTGACGGTCAAGGATTCCGGAACAGGCGGCGGAACGCAGGCGCTCGATGTCACGTTTTACGTTTCCTCCAACGGAACGCTTGCAGTCGGCGACTCCTACACCGGCAAGATTTCGCGCGTGGAGCTGCAGGCCGGCGGCGCATTGGAGCGCTTTGGCGGCGAAATCGGCGAGTTGGTATTAAGCAATGCTGCGGCTGGCTCCACAAGTACGGGCTACAATCTGAAGCTGTGGAATGGCAATACAAACGCCTGCACCATCGGCAAGATCACGGACAGCACGAAGAGCAAGAGCCTCACCGTTCAAGACCTGCTGAAAACCAACCATGCAAAGTGCGAGCTGTACGGCGAAAAGGACGGTACATGGAGCATCGTTGATAAGAGCGCTAAAATTGTGGACTTGACCGGCTATACAACGTACAAGGTGCAGTTCCCGGAGTGCGTCCATCAGTGCGCCGATGACAGCAACCCCGTGTGCTCTGTGTGCCACAAGGACCTGTATACGAAAATTACCGCCCAGAGCACCGACGGCACGACCAAGACTGCCTACTTCACGGAAGACAGTGCGCTGGAACACGGCTATGTAGAGGCCATCCAGACCTTGAACGGCTGGAGCAATGAGGGCTGCACCGAGCCGACGCTGACCCTGCTGCGGGATATGTATGCTTTCGGCACCTCCATGCCGCTGACCGGCACGCTGACGCTGAAGGGCGGAACGCACACCGCCAAGAATGTGACGGTCGCTAAAAACGCGGACGTGACCTTTGCCAGCGGCAGCTATAAAGGTGCGACCATCGACGGCACGGCGACGGTGAAGGAGGGCGTCACATTTACCGACGCCTCCGTCGAGGTGAACGGTACGCTGAACGCCAAGGGCGGTACCTTCACTGGTAATGTCAAATTCAACGGCAGCAGCATCGCGAACATCAGCGGCGGCAGCTTTAATAATGAAAAGAAATATGGCGGCGTTACGTTTGACTACAATGTCACGGGGACGATCACCGGCGGCACGTTTACCTTCGCGGATTTTTACACCACCAAAGTCAAGCTCTCCGGCGGCACATTTACGATGATCAAAACCAACGGCGACCGCAAACTCGCCGACCTGCTGGCGGAGGGCGCGGCGTATTACGGAGCAAGTGATAATCAGGCTGTGACCAATGATAGAGTGAATACGCTGGAAAATGTCAAGGTCGTGTCGCATACGCACAACGGCGGCACGGACGGCAAGGGCATTTGCAGTGTCTGTAAGAAGCAGATGGCGGCGTCGCTGACCATCGGCGACAAGACGAGCTGGTACACGGCCTTTGCCACTGCCATTGAGGCGGCGAACGCGGCGGACGGTGCAAAGACCATCACGCTGTATCAGAATGTGGATGACACTGTCAACGGGAAGCGGACCACCTATGAGCTGACCCGCGGGCCGGTGACGCTGGCGACCGGCGGGAAAACGGTCGATGGTGTGGACCTCATCGCCAAGGGCATTTCTCTGACGGTCACGGGCAGCAACGGAGGCTTCTATGTGACGGTGGACGGCAAAGACGCGGAATTGACCGTCAAGGACAAGGATACGAAGCTCGCCATTGTCACGGCGAAGAACGGCGGAAAGCTTTCGCTGAGCAACGGCACCTTCAGCCGTGTGGCTGTAAAGGACGACGGCAGCAGCGCCAGCCTCAGCGGCGGCAGCTACGGCGCGATCACGAGCGATGCCGGCTATGTCAAGCCCTACGCGCTGCTGGCGAAGGGGTACGCTTACAAAAAAACAACGGATAATGAATGGCTCCCCAACGCCAATTCAATCCCGTCAAAAGTCACCGTTGAAAAAGCCCCCTTCGCGGTCGAAAAGATCTATCCGAATAGCGATACGAACTACACCGGAAGCTCGGCGTTTGCGACGGACGGCAATATCACGCTGACTGCGGTAATCGCGTCCGAGCCCGAAACGGAGAACGTCACCTACTACTACTGGTGGGAGCTGTTTAACGAATCAGAAAACGACTGGACCACGAGTTTCAAAAAAGTTAATACTGCAACGCATACCGGCGAGAAGAGCAAGACGCTCACAATCTCCGGGCTGCCCGTAGACAAGAGCTATCAGTACCACATTTACGTCCAGTGCAGCAACGGCTACAATTGCTACAGCGAGCCGTTCACCGTGACCCAGCATCAGCATAGCTGGACGTACACGGCAAGCGGCGCGACCATCACCGCGAAGTGTACGGCAGAGGGCTGCTATCTGACCGACGGAAACGGCGGCAGCGTGACCATTGCGGCCCCCGCCGAGCTGACCTACAGCGGGGAAGGCAAACCCGCCACGGTGACTGCAAGCAGCGATTGGCAGGGTCCGGCGGCGAGTGGGATCACCATCAGCTACATAAAGACGGGCACGTATGGTCAACAGATGTTGGAAAACGGCGCGCTCCCCACCGACGCGGGCGAGTACACCGCCAGCATCACGGTGGGCGAGGGTAACAAGGCTGCCACTGCCAGCGTGGAGTATACCATTCAGAAGGCTAATCCGGTGGTGACCGAATGGCCGACGCTTTCTGCATCGGTTTATGTCAACAGTGAAGCGACCCTCACCGGCGGCAGCGGCGAAGGCACCTTCGCTTTCAAGGCAGGTGCTGCGAAATCTTGGGACAGCGCAGGCAGCAAGACCACCACGATTGTGTTTACTCCCACAGATACCAATAATTACAAGGAGCTGACTCAGGACTATAACGTAACGGTTGTCAAGCGTACGGTAAAGAGCTGCCATACGCTGACTGGCATTACGGACAAGCCCTACGGAACGGCGCTGGAAGAGCTGGGACTACCCGAAACCGTGACGATCACCACGGAGGACGGCAAAACATTTGATAAGATCCCCGTCACATGGAGCGGTTATAATCCGAATACGCTGGAGGAGCAGACGCTCACCGGAACATTAGATCTTACTTCGATTGCTAACGAGGTGGAGCAGCCCGGCATGCCTGTGACGGCGCAGATCAAGGTCAAACTCACGCAGAAGAACTTCAGCGGCATTTCGCCTGAGGCTTATGATGGTGTGTATGACGGTAAGGCGCACGGAATCACCCTCACCGGCGTGCCCAGTGGCGCAACCGTAAAATACGGCGAAAGCGCAGATAGCTGCACACAGGACAGCCTGACCTACACCAACTTCACGAATGGTCCAAAGATCGTATTTTATAAGGTCTCCCAGTTCGGCTATGCGGATGCTTCCGGCTCCGCCTGGGTAAATATTACCAAACGCCCACTCACCGTTTCCAGCATCACGGAAAATAAGACCTATGCGTATGCTTCCGGTTCAGACGGTAAGGCAATCGGTGTGAATATTGCAGGAAAGCTTCCGACGGATAGGGGAACTACAGCATATGCGGTTGCAAAGACAGATACAGAGAAGCTTTTAAGTGAGGTAACAGTCGATACAGCCGGAAATCTGACCTATAAAGTAAATCAGGTAGATGCGTCCAAGGTTGGAAAGACAGCAATTATCACGGTAACAGCTTCGATGGAGAACTATGCGAATGCTGGATACACGCTGACGATTAGTATTACAGATAAGAAGACGGTAGAGATTAAGAGCGGAAACACCGTATCTGTAGATGGAAGCAATGCGCTGACCTATGGGGAAAAGGTTTCAAAGCTGACACTTGGAAATACCGTTTTTGTGGAAGCCGGTACAGATGATGTGATAGAAGGTATTCTTTCATGGAGCAATCCGGACGAGATACCGGCAGCCGGAACCACACAGGCGGGCTGGGTATTCAAGCCGGCAGACAGTACGTATTACGCGGAACTTACCGGAACAGCAGCCATCACAGTAGCCAAGGCAACTCCGATAGTTGTAACAGTACCAACCGTTGCAGAGCGTGGATACAATCCGGATGCTGCGCTTACCGGTTCAGATATAACAGGCGGAAGTGTGACAGGGGCAGATGGCAATTCACTTGCCGGAACATGGAGCTTTACAGGAACGAACATCATTCCGACTGTAAACAACAAAGGCTATCAGGCAGTATTTACACCTGATGACACAAACAACTACAATACAGTAACTAGAACAATAACAGTTACGGTCAATAAGGCAGCGAAAGCTCCAAACATGCCGGAAGCTGCAATGACACCGGCACACAGCACAAAGAAGGTTGGCAATATTACACTTCAGGAAGGATGGAGCTGGCAGGAGGCAGATAAGGACACGGTGCTTGCAGATGGTGTGGCTGTGACGGCGACTGCGGTTTATATAGGAGCTGACAAGGGAAATTATGAGACAGAAAGTGTAAGCATTACGATTACAAGAAGAGAATGTGATCACACGCACACTGAAATACGGAATCAGCGGGAAGCGACCTGCACGCAGACCGGATACGCAGGAGATACCTATTGTACGGACTGCGATAAACTTATGAGTACCGGAAAAGAGCTGGCAGCATTGGGACATGATTATAAAGCAACCGTAACAAAGCAGCCGACGACAACCGAGGAAGGAGTCAGAACCTACACCTGCACCAGATGCAGCAGCAGCTACACAGAGAGCATTGCGAAGCTGCCGGAGGAACAGCACACTCACAACTATACGGGAAGCATTACGAAGGAGGCAACCTGTACAGAGGCAGGGGTAAGGACATACACCTGTTCCTGTGGAGACAGCTACACGGAGAATATTCCGGCAACAGGACACAGCTATGTATCAAAGGTGACGAAGGCTGCAACGACAACAGAGGAAGGCATCATGACCTATACCTGCTCCAAGTGCGGACACAGTTACACACAGCCGATCGCTAAGATCAAGTCCGATGACAGCAGCAAGGATAATGGCAGTCAGAACCGGAAACCGCAGACTGGCACAGACAATGGTAATCAGAATCAGAAGCCACAGCCTGATACGGATAATGGTAAGGACAACGGCACTTCAATTAAGCCATACATCAAGGACGACAGCGGCAAGGAAGGCTGGGATGTTATCAAGCCACAGCTTGAAGAAGCTAAGTCAGGCGATACGGTAACAGTTGCCATGAACGGAACGACTGTAGTACCGAAGGATGTAATTGACAGTATCAAGGGCAAGGATACAACACTTGTTCTGGATATGGGAAATGGTCTTTCCTGGAAGATTTTTGGAAAGGATATTACTGATGCAGCTGGAGATATTGATTTTGATGTGACAGTCGGAGCCGACGCCGGAAAATCCATTCCTGTGGATGTGATCAATAACGTGACCGGGGAACATTCTTCCTTGAATCTGACTCTTGCTTATGACGGAGAGTTTGGATTTGCAGCCACACTGACCGTCAACATGGAATCAAAGAATGCAGGACTGTATGCGAACCTGTTCTACTACAATGAACAGACCGGAGAACTGGAATTTATCAGTGCCGGACAGATTGATCCGGATGGAAATGTGGAACTTGTATTTACCCATGCATCAGATTACACGATTGTTGTTGATACCAAGATTATGAGTGATAACGGTCAGGCAGACAACAAAGCTGATGAAACCATTCCTGCGTCTAAGACAGATGACAGCACTTCAAAATATACATGGAATAATACGATAATCATTATTATAGGTATCTGTATTATGCTGATTGTTATTGGAGCCGTATTCTATGTAAGGAAAAAGAGTGGTTCAGAAGAAAAATAATGATGATTTCATAGGAGTAATAAAAAGAGCAAAATCAACAAAAAACAGCTAAAAGAATGTATTTAATATTTGGTGCTCGCTTTTTAACATGATATCCATAAAAAGAGCCGATGTAAAACAAAAAACTGGTTTACATAGGCTCTTTTTAGTATATAATGATTATTGAAAGGCGGTGGAAGTATGCTCATAAGATATATGTTTGACAATTTTTGTTCGTTCAAGGAAGAGTGCGAGTTTTCATTAGAAGCACCAGGCGGGAAAGTAAAAAAGCGCTTTCCGGATAACTATACTACAACAGAAACAGGATATGACCTGCTGAAAACAGCAGTTATCGTAGGTGAGAACGCAGGTGGTAAGTCCAACTTTATAAATGGATTAAAATATCTGAAATCATTGTTTGATACAAACATGAAAGTGCAGTCTGTTAATTCATATATTAACACAGATACTTTGATGGAGTGTAATAATCCCAAACAGAAATTTAATGTAGTATTCTTAGCGGGGAATCATTATATTTATGAGTATGAAACTATTGTTGATACAAAAGGAATCTATAGCGAAAAACTTATCAGAAGCAGCCAGCGGAAATCAGCTGAGCATGTAGTGTTTGATATTTTACGGGATCAGGAGGATATATATACATTACGAAGAGGAACAGCCAGGGAAGTGACAGCTGCTCTTAAGAATAGCAATAATAGTAACGGATTATTTGTAGTTAAACTGGCTCTTCTCGGAAATAAGGATGCGTCAGCAACTGTTGAATGGATGTTAAATGTCCTATATCCGGGTAATATACCCTCTGACAATATAGACAGCATTGTCAGGCAGGAACGGGATCTTGAAATTATGAAAGATCCAAGATATGTAGAAATTTTTAAGATGGTAGATTACAGCATTTGCGGAATTGAAGTGGATGATGAGAAGCCTTATTCTAAAACTCTGGTAATTCGTAAGAATGCACAGGGAAAGCAGTTTAAGAGAGAATTATCACAGGATTCAACCGGTGTCAGAGAATTTTTTGCATGGGCTGTACAGATATTTCGCGTAGTATATGAAAATAAAGTGGTATTTGCAGATGAGATGGACCGGGTTCTTAATCCAATCTTGTCAGACCGTGTTATTGCGTATATTAACGGTATGGAGCACAGAGGACAGTTTGTATTTTCTACACATAATGTATTACACCTAAATTTGAAGACATACATGAAAGAACAGATTTATTTTATTACAAAAAGTAAAGATGAACTGACATCAGAATTGTATTCTTTGGCGGATTTTCCGGAAGTGAGGTATGAAAACACTAAGATATATGAGTTTTATATGAAGGGGATATTGGGAGGTACGGCATTTGAGTAGAAAAACAAGAGTCCTCCAGAAGAGGTTTGCAGTATTCTGTGAGGGAGATACAGAATATAATTATATAGACAAGATGAGAAAGAATCAGGGCGTAGAACTGGTTTTAAAACCCATCAATATGCATGGTGGGGGCTATTCAAACTTCCTTCAGAAGATAAAAACGGAGTCACAGAGTAACTATCTAGCAAAATTCATTATTATGGATGCAGATAGAATAGCTACTGTCCCGGGAGAACTGGATGGATTTAAAAAACTGTTGGAGTACTGCAGGATTCAGAATGCAAAGGGAAATACACCACATTTTATTATTATGGACAATCCGGATTTTGAGTATGTGGCATGCTTACACAGTCCTCAGTATAGAGGACAGGATCCACATAAATTTATTGAATCTGTTCTGGGAGCAAAAAGTATTGCGGCTTTTAAAGGAAATGCAGATGTTTATAACTTCCTTAATTCAGGAGAATTGTCATATCAGATAATGATGGAATCATTAAGAGGAAAAGAAAAGCTGCTGTACAATCAATATGAGATAAAAAAGAAAAATTTTGATATTGTGATTAAAGATACTTTTTTTGATGTGAATTTTATTAATAAAAAGGGTAGCAATATAGAAGAATTTTTCGATGTGATTGACTGGTAATAATGGATGTTCGGCAAAAAAAATTTGGTCAAAAATTTATCGATATCCGACCTATCACACGATATAATGGTAGTAATCTAATAGAAATATTAATCAATCATTATTATAGGTATCTGTATTATGCTGATTGTTATTGGAGCCATATTCTATGTAAGGAAAAAGAGTGGTTCAGAAGAATAAGTATCTGACATAGTAATTGAATAAAAGTGTGAAGGTGGGAGCGTAAGCGCCCACCTTTTACAGTTGAAGAAGAAAAAATCTATTACAGTGAGACTTTCAGATGGAGATTCGCAGAGATTTTAATTCCATTCCTCTGCCAACAGAAAATCGCAGATATTGCGGTGCTTGATCCCGTTTCTGCTCATGTCGAACTCATCCAAAGAGACAACATATTTCTAAAATTATAAGATATAACTGATAAAATGCATATTTCTGTAAATTTCGACAGTTACGAACACAAATTTCAGAAGGAGAATGCGCAATGAAATCCTCCGTTGCCCCAACGGAACAGGCAGAAACGGTGACCTTTTTATCGTTTTGTGACTTGTGCAGCATAATAAAAAGGAATTATAATCAAGAAGGAAAAAACGCTTTTTTCGAGCGATAGAAAGGAAAAAATATGGAATATTCGGCAATTCTTCATGATATGGATAAAAGATTCTGCTATGCAATCGATAAGGATTTATTTGTGATACGTGTGCAGGTAAAAAAAGATGATATAAAAGAGATCATTCTTCATTATGAGGACAAGTACATACCATTGGGATGGAAGGATACACGAAAGACGATTTCGATGAAGAAGGTTGCCACATCACAGTTTCATGATTATTATGAGGCACAGCTTCAGATGCATTTAATATGCCTCCGTTATTATTTTGAATTTACGGATATGCAGGGAGAAAAGGTATATTACGGCAACTATGAGTTTAGCAGGGAATGCATTACAAACAGGGACAGAATGTTCGACTGTCCGCAAAACCTTCGTGAGGAAGAAATGTTTGAGGTGCCGGAGTGGGCAGCAAACAAGGTCGTGTATCAGATTTTTCCATCTCGCTTTGCAGCATCACAGCCAATAGACAAGGAACTGTGGTATAAAGCACCCATCACATCTAAGGATAATCTGCATGGTGATCTCAGAGGAATTATGGATCATTTGGATCATATTCAGAAGCTGGGAATAGATGTTATGTATTTAACACCTATTTTTAAATCGGATTCCAGCCATAAATATGATACCACTGATTATTATCAGATTGATCCTTCCTTCGGAACAACAGAGGATCTTAAGGAATTGGTGCAAAAAGCGCATGCGTGTGGAATGAAAATTGTGATGGATGCGGTATTCAACCATACAGGAAGAAATTTTTTTGCATTTAAGGATATTATAGAAAAAGAAGAAAAATCCAGATATCTGGACTGGTATTTTATCGAGAGATTTCCACTGAAGGGTGAAAAAGGAGAAACTCCTAACTTCAAATGTTTTGGTTATTATGATGGAATGCCAAAGTTAAATCTGAAAAATCCGGAGGTGGAAAAATTCGTTACAGATGTTGCATGTTATTGGATTAAGGAATGCGATATCGATGGATGGAGAATGGATGTAGGTGACGAAATCAGTCATTTCTTCTGGAAGCGATTTAGAAAGGCTGTTAAGGCAGTAAAAAAGGATCTGCTGATCATTGGAGAAATCTGGCATTATGCAGGAGATTTTCTTGAGGGAGATGAATGGGATACGGTCATGAATTATCCATTTTACCTGAATCTCATAGATCTGCTTGCAGATGAAAAAATCAATGTCAGCCAGTTTATACAGAATCTTGGATATTTGAAGGGGCGCTTAAACAAAAAATGCTATCCTCTCATGTGGAATCTGATCGACAGCCATGATACAGCAAGATTTTTACATCTATGTAAGGATAATAAGAAAAAGCAGCATTTGGCAGCAGCTTTTCAATTGTTATTACCGGGAATGCCCATGATTTATTACGGAGATGAATTTGCGATGCCCGGAGCAAATGATCCGGATTGCAGACGTGGCATGTACTGGGATGAAGAATACCAGGATAAAGAGATGTTTGAATGGTATAAGCAGCTGCTGAAGGTGCGAAAAAACCATGCATGTATCGTAGAGGGTGAACCGATGGAACTAGCTGCAAGGGACGAGGAAGAGACGATCGTCCTGACCAGAAAAAATGGAGAAGAGACACTCGCTTTGATCTTCAACTGCAGCAGCAGCGCAAGAATGTTTAATGAGTATGCGCAAAAATATGATTTACTTAGAGAGAATCCCTTTGATGGAAAAATAGAGGGACTTGATGCCGCTGTAATAGTACTCTAAGAATAATAAGATGAGAAGAGTATAGAAACAAATTAAAATATATCGTTGGAGAAAATGTTATTATGAAGAAAAAAATAAATTATGCAGAAATAATGAAGGAGACAGGGATCCTGACTGTGGCGGTGGCCATCATCGCGGCAGCAGTCTACTTTTTCCTGGTGCCAAGTCACGCGTCGGTCAGCAGTATTTCCGGTCTCGGCATCGTGCTGTCTAATTTTATACCACTTCCGCTATCGGTCATTACGATGATCCTGAATGTGGTGCTTCTGCTCATTGGCTTTGCCACCTGTGGGAAAGAGTTCGGGGTCAAGACAGTGTATACCAGTGTGATGCTGCCGGTATTCTTAGGGATTTTTGAGTTCCTGTTTCCGAACTTTGGATCACTGACGGACAGTCAGGAACTGGATGTACTGTGCTATATTCTGGTGGTCAGCGTGGGACTCAGCATTCTGTTCAACCGGAATGCATCTTCCGGAGGACTGGATATTGTGGCGAAGATCATGAATAAATATCTCCATATGGAACTGGGTAAGGCTATGTCTCTCTCCGGTATGTGTGTGGCACTGTCCGCAGCACTGGTATATGATAAGAAAACGGTGGTGCTGAGTATCCTGGGTACCTATTTCAACGGAATCATTCTGGATCATTTTATTTTTGACAATAATATCAAGCGACGTGTCTGCATTATTACGAAGAAAGAGGAAGAACTGCGCCAGTTTATTACAAGAGATCTGCACAGCGGTGCCACGATCTATGAAGCCATCGGTGCCTATCATTTTGAAAAACACAACGAGATCATCACCATTGTGGACAAAAGTGAGTACCAGAAATTAATGAAATTCATCAATGAACTGGACCCCAAGGCGTTTATTACCGTATATAATGTATCGAGTATGAAGTATCAGCCGAAGACCGGGGCCGTTTGACCCTGACTTTGATGCCTACGGATTGTTCCGTGCTACGCACTCTCACAATCCGCCCCTCTATTCGCATATCGTGGGATTATCATCCCACTTTTATGCTCATATCGGGGCGGGTCATAAGGTCTTTCACCCACTTATGAGCAAGCTCATGTGGGCTTAGACCTTTTGACCCTGGCATCTTAATAATATGGTTATGGAGAAATGCGAAATGAAAAAGGTACGGAATATCGCAGTGATCGTTTTATCTGTCATATGTGTTGGAATTCTGGTTTTTTTGTTGTGGAATTTAAGAAGTACAGAGGAGTCTGCACAGGAAATAATACCGGAAGTTCAGCCGGAGCCTATGTCGGAACAGAGTGTATCGGATTCTGATGTGAGCGGCAACGGTGCGGAGAACAGTGCAGATCCTACGGAATTGCCGGAGACAGAAGAAAGCGAACCGGTGGAAACGGAAGATCCTGTAGAGCAGAGGGCAGAAGAACTCCTGGCAGGAATGACCTTAGAGGAAAAAGTCGGACAGATGTTCATCGCCCGGTGCCCGGAGACGGATGCAGCATCCAAAGTGACGCAGTATCATCTCGGCGGATATATCTTATTTGCCCGGGATTTTACCGGGAAAACAAAAGAGGAAGTAACAGCAGCCATTCAAAGCTATCAGAATGCTGCAAAAGTGCCCCTGCTGATTGGTGTGGATGAGGAAGGCGGTACGGTAAACCGTGTCAGCAAAAATGCGAACTTGCGGGAAACGCCTTTTGCCTCTCCTCAGGAACTGTATGCGCAGGGCGGATGGGATCTTATTCGGAGCGACACACAGGAAAAATGTCAATTACTGCAGAGCCTGGGAATTAATCTGAATTTTGCTCCGGTATGCGATGTATCACAGGATCCGCAGGATTTTATTTATGCCCGCAGTTTCGGGCAGGATGCGGAACAGACGACGGAGTATGTGAGGACCGTCGTGCAGACCATGTCGCAGGAACAGATGGGAAGTGTATTAAAGCATTTCCCGGGATATGGCAATAACTCGGACACGCACACAGGGATCGCTTATGATGAACGTCCCATAGAGAGGTTTGTAAATTCTGATTTTCTGCCGTTTCAGGCAGGCATCGACGCAGGGGCGGATATGGTGCTGGTAGCCCACAATGTTGTCTCCTGCATGGATGATCAGGTACCGGCATCTATTTCTCTACCGGTACATAATATTTTGCGTAATGAATTAGGGTTTGACGGCGTGATCATTACCGATGATCTGGTCATGGAAGGAGTACGGCAGTTCGCCGGGGATGCGGAGATTGCCGTCCGGGCGGTACAGGCAGGAAACGATATGCTGTGCTGCACCGATTTTGAAGTACAGGTACCCGCAGTCATCAAGGCGGTCGAAACCGGTGAGATTACCGAGGAACGCCTCAACGAATCGGTCCTGCGTATTTTGAAAATGAAAATAGAGCTGGGCATCATTGCGGATACTGCGGATGCTCAGGACTAGAGAAGGCTCCGCAGTACATCCTCGGGCCGGGGAGTGTGCTGAGGATATTTTTCTCTCAACGGACCGGCAGCTCCGTCCATAATATAGGGATGTCCCACGATATCCAGCATGGATACATCGTTATAATTGTCACCGAAGGCCATGACATCCGCGAGGTCAAAGCCAAGAATTTTACAAATGGATTGCACACCGATGCCTTTGTTGGCAAGGGTGGTATCGATCCAGTAAGGTCCCGCCACCGCACAGTTCGCCTGCTCCCAGCGGGGGACGAAGCGGTCAGCATAAGCCGCTACGCCTTCATGGAGATATACGGAGACCTTTACGATGTCTTCCGGAATTTCGGAGGGATCCTGAATGACCTGATAGTTGTTGCCAATAAACTTTATTCTGTCCAGCATTCCCAGCCCACGTTCCATCAGATAAGCCGTATTCTGTCCGGAGAGCATGACTTCGCCCTGCCCGTCACTCCGGCTCCACAGATCTTCTGCAATCTCTTCCGCCAGGGCACGGGGCATGGGATTTTTCGCAATGCACAGCTCGTCCTTGTAGATCACGCCACCGTTTTCACATAAGAAAATACAGCAATCCGCCACCGGAGCGAACAGCTTCCGCAGACTGGTATACTGTCTTCCAGACGCCGGGCAAAACAGGATCCCCCGGTCATGAAGTGCCCGGATCTGGTCAAAAATCTCGCCTTCCAATTCTTTTTTTCCATATTGTAAAAGTGTACCATCGAGGTCACTGCAGACTAATCTGATTCCCATAGTCGGAATTCCTTTCTCTCAGAATGATAATTTTAAATAGTATATCATAAATTATACATGAATACTTATTTTTATTTAATAGCTGTTTTTCTTGATTACTACAAGATATGTTGAAAAAAATGCGGAAAGGAGAAAGAAAATGTTTAAGCGAAAAATAAAAAGATTGCTAATGATATCCAAAACGAGTAAGATAGTAAGCAAGATAATAAGCAAGATGGAGTGACATAAATGGGAAAATATGAACCGCCATATACGATCTCAAATAAAATGTTGGAGCTTGTTTCTTCTATATCTGAAAAAGTAGGTAAAATAAGCAGTCATAGGGAATTGGAGGCAAGACCGCATTTAAGGAAAAACAATCGAATCCGATCCATTCATTCTTCCTTAAAAATAGAAGCAAATTCCTTGTCTCTGGCTGAAGTGAGAGACGTCATCAATGGTCATCTTGTATTGGGAGATCAAAAGGAAATACAAGAGGTGAAAAATGCATATGCTGCATATGAAAAAATCTCGGAAATAAATCCCAAAAGCATGTCAGATCTGAAAAAAATCCATGGAATAATGACCTATAGAACAGTAGGTGAATCCGGTGTATTCAGAAAAGGGGAAGAGGGTGTCTTTTCAGGAGATAGGTGTATTTTTGTGGCACCGCCGCCAAATATGGTAAATGAACTGATGAAGGATTTATTCTCATGGGTTAAAAACAGTGAAGGGACAATACATCCGCTTATTATGTCAGCTGTTTTTCATTATGAATTTGTGTTTATACATCCTTTTGCAGACGGAAATGGAAGAATGGCCAGATTATGGCATATGGTAATGCTATACCGGTGGAGAAATGTGTTTGAATATATTCCGTTGGAAAGCCAGATTGAAAGATTTCAGGCAGAATATTATGATGCAATAGCACAATGTCATGTGAATGGAAATTCAGATGTTTTTATAGAATTTATGTTGAGTATGATAGATCAGGCATTAGATGAAGTTATCCTACAGGTAAATAAGACAAATGAAAGTATGTCAGAATATGTAAAACGAATGCTGGAAGTAATGGAGTACGATGTTCCCTATACCGCTAATGCGATCATGGAGGCACTGCATCTGAAATCCAAGGAAACATTTCGAAAAAATTATATCAAGCCTGCCATAGAGTTGGGATTAGTAAAAATGACATTGCCGGAAAAGCCAAATAGTAAAAATCAGAGATATGTAAAACAATAATTCTTGATCTAAAGCTGGCTTTAGGTGTTACAATGTCTTCAGAGTGATTTTCAGCATTTTAAAAAGAAAAGGTGCCGATACCGAAAAGCATGGTGTCGGCACTTTTTGGGGTTTACTTTGCCAGATTCGTTAGATATGATAAAGATAGAAAATGTATTTACCGGCTATAGGGGAGGGCGTATGCACAAAAGAAAACTTCACAATAAAATAAGCAGCGGATTACTGGTATTGATCGTGGCATTTTCTCTGACAGGCTGCGGCAGCAGTAGGGACGCTTTGGAAATTTCTGATACCGAATCTGCTCAGGCAGAAGGAATCAGTCAGGAAACCGCTACAGCCACTCCAGCCATCTCACAGACAATCCCGGAGACGACAACGGAACCTGAGCCGGAGAAACTTACCTGCCAGACCGGACTATATCAGGAGAAAACCCTGGCAGATCAAGTCTCGGTGGATGCTGCCCGGGAACTGTCGGAAGGAGAGTATGGTGTGCTGTCATACTCCTATGATGAGACAGTCAGTGTCTGGGGCAACGGTGCAGAAGATTGCCTGGTGATTCATGACGGCGACGAGGAATACCGGGTGGAGATCCCCTGGCAAAACATGTATTCGGCACCACCTGCGGTAGAGGCCGCAGATTATGATGGGGATGGCGACAAGGAGTACTATATTTCTACCATACAGGGGACAGGAACCGGTGTCCATGTGGAAGGACTGTATTATGTAGATGTACAGAAAGGAACTCCGAAGGTCTCCGAATATACAAATGTGGTTGAAGATTTTGAAAGCAGGATCCTTGCGGCGGATACGTTAGACGAGAAGTTTCACACACTTCATGTGGATTTCCTGGATAAAAACGGGGAGTCAGATCCTGAGGAAAGTATAGATCTGAGTCTGGATTCCCTGCTACGGGAATATGAAGGAAATACTTATATGGGTACCGTTCTGGGAGACCAGATCCGGTTTGATTTCCGAGGAGGAACCCCTTTTGCAAGCGTAGTGGTGGGTATACAGCTGTATCAGATAGCAATTCCGCTATATGATTCCAGCTTTCGTGTAACGGCACCGGTGTCAATGCAAGAGAATGGGAAATTTTCTCTGGGCGATTTTTCGGTAAGGACCAACCCTTATGACGTGAACGTGGAGAACGCAGACGGGGAAGAACAGAATATGACAGAGGTCTATACCGGATATTATGATCTGACCCATAACGGTTACAAGGAAAAGATTGTAACGAAGGTCTATCTGGAGGAAGAAAACGAAAATCTTACAGAAGCATTGTATAAGGCCGGAAACTGGGGAACGGTAGAGGCCTACGAATATCTGGGAGATGGACAATATGGAATCATTCCTCTGTGGTCGCAGGAATTCGCCATTGCCCATGCGGGGAACGTACAGATATTCCTCACACAAAAGGATGGCTACGATTATCTGGTAACGACAAGCCTTTGGTCGGGGCAGGGTGTCTGTTATTATGATTATAATGTACTGTCTCCATTGGACTATTCCTTTGACAGATATCATAACGAGCTGAAAGGGGCAGAGCATTACGATCCGCAGTTTTTCACAGGGCTGGAAAACTGGTTGAAGGAGGATTCCCTCCTGCTTGTGGCAACGGATATCAACATGCCGCAGGGACAGGAAGCCATTCTGACGACCGATGAAGAGGTACACTATGCCAGAGAATATTTAACGGTAAAAAAAGAACAACAGCAGCGGATAGAGGAAATAGAGTAAGAATAGGATCAGTATTTCCAGAGAGATACAAAAGTGATAAAATAGGATCAATAAGGATTTTTTCAGTATAAACTTTTCACGCGCAAATTGTGCCTGCACAGTGTACGGAAGTACAGGTTTAAAGCACCGGAAGGCTTGCAGGCTACAGAAAGACAAGAGGGTTAAGAGATGAACGAAATGATCAGAAAAAGAAATGAACAACTGGCAAAAACAGTCATCAAGGGTTTACAGTCCCGCAACATGTCGGGCTACTACGCAGAGGATAAAGAAGCCGCGCTGAAACAGGCACTGGAGCTGATCCCGGAGGGAAGCACCATTGCCATGGGCGGATGCATGAGTGCCGGAGAGATCGGACTGATCTCCGCTCTGGAAGCAGGCAATTACCACTATATCGACCGCTCGAAGATGGATGCCAGAGCCGGTCTGATGGCTGCTTACGATGCGGATATTTTCCTGTCCAGTGCCAATGCCATCACCAGTGACGGTGTTATGGTCAATATCGACGGCAATTCCAACCGTGTTTCCTGCATTGCTCAGGGACCGAGAAAGGTAATCTTCATCGTCGGCATCAATAAGGTATGTGCCGATCTGGACAGTGCCATGAAGCGTGCGAGAAACGTGGCTGCACCTATCAACGCCCAGAGATTCGACATCAAGACTCCCTGCAAGGAGACCGGAAAATGCTTCGACTGCAAATCTCCGGATACCATCTGCTGTCAGTTCCTGATCACAAGATATTCCAGACATACGGACAGGATCCATGTGATCCTCGTAAACGACACCATTGGTTATTAGACAACAAAGGGGAAACGACAATGACATTAGTATTGCAAAAAGGAAGACCTGCCGATACCACCGGCAGACTGGACAAAGAGATACGCACCTATGACCTGCTGGATAGCTTAGGTGTGGAATATGACCGTGTGGATCACGCTCCGGCCATGACCATGGAGGACTGTAAGGAAGTGGATGAGATCCTGGAGTCCATGGTCTGTAAGAATCTGTTTCTGTGCAACCGTCAGGAGACGGCCTTTTATCTGCTGATGATCCCGGATACCAAGGTGTTCCATACCAAGGATCTGTCGGCACAGATCGGCTCGGCGAGATTATCTTTTGCCAAGCCGGAATATATGGAGAAATTTCTGGATATCACCCCCGGCTCTGTCAGTGTGTTGGGACTGATGAACGATACGGAGCATCAGGTGAAGCTGCTGATCGATGAAGAGGTGCTGGACAGTGAATATTTCGGGTGCCACCCCTGCATCAATACCTCCAGCCTCCGCATGCGGACGGCGGATCTGATCGAAAAGGTGCTTCCGGCCATGGAACATGATTTTGTAAAAGTAAAGCTGTAAAAAGTAATAATATAAGCAGATCTGCCCGCCGCCGGAATCCCGGCAGCGAGGATCTGTAAGCCTGGTTTTGCATGGCTCTGAATAGTTACAAGATATTAAAATACCTGTTCGCACTCTTCACACATCAGCAGGAACGCTCCGACACCGTGCAGATCGTTGGCGGATACGGGGCGGTGAATGTAGTGCTCATAGTCACCGACACCGGTTCCGATGCAGACATTACCGATAATGAGGTCATCGCCTTCCCAGGTCAGGGAGCGGATCACACCCTCATAACCCTTGCGGGCATATTCCAGATAAGATGCATCTAGCAGACCTTTGCGGATCGCTTTGCACAGAGCCGCTACATACAGGCAGCTGCAGGAATTCTCCAGCCAGTTGGCGGGATCATCGCCACGGTTGACCACCTGATACCATCTGCCGTCTTCAGACTGGAATGCGAGCAGAGACTTTAACAGATCCACTGCCATTTTTTCCAGTTTTGCTCTGTCCGGATGATCGGAGGGAATGAAATCCAGTTCGTCCAGGAGGGCTACAGGCACCCATCCCATGGCTCTGCCCCAGAATTCGGGGGAGCAGCCGGTCTCTTTGTCAGCCCATTCTACTTTCCTGTCATAGGACCATGCATGATATAGAAGACCGGTCTTGGGGTCACGGGTATGTTTCTGCATGGTCAGAGCCTGGAAGATAACCTCATCAAAATATTCAGGGTGATGGAATTCTGCGCCATACTGCGCGCGCAGCGGACCTTCCATGTACAGACCGTCCAGCCACATTTCTTCCGGCAGATCGGCCTTGTGGAAATAGCCGCCCTCGGGAGTGGTGGGATAACAATCAATGGCAGCCATCAGAGAGTCCAGGGCTTTCTTATATCTGGCATCACCGGTACAATGATAGAGGGGATATAACAGAATACCCGGCTGCATATCGTCGAACTGCCCCATATCAGCCTGTTTGATCACACCGTCTTCGGTGATGACGGCATCCACCCAGGATTTGATGTAATCAAAATATTTTTCCTCTTTGCAAAGTTCATAGCTTTTGTACATTCCGGACAGGAATACTCCCTGATGATAATGGAATCTTCCTTCGGGCGGAAGCTTGGGGGCTTCCCATTTGCGCATCATGGTATCCATGGATGCTTTTGCATAGTCTAAAGGTCTTTTCTCCATAAGTTATCTCCTTCCCATATACTTCACATGGCACAAGATTTATTATATAATCCCATTATAATCTTTTATTTTTAAGATTGTTTAACATATCTTGCGGTAATAAAAAGCAATCGAATGAATCTTGCCGGAATGATTCCGGGAAAGGAAAACTATGCTTCGTACGATTTTTGACCCTTATTCCGATCTGTTTCTGGAATACATAGAGACAACCAAAAAAAATGATATGCAGACCAATCATTATCACGATACTTACGAACTTTTTTTTGTGGTGAAGGGGATACGATACATCTTCCTGGATGGTGTCTGTCATGTGCTGAATCCGGGAGACATTATCCTGATCAAACCCTACCAGACCCATTATATGCAGAGTCTGTCCTCGGATTTCTATGCCCGGTATGTCTTGAATTTTGCACCGGATTATCTGGATGGAATGTTGAAACCTGCGGAGAAGCAGCGGTTCCTGGAGGTTCTGCAGAATGATATTCTGCATCTGACAACGGAACAGTCCGGAGAACTGGTAGAGGTCTTCGAACGGCTGCGGAAATATTATAACCGCCACGATGCTGTGGCCGAGAAATTAAAGCAAAACTATTGTCTGGAACTGCTGCTACTGTGCAGAGACTACTATACGAGGCAGGAGCGGACACAGATGCCGGAGCTCTCCGCAGCTCCCAGACAGGAGATTCTGGATGCCATCGCCTATATCAATGCCCATTATGCGGAAAAAATAGATCTGGAGACCATCGCATCCCAGATCCATTTAAGTAAATACTATTTTTGCCGTATTTTCCGCGAGGTGACCGGAGCCACCGTTCTGGAATATCTTACCAATGTCCGGCTGACCAGAGCCGGAAGACTTCTGGTGGAATCTTCTCTGGCGATCCAGGAGATCGCGCAGAAGACCGGATTTGCGTCATTGGTGCATTTTTCCAGAACCTACCGCAATGCTTATGGTGTCAGTCCCAGTGATACCAGACGCCGGCGAAAGGCGTAGAAGCTACTGAATCCCTCAGGCGAGACATGCTGACATTTGTGACGCAAAAAGTCAAATCATCCACAAATTGATTTCTCGTTGAGAGTCTTATATAATAAAGTCGAGGTCAAAAGCCCCCGGCTTTGATGCCTACGGGATTGTTCCGTGCTACGCACTCCCACAATCCTACCCTCTATTCGCATATCGGGGTGGGTCATATAACAGAAATGGTTTATACCGTAAAAAATGTATGGTAAGAATACGAAAGAGAGAAGAAAATGGTACTACAGATATTAACATATACACATCATATAACGACAATGCTGTTTGGAATCTTCCTGTCGGCATTTTTTCTGGGAGTGAAGCAGGATAAGAAAAATATATTGCAATTGTTGTCATTGGCGGTTGTTTCAGGAATTCTATATGTTCTGTGTGTACTTCTCTTTGGAACAGAAACAGTAGATCAGATTTATCCACTGATCGTGCATGCCCCATTGTTATTTGTACTGGTTTTGCATTATAAATTCCGTATTCTTCCTTCCCTGATTTCTATTTTCACGGCATATCTATGTTGTCAGTGCAGTAACTGGATGGGACTTTTCGCATTATTTGTGACAGGGCAGGAGTGGTGTTATTATGTCTGCAGAATCCTGGTGACCATTGGCGTTTTTGTCATTTTGTGCAGGTATGTCTGTCAGACGACAGCAATGCTGTTTGCCAAGACAGACAGGGAACTTCTTATTATCGGAAGTCTGCCCATGGTATATTATATTTTTGATTATGCCACCACGAAATTTTCCAGTCTGCTGTATACGGGAAATAAGGCGGTTCCGGAATTCCTTGGGTTTGCCATGTGTCTGACGTATCTGCTCTTTTTACTGGTATATTTCCGGGAGTACGAGATGAAGAACAAGGCAGAGCAGTACAATGAACTGATCCGGATGCAGCTGAATTCATTCCAGACAGAAATGACCAATACGAGAAAAAGCGAGAAAAAGATGTCCATTTTACGGCATGATACGAGGCATCATCTGTCGGTGCTGCGAACACTGATCCAACAGGGAGAGACCGACAAGGCGCTGGAATATCTGAATGAGGTCAGCCAGACTTATGATGATACAGTGATCAAGACCTATTGTAGAAATGAGATGGTGAATTCCGTACTGTCCATCTATAATATGCGGTTTGAGGAGCAGAGGATCCGATGGGAGATACAGGTCAGCATTGGAGAGAAACTTCCCTGCTCTGAAATGATGTTCTGTGCGATCCTGTCAAACGTACTGGAAAATGCCATGCATGCCGTACAGGAACTGCCGCAGGAAAAGCGGCTGATACAGCTGGCTCTGTCCGAAAAGTCAGGACATCTTCTTCTGATGGCGAAAAATACTGTGCAGAATGCCCCGGTATTTATTGACGGTGTCCCGGTGACGGAGCGCTCCGGGCATGGACTGGGGGCCAGAAGCATCGTATATTATGTAGAAAAGCTGAACGGACAATACCAGTTCTTTATGGAGAACGGGGATTTTGTGGTCATGATCATCTTGTAAAATCAATAAAATGTTTTTAAGGCTCTTTCTGTCAGAGAAAGAGCTTTTCTTGTGGATGTATTGGGAAATTAATGCTATTATTAGGATAAAAGATACAGAAATATAGATATAACAGGAAGGGAGCAAACAGATATATGAAATATACATTGGATTATGAGAAATATGCGGAACTGGCAAGACGTGTGGCGGCGGAGGGAAGCGTACTGCTTCGAAATGAAGACGGTGTGCTGCCTCTGCAAAAAGGGCAGAGGGTGTCGATCTTCGGCAGAACCCAGTTCGAGCATTATAAGAGCGGTACGGGTTCCGGAGGTATGGTCAATGCTCCATATGTGACCAATATTACAGACAGTCTCAAGGAAGACGGCACCGTACAGGTGAATGAGGTACTGGAGGCACAGTACCGGGAATGGCTGAAGGATCATCCTTTTGATATAGGAGAGGGATGGGCTATGGAGCCCTGGAACCAGGAAGAAATGCCCGTCAGCGAAGAACTGGCGAGACAGGCGGCGGAACAGTCGGATCTGGCGCTTGTGGTTCTCGGCCGAACCGCAGGAGAAGACAAGGATAATAGTGCTGCGGAAGGCAGTTATCTGCTGACAGCTGCGGAGGAAGAAATTCTTCGTAATGTCTGCAATGCATTTGCCAGGACGATCGTTGTGCTGAATGTGGGTAATATCATGGATATGAAGTGGGTCGACCGGTATCAGCCACAGGCTGTGCTCTATGTATGGCAGGGCGGCCAGGAGGGCGGCAGAGCTACAGTAGATGTCCTGACAGGAAAAGTGAATCCCGGTGGTAAGCTCAGCGATACTATTGCGGAAGATATTGAGGATTATCCTTCCACGGAGAATTTCGGGGATCCGGTGGAGAATTTTTATACCGAGGACATCTATGTAGGTTATCGCTATTTTGAGACCTTTGCCAGAGACAAGGTAAAATATCCCTTTGGCTTTGGACTGTCCTATACCCGGTTCCAGACAGAGAGCATGGGACTGGCAGTGCAGGGTACCGAGGCAACTGTCATTGAGAAAGTGACAAATGTTGGCAGTATGTCCGGCAGAGAGACCATACAGGTCTATGTGGAGGCTCCTCAGGGAAAGCTGGGAAAGCCGCTGCGTCAGCTGGCAGCTTATGCCAAGACGGAAGAACTGAAGCCCGGAGCAAGTGAAGAACTGATCCTGAAAGCAGAACTGACGGAGCTTGCGTCCTATGATGACAGTGGTGTCACTGGACATAAATCCTGCTATGTATTGGAAGCAGGAGACTATATCTTCTATGTCGGTACCGATGTGCGGAGTGCAAGAGAAGTCGGAAGAGTGACATTAGCGGAGCTGCAGGTCGTACAAACCGTTACGGAAGCACTGGCTCCGGTGCAGGCATTTAAACGCTTACGACCGTTCTTCTTCGGAGAAAACAAGCATGCCATTGCTAATTGGGAGGATGTTCCCCTACGGACGGTTGATCTGGCGGAACGTATTTTGCGAGAAAGACCCACCCAGAGCGAATATGTGGGAGATCAGGGCTGGAAACTGGCGGATGTTTACGACAAAAAAATCACGCTGGAGCAGTTCCTGACACAGCTGTCAGACGAAGATCTGATCTGCATGACCAGAGGAGAAGGCATGTGTTCCCCGAAAGTTACCCCCGGAACAGCAGCAGCTTTCGGCGGTGTGACGGATGGACTGCAGCAATTCGGTATTCCGGTGGCCTGCTGTTCCGATGGTCCTTCCGGCATCCGTATGGACTGCGGTACCATGGCCTATGCACTGCCGAACGGTACGTTGCTGGCATGTACCTTTGATCCGGAGCTGGTGGAAGAACTGTATGAGATGGAGGGCATGGAGCTTCGCAAGAACAAGATTGATTCCCTCTTAGGCCCCGGCATCAATATTCACAGAAATCCGTTGAATGGACGTAACTTTGAGTATTTTTCCGAGGATCCGTACCTCACCGGTACCATGGCGGCGGCACAGCTGAAAGGCATGGGAAAATATGGAGTTACCGGAACCATCAAGCATTTTGCATGTAATAATCAGGAATTCAAACGGCATGATGCCAATGCTATTGTATCCGAGAGGGCGTTGCGGGAGATCTATCTGAAAGGATTTGAGATCGCCGTAAAACAGGGCGGAGCCTACAGCATCATGTCCACCTATGGCCCGGTGAACGGACTGTGGACCGCAGGCAGCTATGATCTTCTGACAACCATTCTCCGTAAGGAATGGGGCTATCAGGGTATTGTCATGACCGACTGGTGGGCAAAGATCAATGAGGAAGGTGAGCCGGGCTCCGGGAAACAGACGATTCCCATGGTACGGGCGCAGAATGATATTTACATGGTGACCGCAGACGCAGCATCCAATTCTAATAAGGACAACACTGCGGAAGGACTGGCAGACGGCAGGCTGACCAGAGCGCAGCTTATGCGGAATGCTGCAAACATCTGCTGCTTCCTGTTACGTTCCGTTGCCATGGAGAGGCTGCTTGGCAGAGAGGAAGAGGAGTGTACGGAGCTTCACAGTCCGGTAAGCACCGAAGGAGCCGGAGACAGCGGACAGGTGCTGGCCCGGTTGGAACTGCCGGAGCCGAAGACCGGCGAAGAGATTGAACTTCCGCTGGAGAAGCTGTCCACGAAGAAAGGTACCGGTGCGGTATACCAGCTGCGTTTCACGAAGATCGGACGGTACGAACTGGTATTCCGGATGAGTTCCACGTTGGGCCCGCTGGCGCAGCTGCCTATTTCCGTGTTCCTGAATAATACATTACAGCAGACCGTGACCATCAACGGCACAGAAGGAAAAATCGTGGAACAGACAGTGATTCTGGCAATCCGACAGGACGGCGAGAAGTACATGAAGTTGTATTTCGGAGAAAGCGGCATTGACATGAGCCGGATGTTTTTACGTTATGTGGGAAAGAACGATATCGAAAGTTTTCGAAATGAATAAAACAATATAAGCAATAAAAAGGCTCCGAAAGATCGGTATGCAGGCAGGATCTTCCGGAGCTTTTTATGCGTCGCAATTTGTAAAAAAACCTTAACGGAATATTTATGCATAGAAACCAAAAGAAGAATTGACTTATGCCGATATTTCGGATAGAATCTACTCTTGTATGTTCTAAAGAAAAATTAGCAAGGAGGCAGGGAAAGTGGTAGCACAAATACTTGCAGTAATCATATTTCTGGCGATGTTTGTACTGATCGTCCTGGAAGTATGGGAGAGACACATTATCACATTAGGCTGCGGCCTGCTGACACTGGTACTGGTATTCGGACTGGGAATGCACAGTATGAGCGCAGTGCTGGAGACTTTGAACTTAGGCAGCTTTTTCACAAGTCATTTCTGGTACACGGCGGGACAGTCCGCAGAGGCTTCCAGTGGTATCAACTGGGAGACCATCGTGTTCGTAGCAGGAATGATGATCATGGTAGAGGGAATGGCCCGGGTGGGATTCTTCCGCTGGCTGTGCATGCGCCTTGCCAAGATGGTCAAGTATAAGGTTGTACCGCTGTTTGTCACCTTTATGGTATTATCCGGTATTCTGGCAATGTTCATTGACAGTATTACCGTAATCCTGTTCCTGGCAGCCGTTACCATTGAATTGTCACAACTGTTGAAATTCAATCCGGTGCCTATGATTCTGGCAGAAGTGTTCTGTGCGAATCTGGGAGGATCCGCTACCATGTGCGGAGATCCCCCCAATATCATCATCGGTACTTCCCTGGGATATTCCTTCACGGATTTCCTGACCAATACCGGTGTGATCGCAGGCGTTTCCCTGGTTGTGGTCGTACTGTATTTCTATCTGGTATTCCACAAGGAACTGCGTGCCAGTGAGGCAGCTGCAGCAGGCAGCAACCAGACCTACCCGGATCCTTCCGAAGCCATTACCGATAAAAAAGGATTTATTATCAGCACTATTATTTTCCTGTGTGCGGTAGTTCTGCTGGTGACCCATGCACAGACTGGACTGACCGTATCCTGCATCGGTGTATTCATCTCCATCGTGACATTGATCGCTGCAGGCAAAGATGCGCTGAAGCTGATCAGACAGATTGATTATAAGACGCTGCTGTTCTTCATCGGACTGTTTATGGTCGTAGGTGGTCTGGAGCAGACAGGTATCCTGAAAGTCATGGCGAACTTCATCGGAGACATCAGCAACGGCAATCTGATGCTGATGATCGCTATTATCCTGTGGATCTCTGCGATTGCCAGCGCCTTCGTGGATAATATTCCTTTTGCGGCTACCATGATCCCGATTATCAGCAGTCTGTCTGCTGCCCAGAGCGTGGATCTGTCCATTCTGGCATGGGCATTGGCTATGGGAACCGATATTGGAGGAAGCGCAACTCCCATCGGAGCTTCTGCCAACGTAGTAGGTATCGCCACCGCAGCGAAAGCCGGTCATATGATTAAGTGGGGAAAATATTGCAAAGTTATGGCACCTGCGACTATAATAGTAGTAGGGATCTCTATGCTGATGATCTATGCAAGATATCTGTAAGATGTATTTGCAGAATACGAGTTTAAAAAATTTTGGAAATACATCCAGCCATAAGGAGGGCAGATCCATGAGTGAACAACTGATTATCTCCGTCAGTCGTGAATACGGCAGCGGCGGACATGAGATCGCACAGAAGCTGGCAGAGTATTATAAGCTGCCGATGTACGATCACAACCTGTTAGACGAGGTAGCTGCAAGCATGAACGTAAGCAGCCAGGAGCTGGCAGAGTTCGATGAAACGAGACGTAACAAATTCCTGTACCGCAGTGTAATGGGAATGAACAGCTCTCCGGCAGACAATGTGGCCAGAATGCAGTTCGATTATATTAAGAAAAAGGCGGAAGCAGGGGAATCCTTTGTGATCGTAGGACGCTGTTCCGAGATTGTGCTGAAGGACAATCCGCACCTGATCTCCATCTTCGTATTGGGAGACCGGGAGGCCAAGATCAAACGTGTCATGGAGATCTATGAGCTGGATGCCCGTCATGCGGAAGAGCGTATGATCGAGAAGGACCGTCGCAGAAAGTCTTACCACAATAGTCATTGTAAGGTAAAATGGGGCGATTCCCGTAATTACGATCTGTCTATCAACAGCAGCAAGCTGGGTGTAGAAGAGACGGTGGAATCTCTGAAAAATTACATAGACGCAAGGCTTGCTCATAAATAAAGCAGACATAAGTCAACAAAAATGCAGAGACCATCTGAGGAAAGCATACGAAAGAAAATCGTGTAGCTGCCGCAGATGGTCTTTCTTGTTGGCGTTTCTTAAGAAATACCGGATAACATTTAAACAAATTTTAAGGATTTCTGTCGTGACGAATACAGCAGATTATGGTATTATCCTAGAAGATGAATAGGAATAAAAGAGTGCAAAATCAGGTATGTGGAAGTGAGGTACAGGATGAGCGATAAGGAAAGAGACTCCATTCAGGAGATGGAAGATATACAAAAGGGTCTGGAAGCCTTTTTACAACAGGAGATGCAGGAAATGCAGGCATCCGGGGCGGGAGCCCGCCGCAGTACGGGGCGCCCGGCGGCGAATGCGGGGACACACTCTGCGGAGCGTGAGGCAGCCCGCCCGGCTCCGCAGATGTATGATATGAGGGAAGATGACGAGGAAGAGGAGGAACTGGATGTGATCGGATCCGACAGAAGAGCAGGATCCCGTGAGGACTATGCAGAGGACTGGGATGATCCCACATACCGCAGGAGACAGGCAGCCCGCAGAGAGACGGCACGTAAGACTTCAGAGAGTCGTAACGGTGGCGGCCGTAGCAGTAACGCTGATCACCGCAGACAGGAGACCTCAGGCAGAACCCGCCGCAGCAGACGGGATGACTATGTAGAGGACTATGAGGACGATTATAACGATAGAAAACGCTCCGGAAGAAGATCCGGAAAGCGTGAGGAGATAGACCCGAAAGCGGATAAAAAAAGCAGAAAAGGAAATAAAAAGGTCGCTAAGGGCGGCAGGAAGAAGAAAAAGTTAGGACTCAAGCGTTTCCTGATCGCAGTGGCGCTGATCCTTGTATTCCTGGCAGCAGGATTGTATGTGCTGGTAGGAAAGGTCTACGGAGAGATGAACTATGAGAAGATCGAGTCTGTAGCTGCTTCCCCCATGAAGGAAGACGGTGTGACCAATATCCTGCTGATCGGTAACGACTCCCGTGAAAACGGCGAGGACGGAAGATCGGATGCCATGATCCTGCTGTCCATCAGCAACAAGACGAAGAAGATATACATGACA
The DNA here is from genome assembly GCF_025567015.1 of Waltera acetigignens. NCBI lineage: Bacteria > Bacillati > Bacillota > Clostridia > Lachnospirales > Lachnospiraceae > Waltera > Waltera acetigignens. The sequence continues at coordinate 52,659 of NZ_JAOQJO010000017.1, read as the reverse complement.
TCCCTGCTCCGTGATATGTATGTGGACATTCCGGGACATAAGGGCAATCGTCTGAATGCGGCATATTCCTATGGTGGCGCAGAACTGCTGATGGAGACTATTGAGCAGAATTTCGATATTCATATTAGCCGCTATGTACTGGTGAACTTTGAAGCATTTGCCAATCTGGTGGATGCAGTGGGCGGTGTGGATCTTGAGCTGACCAGCAAGGAAGTGGAATATGTCAACGGCTATCTGGTGGAATACAACATTCTGCTGGGAAGACCGGAAGGTACCGACTATTTTGAAGATACTTCCGGCGGTATGGTACACCTGAACGGACCGCAGGCACTGGCGTATTGCAGAAACCGTTATATCGGTACGGATTTCGGCAGAACCGAGAGGCAGAGAAAGGTATTGGCAGAGGTGATCCACAAGCTTCCGCAGGGAATGCTGACCAATCCCCAGGAGCTGATCGATGGTCTGATGCCGAATCTGACCACGAATCTGACCCAGACAGAATGCTATCGGCTGAGCCTTATGGCACCTAAGGCCGTGACTTACGATATTATCCAGAACAGCATTCCACTGGAGGGCACCTATAAGGATGCGACCATCCGTAAGATGGCAGTGCTGGAAGTGGATTTCGAAGCCAACAAGAAATTCCTGCAGGAGAATCTGTACGGAGACGGAGACATCACTTCCACATCGGAGGCTTCTGCGGAATGATATTATAATTGACGTATGAGAGTCAATGTGCCAGCAGGATTGACGAACGGCGAATGGGATCATGATAGTTGCGAAGCAACGGTAAGCACCAAAGATGCGGATCATGCTACGATAATGAGGGAGCAGCTTATGGGGTATCGAAAACAAAGGTTTGCAGCACTGTTCTGTGCAGCGGCAGTCATAATACTTGGTGGATGTGGCGATGATCTGACCCAGCAGGTCTACATTCCGGGAAGGGAAGATCTGGCGCAGCCTATCGGCGGTTACAATGCAACTACGCAGGCTGGGCAGACGGCAGAAGATTCTGCTACGGGGGCACAGACAGGGACGGCTTCCGGTGGAGAGAACGCAACAACATCGGGATCTTGCCATGACTCCGGTGATTTGACGGGTGAACGTTATACGATCACCATCTCCGCAGCAGGGGATGTAACGTTGGGAAATCATCAGGAACAAGACTACAGTGCCTCCTTCCGTCAGGCCTATGATCAGGCGGAGGACGAAGGTTATTTCTTTGAAAATGTGAGAGACATCTTTGCGGCGGACGATATGACCATCGTGAATCTGGAAGGGCCTCTGACCACATCGGAACAGATGCGGGAGGGACAGACCTACTGCATCAAAGGGGATCCAGCCTATGCTCATCTGCTGACGCTGGGGAGCATTGAGGCCGTCAGCTTCGCCAACAATCACCGCCTGGATTATGGCGAACAGGGAAGCCGGGATACTGTGGTGGCATTAGAGCAGGAAGGGATCATTTATGCTTATGATAAAAATGTGGGTATCTATGAGATCCCGGACAGTGCGGCAGCCCACGGCGGAGAGCGGAACCTGAAAATAGGAATAATCTCTGTCAATGAGGTAGAGTGGGGCGCACAGGCGGAAAAGCTGATCCAGAACAATATCGAGACCCTGCGGGAACAGAATGTGGACCTGATCCTGGCCTGTTGTCACTGGGGGATCGAGAAAGATACTTATCCGGAGAATTACCAACAGGTACTTGGCAGAAAATGCATTGACTGGGGTGTGGATCTGGTCATTGGTCATCATCCCCACGTCCTTCAGGGAATCGAAGAATATAAGGGCAGATATATCATCTATAGCCTGGCGAATTTCTGCTTCGGAGCGAACCGGAACCCGGCAGATAAGGATACCATGATCTTCCAGCAGACCTTTACATTCGAAAACGGACAGAAGGTGGAGGACCGGAATGCCAGGATCATTCCCTGCATGGTGAGTTCTGTGTCCACCCGGAATGATTTTAAGCCTACTCCGGCAGCAGGTGAGGATAAGAAGAGAATTTTGCAGCGTATGAATGAATACAGCCGGGATTTCGGTGTCGAATTTGATGAAAACGGCGGGATTCTCGTGAATTAGATGAGAGAGCGGCAACGCGGAAAGGAAACGGTCCGATCATGGAAAAAGCATTTAAACTGGATTTTGTCAATGATAAAACAGGAAGTCTGTATGTGAACTGCTGCGGATGCTCCCAGACGGCACCGCTGCACAGCTTCGGACCGGCCTCCAAGCCACATTACCTGATCCACTATGTCCTGAGTGGTAAGGGACATTTCCGGTTTCACGACAAGGAATACCGGCTGGAGGCGGGTTACGGTTTCCTGATCCAGCCCAATGAACTGGCTTTTTATCAGGCGGATGCGAAGGATCCCTGGAGTTATCTGTGGGTGGGATTTGCCGGAAGCCGGGCAGAAGAATATTTACATAGCATGGGACTGTCAGACAGACATCCTATTTTTTCATGTGATAAATCAGAGGAACTATATTCCATTGTCCGGGATATGATGGAGCATAATACCTTTGGCATTGCGGATGATCTGCGGCGGAACGGACTGCTGGGAGTATTTCTGTCGGTGATCGCCGACAGCGCCGGTGTGGTGGCAAGAGAGGAAGAGGATAAGGGGAACCAGTATGTGAAAAAAGCGGTCTCCTTTATCCAGAGCAACTACTGTAACCCCATCAAGGTCACGGATGTGGCGGACTATGTGTGTATCAACCGCAGCTATTTATATACGCTGTTCCAGAACTATCTGGGGATGTCTCCCCAGCAGTTCCTTACTACCTTCCGTATTACCAAGGCGAGAGAGCTTCTGGACTCCACGAATTATCCTATCGAGAGTATTGCATTGTCCTGCGGATACAGCGATGCCCTGGTATTTACCAAGGCCTTTCACGCTATGAAGGGAATGTCCCCTTCGAAGTACCGCAAGGAAAGCCACAAGGAGAGCACAAAAGAACAGCTCCAGGAGGTCGAGGGCCTGATCGCCCGGCTCCTGAAGCCATAGATGAAACTATAAAACCAAACAAGAAAGGGTGCCGCTGTGCGACACCCTTTTGTATTTGACTATTTCTTACTTTCCAGATTTTTCTCTACATACTCCAGAATATAGAAATTATCCTCCGGCATCTGGCAGCCTACGATGAACAGACCGTTATCATCGGAGCAGCGGATGATACGTCCTTCCAGCACATTGTGATCCGGGAGGGCGAAATCATGGATAGTGACAGTGACCGAGGCATTCTTACTCTGGGTGAAAATATTGTCTGTCGCCAGGAAAGCAAAGCCGTTGGCACTGATATTATCCATGGTGGCCGCATATTCCGTATCAGAATTTTTGAACTTGATGGTGCAGGCATTGTTCAGATCCATACGGGGGTATTTACGGCGGTTATTGATCCTGGGTCTGGTATTAATGATGATTTTGAAGGCATGAGCACCCTTTTCAGGAGCGGGAGAGATGACTGCCTTGTCCCAACAATACAGGATGTTGCCTGCGGTGATCTGTAAGGTACAGGAAGCGGTATCTGTGAGTGCTAGCTCCTTCTGACAGGATACCAGCAGACCCTCCGGAATCTGTTCGATCAGTTCTCCAAGGTATTCCGTATCTCCCTGGCCGGCTACTTTCAGATCGATCTTCATACCTGGCTGAATATCTTCGATACCCATGAAGCCGCCGATACCCAGATCACACATCATGTTCTCCATGACATCCTCGATGGTGTTGATATTGGAAGCGGTTTCTTCGTATTTACTGAGCATACGCTCACTGGTCTGGCTGGAGTGTGCAATACAGCCGGTGATAGTCTCCACGATGTTGGATACCTGTTCCATATTGGATACCAGCTGGGTATTGGAGCTTTCGACTTCTTTAATTGCGTTATCAACTACCTGAATATGTCTGCCGAGCTGTGCGGAATCAGATGCGATCTGATTTACATTTTCACCGGTATGTGTTACCTTTTCCAGGGTAACCTGAATCAGCTTCAAGGTCTCTTCAATGGAAGCGGTCATCTTAGCGGAAGTAGCATCCAGACGGGACAGAGCTTCTCTGATCTGTCCGGAGGAAGCGTGGGTTTCAGTACTTAAGGTACGGATCTGATCAGCTACCACTGCGAAGCCCTTGCCTGCTTCACCGGCTCTGGCAGCTTCAATGGAAGCGTTTAAGGCCAGCAGGTTCGTCTGATTTGTAATTTTTTCGATGGTACCGGTCTCCTGCTTCACCATGCCAAATTCCTGCTGGAAATTCTGCAGGACATTTTCCAGCTCCGTAGAAAGCTCTGACATCGTGGTGGCAGTGCTTACCAAACTTTGCAGATCTTTTGCACTGACACTGGAATGGGATTCGGTTTTCCCGACCAGAGATACCATTTCGCTGATGAGTGCCACAACATTTTCCACCTGGGCACGGATGTCGGAAGTCATCTGTGTGGAAGAGGTCGTCCGATCCTGCAGCATATGGTTATTATCCGTCAATTCATTCATACCCAGCATGACCATATCGGAACCGTGCTTGTTCTCAGAAGCCAGTTCTCTGACAACGGTAATGCCGTCCAGAATGGTATTGCTGGATGTCTTGACCTGTTCTACGGTGGTCACCACTCTGTGAAGGTCGGCTTTGATACTGTCGGTCATGGCACCGTCGGACTCGTTCAGATGGCGGATGGACATGACATAGCAGATGTAACACAGGATGATACAGGACAGCTGCAGCTGGTAATTCTTCATATCGGAAGCACTGTTAAAGCCCAGCATGTAGCGGTAGACGGCAGCGCCCACAATGATCAGAGAGTTGACGATACCGCAGTTGATCATGAATTTCCGGTTCTTATACAGGACCAGTAAGCTTGTCACCGGAAGGATGTAAGTGAATGCGATGGGTGACGCTGTGGTACAGATTACAAAGGTATAGAAGATGCCGTAACCGATGACCAGATCGTAGCGGTAGAGCTCCGTTGCCCAGCCCTTTACACGTAACAGCACTTCGCCGAAGATCAGAGGCAGCCAGCACAATGCCAGGAAAATAAGGTAAGAAGTGGTGGGATATAATCCCCCGGACGCATCGGAGCCATAGTTGGCACTCAGTAAAACAGCAAAAACGATCCAGATCTTACGGGCTTTCCGATTAGCTTTTTCTTTGAAAACATTTTCGTCGTATGTCATGATACGTATCCTCCTTTACAGTCATCTCCGGTATGTTCAAAAAAATGAATCAAATGGTGGATCACTTCCCTGCTTTCCGGAAGATCCGGGTAAAAAGCGCTGAACGCATGGGTCAGGCGGGGATCCTTCGGGTAGTTGATCAGTTTATGGGGCATCTGATGTCTGCGCAGAGCCTTTTCAAAATTCAGAGTATAGCTCTGAAGATTATCGTTGTCACTGGTGATCAGGAGACTGGGTGGCAGGCTGGTCACGATGTCCGGGTGCTCCGGAGATACATAGGGGGCAAAAGCACTTTTTTTATAATGCCGGCCGTAGAGATATCTGGGGAGGAAAAGTCCGATCTGATCCAGGCGGTTCGTATAGAACATACCGCTGACCAGGCCAAGTGCCCGGACTGGCAGGTCAGAAGGGGTTACTCCGGCAGCCTGTGCCAGTGCAGTGCTTCGCTGCATGGCGATTCCGTAAGTCAGCAGACAGGCACCGCCGCTGTCACCGCAGGCATATATGTGGGAAATGTCACCGCCGTATTCCGTCAGATGATCCCGGATAAAATCCAGTGCCAGATGCAGGTCAGTTAGTTGGTCATAGAAGAGACAGTCCGGTATCAGCCGGTACTCAATGCTGAATACCAGATACCCCGCCTCACAAAGGGAGGCACAAAAGGGACGGTTGAATTCCTTGTTCCCTATGAGGAGGCCTCCGCCATGTACGTTGACGATGACCGGGAGAATCTCTCCGTCCCGTCCCCTGGGACGGTAGACATCCAGACGATGTGCCGGAACATGCTTCTCGTCATAGAAAATATCCGATTGTAGGAAAACATCTTCCGGAAGAGGATATTCTTTACCCCTGGAAGCGCAGCTTTGTTCGAATGCCGCCCGCTGCTTATAGAACATTTCACATATAAAGCTTTTCATGTGTACTCCTGATTCTGACTGTATATGTTTCAAAAAAGGAAAGTATTTGTCGAAAAATAGCGATATGCAGTCTTTAAAAGAATACCACAGAAATGAAAGGATTAAAATAGAAAAATGCAACATTCTATTATGGAATGTTGCATTTTGTCTTGCACTACATATTTCGGCTGACCATGTGAAAACTTTAGTCTTTTTTATAAAAATCGCTAATACGTTATTTCTATATCATTATAGCAATTATAAAGGCCGCATGTCATAGCTGTATGTCACGAAATACAGCATCTTTGTCATCCTGTTCAATCCCCAGATAATGTTTTGTGATCTGAAAAGAAGAATGATTGTAAATCTCCATCAGCAATGCGGGCGGAGTTCCCATTTTCCATGCATGGTAGCCGAAGGTCTTCCGAAGGGAATGGCACCGGATCACGTCTTCGATTCCTACGGCTTCAGCAGCCTTACGGACAATGCGATAGGCCTGATAACGGGAGAGCGGGGAACCGGTTTTTCTGGGGCTGGGGAAGAGGTAGTCTGTGTCGGCTATGGAAGGCTGTGTTGTCCGGTAGGACAGTAATGTTTCCTGAAGTTCTTTGTTGATCAGGATTCGGGTCTCTTTTCCTGTTTTCTTTTCTGTGATCAGAAGATGAGTGTAAAAACGTCTGCGTTCTCCACAATAGACGTCACCCCAGGTGATATGAAGGATGTCGTTGATGCGCAGTGCGGTGTTCAGACCGATCAGGATAATGGTGTAATTCCGGAATTCCGGCTGTTCGGTAAGATAGTAGTTTTTGAAATCATGTAAAAGCTGTTTGCTGCGGATAGGTTGTGTTGTGCTCATAGTGGCCTCCTTGAAATGATAAATGAATTTGGGAAATGCAACATTCCATAATAAAATGTTGCATCAGTGAGAAACAGCAGGCAAGGAAGGCTGAACAGAGCAAGGAGGTTATTATATGCTGCGTCTGACCGTTAGTCCGGAAGAATACCTGATGATCAATGATAATATCAAGATCGTGTTCCTGGGAGGAACCAAGAATCATCTCCGCATCATGATCGATGCACCGAGAGAGGTGAACATCGTGCGAAGCACGGTGCTGGAGAACCAGATCACAGATCCGGAGGAGAGAGCGAAGCTTCCTAAATATTATGCGGAAGAAGAGCACCCGGAGAAGTACCGCAAAAAATCCAACGTGATCATCACAAAGGGAAATGCGGACAAATAATTTCATATGGTAATAACTGGAGGAAGAGCGGCTCTGTCAGGGCCCGACAGGGAAGCTCCTACTCCGGTTACTATAAAACTAAAAACAAGTATCTGGGAGAAAAGGATTTCTCAATAACAATACAGATACGCACACTGCCGCAAAAGGAATTGGGCAGTAATACAAGGAGGTAAATATTATGGTAGTACAACACAATCTTACAGCTATGAACTCTAACAGAATGTTAGGCTTAACCACCGCTTCTCAGGCAAAGTCCACCGAGAAACTGTCTTCCGGTTACAAGATCAACCGTGCAGCGGATGATGCAGCAGGCCTGTCCATCAGTGAGAAGATGAGAAAGCAGATCAGAGGTCTGACACAGGCTTCCAGCAATGCTCAGGATGGTATCAGTGCAGTACAGACTGCTGAAGGTGCTCTGAACGAAGTTCAGGACATGTTACAGAGAATGAACGAACTGGCTGTAAAGGCTGCTAACGGAACTCAGGCTGAGAATGACAGAAGCTACATCCAGAACGAGATCGATCAGTTAGTAACTGAAATCGACCGTGTATCCACCACAACCAAGTTCAATGAGAGTTACCTGTTAAAGGGTGTAAATCAGGATGGAACTGCCGCAAAGCTTACCTATAAGACAGCAAGTGGAAATATTACAGATATTGATGAAAATACAGGTAAGAAAGAATATGCTTTGGGTACTGCAACTAAAAAAACTGTAACTGACAAAGGTGAGTATAATGTTTCTACTGTTGAAGTTATGGGCAAAAAATATGGATTGGTTACAGGTATTAAAGACGCAGATACGGCAGGCGGTAAAACCTTATCTGAGAAAGAAGCTTTAGCTGACGCAAAAGCTAATGCAGACGTAACTGATGGAGCATTTGCTACACAGGATGAATTAATCGCACAGATCAAGAAAGATCTTAATGAAGCGGGTGCTGGTGATATTAAGTCAATTAGTGTTGATAAGGATGGTAAAGTTACCGTAGAGGCATTTGCAGATTTGAATGCTTCCTTAAATTTCAGCCTTCATGTAGGTGCTGATTCTACAGAAGACAATAAGATTGATGTCGATATTGCTATGATGAGTGCTCGTGGGCTTGGTGTAAACGGTATTCAGGTATCTGGTGATGATGATACCAAGGCTACCGCTGCTATTGATACCATTTCCGCCGCAATCCAGAAGGTTTCCACCCAGCGTTCCGCACTTGGTGCTGTTCAGAACCGTCTGGAGCACACCATCAACAACTTGGACAATGTAGTTGAGAATACCACCAGCGCAGAGTCCGCTATCCGTGATACCGATATGGCTACTGAGATGGTTAAGTACTCCAACAACAACATCCTGTCTCAGGCAGGTCAGGCTATGCTGGCTCAGTCCAATCAGGCTAACCAGGGCGTACTGTCTCTGTTACAGTAAGCTTAAGCTGAGATCAGGTTGTTTCCAAAGAGGAACGAACCATATCTGTAAGAGTTATGTAAGAACCAAAGGGCAGTCCATGATGGGCTGCCCTTTTTGGGTTCTTATAAGGCCTTTTGATCATCCAAAGATTTCCTTTCCAATTCCTTCGAAAAATTATCATAGTAATCCATGGCTGCCTGTGTAGAAATAGAAAGCTCAGCATCATATTCGAAAAAGTTCATATCAATGTGCCCCTTTTACATAATTTTTTGTGCTTTTGAGAATTCATTTTCAAATTCCTTTGAAAATTTTTCGTAATAGTCAATGGCAGATTGTGTAGGGATTGATAGTAGAGTCTCTAACTTGTGGATTGCATCCTCTTTTGACAAGTTAAAGTCCTTACATGACCGAACAATTTCTTTTGCTCTGCCTTCCTCTACGCCATCCTTGTAAATAACTCTCTTTTCCGCCTCAGCATCATACTCAAAAAACACCATATCAATAACCTCCTTCTTATTCTCAAGCAAAAATTCCTTCAAAATATCCCTCCTGATACATACGTCCACGGCCTGAACGATGGCCTGACGGTTTGGATACACCTTTGCCTGCTCACGGACTTCTGCGACAAACTGGGCGTACTCCTTTAAAATCTGGCAGGCATCCATCAGCTCGGAGTTGAACCCGAGATTGATATTGATTACCTGTACCTGTAATTCAAGCTGAGGAGTCTCTTCCTTATTCCGGTAGGCGCTGGACAGCTTCAGGGTGCTGTATTCCGGGAGAGGATCCGTCCCGTTATAAAACACTACGAAATGCGGAGTATCCAGCATCTGTAACTTGTTGGAATAAAGCAGGTCATCTGAGTTCATCTTTGAATATTCACTTGCCAGATACAGCAAAAAGCGATACGGCATATTGGGATTCAGGGTGGACTGGTGCTCAAAAAACCATAGATCAAAATCCACCACAAATGACAGGTCGTTCTGCAAGCTTAGGTAAACCGCATTTTCCAAAGTTGTAATATGCAGTAGCTCCGGATCTTCATAATGCGAGTGATTCAGCGCATTGTACAGCGCGAGCAGCTTCTCCTTGTCATGAAATATTTTCCGGAACACCAGATCCTTATAATTCCGCTTTCCGGAAGCCGGTATTGCCACAGCCACATTCCCCGGCGCAGCAGCTATCGCATTCCCATACGAAATTTCTTCCGCAACAAAATTTTTCCAGAATCTCGACACAGTATTCATCAAATACTCCTCCGAGAAATAGTTGCCGGTTATATTATTTTGTTTTAACTCCATAAATCTCCTTTCTGTTGCAAAATAAATGTAAAAATAAAATAAAACAAATATTTTCCATATAAAATAAATAATAAGGGAAACTTTGACCACTGACGGGTCTATAAGAATTTTTGAAAGAAGAAAAATTACTTCCAATACCACCATACCATAGGGATTCCTTATTGGCAAGTCTGAAAAATGTTACAGAACGCTTCTAAAGTTTTACTTTCCCGGCATTTTGGGGTAAGATAAGCAGTATAGATTCCTAAGGACACAGAAAGAGAGGGTTACTATAATTATGAGATTTCAGGACATGCCTTACGAGAGAATAGATTTTGCCAAAGTACAGGAAGAGATGGGAGAGCTGATCCGGGAGCTGGATGCGGCGAAGAGCGGTGAAGAACAGTTCGAGGTGCATAAAAAATATTACGCGATGACCGATCGTGTCATGACGCTGATGACCATTGCGAACATCCGCTTTGACATTGATACTTCCGACAAGTTTTATGAGGAAGAGCATAAATACTACGATGAGCAGGGACCGGTATTCAGCAATCTGGTGCTGGCTTATCAGAAGAAATTATATGAATCCCCCTACAGAGCTTATCTGGAGGAGAAGATCGGTCCGGTAGCATTCAAGAATATGGAGCTGGCACAGAAGTCCATGAGCGAGGCGCTGATCCCGCTGATGCAGGAGGAGAATTCCCTGACCATGGAGTATGATAAACTCATTGCCAGTGCCAAGATCGACTTTGACGGCAAGGAACTGAACCTGTCCCTGTTGCGGCCCTATCTGGTGAATTGCGACCGCAATGTCCGCAGACAGGCATGGGAGAAAATGAGTGACTTTTTCCGGAAAAATGAGGAGCAGCTGGATACCATTTACGACAAACTGGTGAAGAACCGTACCGCACAGGCCAGAGCCATGGGTTACGAGAATTATCTGGAACTGGGGTATTACCGGATGAACCGCAACTGCTACGGCAAGGACGAGGTAGAGGCTTTCCGCAGGCAGATCAAGGAGTATTTCGTACCCTTTGCAGAGAAGCTGCATGACCGCAGAAGACAACGTCTGGGTCTGGAGAAGCTCAGCTATATCGACGAACAGGTATACTTTAAGAACGGCAATCCGGCGCCCACCGGCACCCCGGAAGAGATCATGGCAGCAGGCCAGAAGATGTACCGGGAACTGTCCCCGGAGACTGCGGAATTTTTTGATTTCATGATGGAGAACCAACTGTTTGACGTATTGGGCCGCAAGACCAAGAAAGCTGGCGGTTACATGACTTATCTGCCTCTGTACCATGCACCGTTTATCTTCGCTAACTTTAACGGTACCAGCGGTGATGTGGACGTCATCACGCATGAGTGTGGTCATGCGTTTCAGGGGTATCTCGCTGCACAGGATCCTATCAGAGAGCATGCGGATATCGGCATGGAGACTGCAGAGATCCATTCCATGTCCATGGAATTTTTCACGGAAAAGTGGATGAACCTGTTCTTCGGCGACAGAGCGCAGGATTACGTGGAAATGCATCTGGAGGATGCGGCTGCGTTTATTCCTTACGGCTGTATGGTGGATGAGTTCCAGCATATCGTCTATGAGCACCCGGAGCTGACCCCTGCCGAGAGAAAGCAGGCATGGAGCCGTCTGGAGCGGGAGTACAAGCCCCACCTGGATTACGAGGGAGATCCTTTCTTCGGACAGGGAGGCTTCTGGCAGAAGCAGCTGCACATTTACGACTACCCTCTGTATTATATCGATTATTGTCTGGCACAGACCTGCGCACTACAGTACAAGGTGAAGATGGATGCCGATTTTACAGAGGCGTGGAAGAGCTATCTGAAGCTGTGCAGGCTGTCCGCCAGTGATTTTTACACTAATATGATCAAAGAAGTCGGACTGGACAGTCCTTTTGAGCCCGGATGTGTGAAAAATATCGTGGAAAAACTTGAAAAATATGTGAAATAGCTTTCTTTTTCCGCAGAAATACGGTAAAATAAGGAGTCATTGGGACTTAAGACACCAGGAAGGAGACATGTAAGCAATGTCTAAGAATGAAAAAGTTACAGAAAATAAAGAACAAACAGAACAGAAGGTCATGACCAAATATGACCGTAAGGTACAGAAGCGTAAAGAGGAGAAGGAAAAGGAGAAAAAGGAAGAGCGCATCAGCACGGCCATCGGCATCGTAGTGCTTGTGGCTCTGGTATGTCTGGTAGCATCTTTCCCCATCCGTACCTATCTGGCAACTCATGAGACCTATGTGGTGGTCAATGGAGAAGCTGTAAACAAGGTAGAGTTCGATTACCAATACAACCTGACCAAGAACAATTATATCACCCAGTACGGCAGCTATCTGACATACTTCGGACTGGATACCAGCAAGGATCTGTCCACCCAGATGTATTCCGATACTCTGACCTGGCAGGACTATTTTGAGCAGAATGCTGTAGAGAGCCTGAAGCAGAATAAGGCGCTGATGGCAGAAGCCAAAGCAGCCGGCTTCACCTACGATACCACGGATGAGTACAACACTTTCAAGGAGACCATCAAAACCTCCGCTGCATCCGCAGGCATCTCCGAGAAGGAATATGTACGTTCCATCTACGGAAGCTATGCAACCATGGGCCGTATCGAAGAATATGTGAAGAACGACATGGTAATGAACGCTTATTATCAGAAGCTGCAGGAGGACAATGCTCCCAGTGATGATGAGATCCAGAGCTATTATGAGGAAAATAAGGCAACCTACGATTCCGTAGACTATCGCCTGACGACCATTGAGGCAGAATTGCCTACAGAACCTACCGAACTGGCAGATCCCGTAGAGGAGACTGCTGCAACCACCGATACCACTGCAACAGACGGAACGGCAGCTACAGATGCAACAGCTTCCGACAGCACCGATACCGCTTACCAGCCTTCCGATGCTGAGATCGCCAAGGCAATGGAAGATGCGAAGGTACTGGCAGATGATGCGGAGAAGACCGTGGCAAAAGACGGCGAAGCACACGAGAATGAGAAGAAGTCTTCCGTGAACTACCTGATCTCCGACTGGCTGTTTGATGATGCCAGAAAGGCAGGAGACACCACCGTCATTACTAACGACAACAGCCATTGCTACTATGCCGTGGCATTTGAGAAGAGATATCTGGATGAGACTCCTTCCGCAGATGTACGTGTGATCATTCCCACCGAGGATAAGACCGGTGAAGAGATCCTGGAGGAGTGGAAGAGCGGTGCAGCTACCGAGGACAGCTTCGCAGAATTGTGCAAGAAGTATACACAGGATACTTCTGCAGTAGAGAACGGCGGTCTGTTCGAGCAGGTGACCAAGACCGGTATGACAGAGGAGCTGAGCAACTGGATCTTCGACAACAGCCGTCAGGCAGGAGATACCGTAGCCATCACTGTCAGTGACACCACCTATGTACTTTACTACATCGGACAGGATCAGCCCGAGTGGAAGATCAACATCAAGAATACGCTAGTATCCGATACAATGAGTCAGCATATGCAGGATATTACCGCAGATGTAACAGTAGAGGATCCCAAGGGTAAACTGAATTACCTGAAGGTGCAGGCAGAGGAATCCGCAGCCGCTGAGACCGCGACCGCAGAGACCCAGGAGATCACCGAGGAGCAGACTGCTGCTACCGAAGAGACCGCAACACAGGCACAGTAAAGCTTGCTCAGGAACAGAACATAGACAACAGACAAGTACCTGTTTCACTGCACAAGCAGAAGAGACAGGTACTGTTAGGTTATGAGCAAAAATAGTCGCAAAAGGGCGGGAAACATGATAATGTGACTCTGCCAGTTACGTGAGCTGAACAGAGAATAACTTTGAGAAAGGTATGAATAAACATGCAGGAAAAAGTTCTGGTACTGGATATTGACGGAACATTGACCAATTCAAAAAAAGAGATCACGGAAGCTACCAAACAGGGAATCTGGAATATTTTACAGCATGGTCACAAGGTGATCCTGGCTTCGGGTCGTCCCACCCCCGGCATGCGGAAATGCGAAGAGGAGCTGGAACTGAAAAAATACGGCGGATACCTACTGTCATTTAACGGAGCCCGTATCGTGGAGTGTAAGACAGGAGAAGTGGTCTATCAGAGAACACTGCCCCTGCCCATTGTGCCCGGATTGTACGAATTCGCCAAAGCGAATGGCTGCGGACTGATCACTTATCAGGGTCCCGGCGTCATCTCTGCGTTCGAGCCGGATGACTATGTGCAGCTGGAAGCCAGAATCAACGGAATTCCTATAAAGGTCGTTGACAATTTCGTCGAATATGTGAATTTCGATATTAATAAATGCCTGATGACAGCACCGGAAGAGATCGCACCGGAGCTGGAGAAGCAGTTACAGGAAAAGTACAGTGATGTTGCGAGCATCTACCGTTCCGAACCCTATTTCATCGAGATCATGCCGAAAGATGTGAACAAAGCCACCTCTTTGGATCATATGCTGGAAGGCATGGGACTGACCAGAGAGAATGCGATCTGCTGCGGGGACGGTTACAACGACATCTCCATGATCGAATATGCGGGAACCGGCGTAGCAATGGGGAATGCCCAGCCAGTGGTCAAGGATGCGGCGGACTATATCACCGGCACCAACGATGAAGACGGACTGGTGGAAGTCATCGATAAGTTCATCATGAACCCGGAGCAGGCATAGCCTTTCTTAGAAACAAACAATAGACACAAAGCAGTAGCAAGCGAAAACTCACAGAGCAATGAGCGTGTGTGATTTTTGCAAAAGAGGATATATATGATTCAGATACAAATACCTGAAAAAGCGAAATATATCATAGAAACCATACAGAATGCCGGATTCGAAGCCTATGTGGTAGGCGGCTGCGTGCGGGATTCCATTCTGGGGAGAACCCCGGAGGACTGGGATATCACCACCTCGGCGAGACCGGAGCAGGTAAAGCAGCTGTTTCGTCGCACCATCGACACCGGAATCCAGCATGGCACCGTAACCGTCATGCTGGACAAGGAAGGCTTTGAGGTTACGACCTACCGTGTGGATGGAAAATACGAAGACAGCCGACATCCCAAAGAAGTGATGTTTACTCCGAACCTGGAGGAGGACCTGAAACGCCGGGATTTTACCATCAATGCCATGGCTTATAATGAAACGGAAGGCCTGATCGACATTTTCGGCGGATTAAAAGACATCGAGGCGAAGCTGATCCGATGCGTAGGCAACCCGGAAGAACGTTTTGGAGAAGATGCCCTGCGGATCATGCGGGCAATTCGTTTTTCAGCCCAGCTGGGCTACGAGATCCACGAAGATACTGAGGCGGCAATCCGGAAGCTGGCACCGACCCTGCAGAAGATCAGTGCGGAGCGGATTCAGGTGGAACTGACTAAACTGTTGGTGTCCCCTCATCCCGACACTCTCAGAGAAGCTTATGACATGGGTGTCACCAAGGTGATCCTACCGGAATTCGATGCCATGATGGAGACACCGCAGAAGCACAAGCATCATAAATACAATGTGGGTGAGCATACATTACATGCACTTATGGAGATCGGGCCGGACAAGAATCTGCGTTATGCCATGCTGCTCCATGACATCGGCAAGCCGGCCACACTTACTGTGGATGAAGACGGAATCACTCATTTCTACGGACATCCGGCGGTGGGAGAAGAGATGGCGCGGAAGATTCTGCGGAGACTGCGATTTGATAATGATACCGTTGCGGTGGTCACCCGTCTGGTGAGATACCATGATTATGGCAATGATGTGATACCGGATCTGCGGATTGTCCGCCGGGCGGTGAATAAGATCGGGGAAGATATTTTCCCTCTGCTGTTCCCGGTGAAACGGGCAGATATTCTGGCACAGAGCGATTACCTGAGAACAGAAAAACTAGAGAATCTCGAACTCTGGAAGAAACTGTATCAGGAAATGCTGGAAAAGAAGCAGTGCATCTCCCTGAAAACACTGGCGGTCACCGGCAGGGATCTGATCAACACCGGTATGAAACCGGGCAGAGAGCTGGGAGAGATGCTGCAACAGCTGCTGGAACTGGTATTGGAACATCCCGAGCAGAATACCAGAGAACAGCTGCTGGAAAAGGTAAAGGAACTGTCGGCAGACAAAGATTGAGCATACTTTACAGGCTTTCCTCATAAGATAGCGTAGGAACCGGGAAACGGTTAAGGACGTATCTTAGGAGGGGTTGTAAGTGAATGACAGAGCGGTGGTACTGCTGGAGCAGTATGAGATAGAAGTATTGCGTACCCGAAAAGGAAGGGGAGCGATTCTGTGCGATACACAGCAGGGCTGCCTGATCTTCAAGGAATATACCGGAAGAGAGGAACAATTATGCCTGCAGGAGCAGGTCCTGAAGCACCTGGAGGAACGGGGAACCGTTCCTGCGGAGCGATTGCTTGCCACAAAGGAAGGCGCGTTATCGGTGACAGACCGGGACGGTGTCAGATATATTCTGAAGACCTGGTGGGAAGGCCGAGAATGTAATATCCGTGACAGGGAAGAATGTATGGAAGCCATGCGGCTTCTGGCGAGACTGCACGGTGATCTGGAATTTACACCGGTATTTCCGGAGACGGAGGAGACTTCGGCACCGGTCATAGAGCGATATCTCCCCAGCCGGGACTATGAGAAGCATAACCGGGAGCTCAAGAGAGCCCGCAGGTTCTTGAAACAGCGCAGCCAGAAGACCTGGTTCGAGATCCGGTTGTCTGCAGTGATTGATCCTTTTTTAGAGGAAGCAAGACAACTGTGTGAAGAATGGAAAGAGATCGAGCTGGCTGCCTCCGACAGCGGAGAGGAAGTACCGCTGTGTTTCTGCCACGGAGATTACCAATATCATAATATTCTGCGGCAGGACCGTGGATTTTTCCTGGTGAACTTCGAAAAATGTCAGGCAGACGGGCCGGTGAGAGACCTGTATCTGCTGTTGCGAAAGCTTTTGGAAAAAAGTGAATGGGATGCCGAATGGGGCAGAGTGCTTCTGGCGGCTTATGAAAGTGTCAGACCGTTAAAGCCCTATGAGAGACAGGATCTGGTCTACCGCCTGTCCTATCCTGAGAAATTGTGGAAGATCGTAAACTTTTATTATAATTCCGGCAAGGCCTGGATCCCGGAGAAGAATCAGGAGAAACTGGACCGCCTGTTGGAACAGGAAGCGGCCAGAAAGAAATTCCTGAAACTGCTGCAAAGATAAAAGCCGGGCAATGAACGGCAGACAACGGAAGAGACGTTGCGGCAGGATCGCAGCGTCAGGAGACAAAGGAGAAGCAAAAACGTTGAAAAGATTCGAAGACAAAAAGTATTCGAAAACGAAACAGACAGTGGTAATTCTTTTGCTTGTGACAGCAATGTCATTTGCTGGATGCGGGCAGACAGCATCCTCCGGGACGGCGGCAACACCTGCGCCAACGGCACAGGCAGAGCGGATAGATACCGGCTTTGTTGTCACCAATCCGGACAGCTATGATTCCGCAGATACGGCGGTACTGGTGGATATCAATAATGTTGACAACACTGTCACACTGTTAAATCTGGATCTGGGCAAACGTTACACGCTGTCCATGGACGGAACAACGCGGTTCGCAGATAAATATGGAAAGGCAATTTCCCTGAGTCAGCTGCAGGAGGGGGACATCGTGGATGTGACTTTTTTGAAAAGTCAGAAGCATCTGACCTCCATGCAGCTGGCGCAGACAGCATGGCAGTATGAAGATGTGGAGCACTACGAGATGAATACCGTACGGAATGAGGTGGCCATCGGGGAAGAGGTGTTCCAGCTGTCTAAGGATACCCAGTATTTTTCCCAGGGACACAGCATTGAAAAAATGGATCTGAATCCGGCGGATATCCTGACATTTCACGGCATTGACAGCACAGTGCTCAGCGTAACGGTGGAAAAAGGCCATGGATACCTCAGACTGGTCAATGATGAGAACTTTGTGGGCGGCTGGCTGGAAATCGGCCAGACACAGATCGTACGGATCACAGAGGACATGCTGGTGACTGTGCCGGAGGGAAGCTATCAGGTAGATATCAGCTATAACGGAGGTGGCGGCACGAAAAATGTCGTAATCAACCGCAACGAGGAAACAACACTGGATATCGGTGATCTGGAAGTGGCAGAGGCACAGTACGGTATGGTGCTGTTTTCCCTGAATCCTTCCGATGCAGAATTGTATATCGATGGAAGTCAGGTGGATGCCTCTCAGCCGATCACGCTGGAATACGGTATTCATCAGATCATAGCGAAGGCGGACGGCTATAAGTCGCTTACACAGTATCTCAGGGTGGGGCAGGAATCCGCGGGAGTGGATGTCCAGCTGGATAAGGCGGACTCCGACAGTGAAGACAGTACGGAAAGCAGCAGTTCTTCCAGCTCTTCCGCAACGGAATCTACCTCCACCGCAGATACGACTACGACCTATTACCGCGTGCATATTGATGCTCCGGAAAATGTGGAGGTATATCTGGACGGCAACTATGTGGGAATTTCCCCCTGCAGTTTTAAGAAGACCTCAGGAAGTCATGTGATCACCCTGCGAAAATCCGGTTATGAAACCAGAAGTTATACGGTACAGGTGGATGAAGAAGAAAAGGATGTATCCTACTCATTTGTAGACCTGACGCCCAGCTCTTCATCGACAGAATGATCCTTTCCGGGAGGGGAAGAAATGCCGTAAATATGCGGAAAAACCTTGACAAAAGGGATAAAAACAGATATATATATGTATAGGCGTTTCAAAAGAACTATTTTCGAGCGTAAAATTAATAACGAAAACTCATTACAGGAGGAGTTCAATATGAACAAAACAGAATTAGTTGCAGCTATGGCTGATCAGGCAGGTCTTTCCAAGAAGGACGCAGAGAAGGCATTAAAGGCATTCACAGATGTTGTTGCTGAAGAGTTAAAGAAGGATGGTAAGGTTCAGTTAGTTGGCTTCGGTACTTTCGAAGTATCCAGCAGAGCAGCTAGAGAGGGTAGAAATCCTCAGAGCGGCGCACCTATGAAGATCGCTGCTTCCAAGGCTCCTAAGTTCAAGGCTGGTAAGGCATTAAAGGATATGCTGAACGCATAATAGAAGCTGAATTTTCAGAGACTCGATAGGACAACCTTTCGGGTCTCTTTTGTTTTTCAGAAACGGATGATCGTGAGGTTAAAAGCATGAGATTAGACAAATATTTGAAGGTATCCCGACTGATCAAGCGCCGTACTGTGGCTAATGAAGCCTGCGACAGCGGCAGAGTGCTGATCAATGATAAGCCGGCAAAGGCATCCGCCAATGTCAAAGAGGGAGATATCATTTCCATCTCTTTCGGCAACAAGGAAGTAAAAGTCGAGGTCCTGGATGTACAGGAGACCGTGAAAAAAGAAGAAGCCAAAGAACTTTTCCGTTATATATAATATCAGGTTCTCTATGTATAAATTTCCACATTTTCCCATACAATACATTGTAAGTCCGGTTCCGGAAGGAGCGGAGGATGGGAGGCTATGGAGAGAATGGAAGATTTAAACGCGACAGGACGTATGCATAAAGTGACCATGACCAACAGACGGACATGTACCGTGAATGGGGTAAATGACGTCCTTTCCTTTGATCTGCGGGAGATCCTGCTGGAGACGGAACAGGGGATGCTGATGATCCGTGGCAACGAGCTCCATGTGAACCGCCTGACATTAGACAAGGGGGAAGTGGATATTGACGGCCGGATCGACAGCCTTGTATATTCGGATACCGCAGCATCCGGAGAAAAACAGGAATCCTTCCTGGGCAGGCTGTTCCGCTGATGGATGAAAATGTTTTTCTGCTGCATTCCTTTCTGCTGGGTGTGGGGATCACTTTTCTGTATGATATTCTGCGGATCCTGCGAAGAGTGTTCGCTCACAGTACCAGCATGGTATCTCTGGAAGATCTGGCATTCTGGATCTACTGTGCGGGAAAGGTCTTTCTGCTGATGTTTCATGAAAGTAACGGGAACCTGCGATGGTTTGCCGTGCTGGGGGCATTGGCGGGAATGTACCTGTATCACAGGACAATCAGTCCCTTTTTTGTAAAGTATGTGGCACTGGGCCTGAATACTCTTCTGCACCCAATCCGGAAAGCCTTGCGGATAACGGGAAATTGGCTGAAAAAGCAGTTGACTATACTTAGGAAAATGCTTAAAATATTCATTAAAAGGAGATGCGCGTATGGCAAGAAGAAAAGCAGCCTACCGCAAGAGACACCAGAACCGGTTCAGTATGTTCCTGGTGACCCTGGTCGTGTTGATGATCATGGTGGTCGTTGCGGTGCGGAGCGTGGAATTACAACAGAAGATTGCGGGCTATGATACCCAGATCGCAAGCCTTGGCGCGCAGATCGAAGCAGAGCAGACCAGAGCGGAACAGATCGAGGAATTCGGTAAGTACACTCAGACGAAAGCTTATGTGGAAGAGGTGGCGAAGGATAAGCTGGGACTGGTATACGAAGGTGAGATCCTTTTTCAGGAAGACAATTAAGCAGGGAAACTGTTTCTCAACAGTGAACCTGCTTTTTTTGTCGCAAAAAATGAAGTCTTTCCCTCCCTCGATTTGACAAAAGGAAGAGGAAAACTGCCCTATAATCGTGAAAACAGAAAGGGGAGGATGCCATGATTATAGGGAAAAAGGAGCAGGAACGGCTGGAGAGAGAACAGTGTGCACAGATCTCACTGCTGTGCAGACAGAAACTGATGGGATATGCGGAGAGTTTTGAGGAACTGGGGAAGAGCTTTCGGCAGGAGATACAGATTACAGGAGAGGACAGGCAGAATATTCTGGAAAAATGTATGCTGTGGCAGAGCAGACAGATCATGGGAGACCATCTGCAGGAAGTGGCCCGGATCATGGAACGGGTGGCAGGAGAGGAACTGGGGTATTGTCCGCTGGAAGAGAAAAAGAGGAAAAGCCTGGTACAGGCGCTCAAGAGTGAAGGGATCATCGCCAGAGACCTCTGCTATGTGGAGAAGGACGGCAGCAGCTCCGGGACAGAAGCAGGGATCAGTATGACACTGTCCACCGAAAAAAGGCACTATAAGGCGGCACAGGTGGCGGACATGCTGACGGTATTATTGGGAAAAAAGCTGCAGGTCTCTTCAGGAAGCCCTTATCTCGTGGAGCAGGAGCCGCATTGTTTTCTGTTCACAGAGGAACCGAAATACATAGCACTGACGGGGGTGAGCCGGGCGGTAAAAGAAGGGGAGAAAGTCTCGGGGGATCAGTATGCCACCATGGAATCGGAAAAAGGGAAGCTGATCCTGATGTTGTCTGATGGGACAGGCTCCGGGGAGGATGCCAGCCGGGGCAGCGGCAGAGTCATGGATCTCATGGAAAAAATGCTGGAGGCGGGCTTCGGGACCGAGGCATCTGTGAATCTCCTGAATTCCGCGTTGTATGCGCAAAATGAAGAGGACGATCATCCTACGATAGACCTTTGCAGCCTGGATCTGTATACCGGCGAATGTGAGATCTGCAAGGTGGGCGGTGTTGCCACATTCTGGAAGACCTCCGGAAGGGTTCTCTGTGTCGGCGGCGAAAGCCTGCCGTTAGGTATTTTTCAAAAAGTGCAGATAGAACGACAGATGTGTCAGATCCGGCCGGGAGATCTGCTGGTCATGATGACGGACGGGGTTCTGGATATGATGGAAGACGGGGAAGAGCGCATGGCACAGGTGCTGGAAGGGTTGCAGGAACAGAACCCGCAGGAGATCGCAGAGAAAATATTGTCCTATGCCATCTGTGCCTCAGAGGGACGGATTCGGGACGATATGACGGTATTTGTGCTCTGCCTGTGGGAAAACACGTGATGCCGCCTTGATTTTTCCTCATAATTAGGATAGAGTAAAAACATGAATACATGGATGGATACGCGAGAAAAAGTATTTGCATATATCAGAGAGCATCACATGCTGCAGGCCGGCGACCGTGTGGTAGCCGGTGTTTCTGGAGGGGCAGACTCGGTTTGCCTCTTATTTTTGTTGCTGGAATGGCAGAAGGAAGTACCTACAGACATTGCCGTAGTGCATGTGGATCACGGCATTCGCACGGAGGCCGGAGAAGATGCCCGGTATGTGGAGCAGCTCTGCGAGGAGAGAGGAATCCCTTTTTTCCTGACCAGGGCAGAGGTAAGGAACAGAGCCCGCATGGAGAAAATCTCTGAGGAAGAAGCCGGGCGCAGAACGAGATATGAGGCATTTGAAAAGGCGGCAAAGGAGTGGGGAGCCACGAAGATCGCAGTGGCCCACAACAGCAATGACCGCAGCGAGACCCAGCTGTTCCATTTGTTCCGGGGCAGTGGAATCCGGGGACTGGCCAGCATTTTGCCTGTGAGAGATCGGATTATACGACCGCTCCTATGTCTGGAACGGTGGGAGATCGAGAAGTTTTTACAACAGCGAGGAATTGTCTATTGCAAGGATGCCACCAATGAGGAGGATGACTACACCAGAAATCGTATTCGGCATCATATTTTGCCTTATGCGGAGCAGAATATTGTAAAGGGCTGTGTAGCGCATATGAATCAGACGGCGGAGCTGCTGGCGGAGACGGAGGACTATCTGGAACTGCAGACAAAAGAAGCAGCTGGCCGATGTATCCGGGCAACGGACGGTGACGGAGAGTCCGCAGAGACGGGGGACAGCCGGAACGCGGTGATCTGTATTGCTGTGGAGTCTTTTCTGTCGTTGCATCCTGTGATCCGTAAGCGCCTCTTGTATGAAGAAGTGAAGCAATTGTCTCCCGGGCAGAAAGACATCACTTACCAGCATATTCAGGAGCTGCTGACCTTGTTTACCAGGGAAGGCAACCGGCAGATCTGTCTTCCGTTCGGCATCCGGGGTAGACGGCAATATGAGGAAGTCCTGCTGACAGTAGAGAGGACAGACAGGGAGCTTTTGGAGAAGACGGAAGTGGCTGAGAAATATCAACCAACTCTGCAGCTTTCTCCCGGACAGACAGGGACAGTGGAATGTGAAGTGGGAACGGTGGAATACTGTGTGTGTGACCTGGCCGCTGCCCATGAAAAAAACCAAGAAGTTCCCACAAATCAGTATACGAAATGGTTTGATTATGATAAAATAAAAAAATGTCCGGTGATACGGACAAGAAAGCCGGGTGATTATCTGACCATTGCTGACGGCAGAGGCGGGATGATCCATAAATCGCTGAAAAGTTATCTGGTCGATCAAAAGATCCCACAGGCGGAACGCGATAGACTGCCGATCCTGGCAGAGGGAGAGCATGTACTGTGGGTCGTGGGATACCGTATCAGCGAATATTATAAAGTAACGGAGAATACAAAACGTATTTTAAAGGTACAATTAATAAGAAAGGAGTTCGCTTAAAAGCGAAAGGACAAAAGAAAATGGCAGAGCATATCAGAGTACTGTTGACAGAAGAGGAAGTAGATAAGAGAATCCAGGAGATCGGTGAGCAGATCAGCAAGGATTATGCGGGTAAGCAGGTACACCTTGTATGTGTACTGAAGGGTGGCAGCTTTTTCATGTGTGAACTGGCAAAGCGTATCACTGTTCCCGTATCTCTGGACTTTATGTCCGTATCCAGCTATGGCAGCGATACCAAGTCCAGCGGTGTAGTCAAGATCGTGAAGGATCTGGACGAATCTCTGAAAGATAAGGAAGTTATTGTAGTAGAGGATATCGTGGACAGCGGAAGAACCCTGAGCTATCTGCTGGAGATGCTGAAGGACAGAGGTCCGGCTTCTTTACGTCTGTGCACCCTGTTGGACAAACCCGAGAGAAGAGTGATCGATGTCCATGTGGATTATACCGGATTTAATATTCCCGATGAGTTTGTAGTGGGCTATGGTCTGGATTATGATCAGAGATATCGTAATCTGCCTTACATCGGTGTGGTAGAATTCGATTAAGCGATACAAAGATGTAGGAGGCCCGTGAAGTTGAAACAAAACGGCAAAACAATCAATTCATATTTTATATTTATCATACTTCTGCTTCTGGTGATCTTCGGCCTCAACCTGTTGAACAACCGTACAGATGAATACACCAAGGCAGAGTTCATTGCGGATCTGGATGCCGGCAATGTATCGGAAGTCGTGGTGCAGCCCAACGGAGAAGCACCTACCGGATATCTGGAGATCCAGATGAAGAACGGTGTATCTCATAAGCTGTACGCAACGGACATTACAGAACTGGAGACCCTGGTACGTGAGTATGGGTTTGATCCGGTGGTCAATGACATTGAAAGGGAGAACTGGTTCCTGACCTATATGCTGCCGATGCTGGTCGTGCTGGCGGTGGGAATTTTCCTGTTCATGATGATGAATGCCCAACAGGCAGGCGGCGGTAACGGCAAGATGATGAACTTCGGCAAAAGCCGCGCCAAGATGACATTGGGTGACAAGAGTGTCACATTCGCTCAGGTAGCCGGTCTGAAAGAGGAAAAGGAAGAACTGGAGGAGATCGTTGATTTCCTGAAGGAGCCGGGAAAATACACCGGTGTCGGAGCCAGAATCCCCAAGGGTGTCCTGTTGGAGGGCCCTCCCGGAACCGGTAAGACCCTGTTGGCGAAAGCCGTGGCAGGCGAAGCCGGAGTACCTTTTTTCAGCATCTCCGGATCTGATTTCGTGGAAATGTTCGTCGGTGTGGGCGCTTCCCGTGTGCGTGACCTGTTTGAAGAAGCAAAGCATAATGCACCTTGTATCGTATTTATCGATGAGATCGATGCCGTGGCAAGACGGCGTGGTACCGGTATGGGCGGAGGACACGATGAGAGAGAGCAGACCCTGAACCAGTTACTGGTAGAAATGGACGGTTTCGGCGTCAATGAGGGCATTATCGTTATGGCGGCCACCAACCGTGTGGATATTCTGGATCCTGCAATCCTGCGTCCCGGTCGTTTCGACCGTAAGGTAGCGGTGGGAACCCCGGATATCGGTGGCAGAGAAGAGATTTTGAAAGTACATGCGAAGAACAAACCTCTGGGGGATGATGTGAATCTGCAGCAGATCGCTCAGACTACTGCAGGCTTCACCGGAGCGGATCTGGAGAACCTGCTGAACGAAGCAGCCATTATCGCGGCGAAGGAGAACCGCTCCTTTATCGCACAGAAGGATATCAAGAGAGCCTTTATCAAAGTGGGAATCGGTGCGGAGAAGAAGAGCCGTATCATTTCCGACAAGGAGAAGAAGATCACTGCATACCACGAAGCAGGCCATGCGATCTTGTTCCATGTACTTCCGGATGTGGGACCGGTCTATACCGTATCCATTATCCCGACCGGAGTGGGAGCCGCCGGTTACACCATGCCTCTGCCGGAAAAGGATGAGATGTTCGCCACCAAGAGCCGTATGCTCCAGGATATCATGGTATCTTTGGGCGGACGTATCGCAGAGGAGATCATCTTCGGAGATATTACCACCGGAGCATCCAGTGATATTAAGAAAGCCACCAAGACAGCCCGCCGTATGGTAACCCGTTACGGAATGTCTGATAATATCGGTGTCATCTGCTATGACGATGACGATGATGAAGTCTTCATCGGTAAGGATCTGGCACATGCCAAGGCGCACAGTGAGGAGATTTCCGGTGAGATCGATAAGGAAGTCAAGCACATCATAGATGACTGCTATACCAAAGCCAAGGATATTATCTTACAGCATGAGGATGTGCTGCATAGCTGTGCACAGCTGCTGTTGGAGAAGGAGAAGATCACCAGAGAAGAATTCGAGGGTCTTTTCGTATAGGAAAAGGTTTTCGCGGGAGTTTCGTGGAATTGGTAGTATTGTACAAACCGATTTTGTGAAAAATATACAAAAATGAATATTCACTTTTGTGATATTTGTGAATTTTGAGAATAGTCAAAAATAGGAGTGCATGCTATTATAATACTCGTAACCCCCCCAATACATTATATAGTTTTTTGCTATACCCCATAAGAAAGAAATACCTTCTCTAAAAAGGGCAGTCCTCCCAAGACTGTCCTTTTTACTGTCTAAAAATCGCTGAATAAAGAGGCGGGCAGTTGTCAGATGTAAGGAAAAAGGGTATAATAAATAGAGCTTTTGAGCTTGGGACATGTCATACTGCCGGAGCGCACAAGACAACAAAGCACTTTGGCAGAAGCAGTGTCATAATATAGATAGTAAGACATTAGTCTCAGAAAGGATAGATACTATGGATCTGGAGCGATTACGTCGAACAGAATATAATCAGCAGTATATTGCTGCCATGAGACCCGTATTTAACAGAAGAGCTCTTTTTACGGATACAAGTGCGGAGTATGTGATCCCGGAAGAGCCGGAACCATATTCCGAGGTGACGATCCGTTTCCGTACCGCAAGGAACAACGTGGACAGGATATTCCTCGTAAGCGGTGGACAGAAGCATCTCATGGTACGAGTGGAGAGCAATAATGATTTTGATTACTATGCTTATGTGATGCGTCTGGATGATCAGAAGGTATCCTACTACTTTGAGGTACAGACCGGCAGGATCACAGGTATCTTCGATATGAGAGGATTGGTGCAGGAGGTCAACGAGTATTATGATTTTATCATCATTCCCGGCTTCCATACTCCCGACTGGGCAAAAGGTGCGGTAATGTACCAGATCTATACCGATCGTTTCTGCAATGGCGATCCTTCCAATGATGTGCTGACCAATGAATATTGCTATATCGGGGAGCCGGTACACCGCGTAGAGGACTGGGGACGTTATCCCGCACAGATGGATGTCCGTGAGTTCTACGGCGGAGACCTGCAGGGTGTGCTGGACAAGATGGACTACCTGCAGGATCTGGGAGTTGAGGTGATTTATTTTAATCCTCTGTTTGTCTCCCCTTCCAACCACAAATACGATATTCAGGATTATGATTATATTGATCCCCATATTGGAAAGATTGTCAGTGATGAAGGGGATCTGCTTCCCGACGGACAGCGGGAGAACCGTTTTGCTTCCCGTTACATCGACCGTGTGACTAACAAGGCGAATCTGGAAGCCAGCAACGAGCTGTTTGCTCAGGTGGTGGCAGAGGCACACCGCAGAGACATGAGAGTCATTCTGGATGGCGTGTTCAATCACTGTGGTTCCTTTAATAAATGGATGGACAGAGAGCGCATCTATGAGAATGCGGAAGGATATGACAAGGGTGCCTATGTCAGTGCTGACAGCCCTTATCGGAATTACTTTGATTTCCACAATCAGGCAGCATGGCCCTATAACAATTCCTATGACGGATGGTGGGGACATGACACACTGCCGAAGCTGAACTACGAGGGATCCCAGGAACTGATGGACTATGTCCTTCATGTAGCGAAAAAATGGGTATCTCCGCCCTACAATGTGGATGGCTGGAGACTGGATGTGGCGGCAGACTTAGGCCACAGCCAGGAGTTCAATCATCATTTCTGGCAGGAATTCCGGAAAGCGGTAAAAGAGGCCAATCCGGAGGCTATTATTCTGGCAGAGCACTACGGCAATACCAGAGACTGGCTGCAGGGCAACGAATGGGATACTGTCATGAACTACGATGCGTTCATGGAGCCCGTGACCTGGTTCCTCACCGGTATGGAGAAGCACAGCGATGACTACAGAGAGGATCTGCTCGGCAATGCAGAGAGCTTCTGGGGAGCCATGCGGCATCATACCTCCAGTTTCTCCATGCCCAGCTGGCAGGTGGCTATGAATGAACTGTCCAACCATGATCATTCCCGTTTTCTGACGAGAACGAATCATAAGGTGGGACGTACCAATACACTGGGACCGCAGGCTGCGGAACAGGGTATCAATAAGGCAGTCTTCCGGGAAGGCGTTGTGATCCAGATGACATGGACGGGTGCTCCTACAATCTATTACGGAGATGAGGCCGGTGTCTGTGGTTTCACAGATCCTGACAACCGCAGAACGTATCCCTGGGGACATGAGGATCAGGTGCTGCTGGCATTTCATAAGGACATTATCCGTCTGCGCCGGGAGAACGAGGAGCTGCGGATCGGCTCCTTGAAAATGTTGGAAAATGACTACAACTTTATTTCTTACGGACGTTTTAACCGCAAGGGACAGTGTGCGATCCTGATCAACAATAATTATCATCCCATCACCAAAGAGATTCATGTGTGGGAGATCGGAACCCCTAAGACAGGTAAGATGAAAGTGATCCTGCAGTCCAGGGATGACGGGTATTGCATGGAAGGTGCGGAGTATGAGATCAGGGCAGGCAAGGTTCTGATCGAGATGCCACAGACCTCGGCAACGATACTGAAATATGTAGAAGAATAAATATATGTAACTATTCAGAACACCATTCGCAAAACCGCCTCTGCGAGGCTTCCTTTTTGCTCATGGTGGTTACTTCGCCCTATAAATAGTATCAAATGCTCTTACGAATGCAAGGATTCGACGCTCATTTGATACTATTTACATGGCTCTGAATAGTTACAAATACAAAAGACAGAGAGGATATTCGATGTTCACCATCATTATTACCCTGCTGTTGCCGCTGGTATCCATTGGGATCTGGCGGCAATCTATTTTAAAAAATAACAAAAAAAGCGGACAGTCTGTCACGATCGGGAAGGGAGAATATGTCCTTCGTTATCTCACCTGCCTGCTCTGTATGTTGGTCATTCCCTGGATCCTGTTGTCGCTGACCGGCAATGACGGCAATACGATCTTGAGAAAGCTGTTGGAATCCAGAGAATATGCAGTGAAAGTTCTATGTCTGGAGATCAGCATGATGCTGGTCTATGCCATTGCGGAATTGTTCGTGGAAGAAGCGAAAGCCGGAAAGCATGAGAAGATCCGGAGCGTCCTGAGTAAGATTACCGATAGCAAGGCGTGGAGCGTATTTCGCAAATACATAGGACCGGTGGCAGTACTGGCATTGACAGTGCTGGTGGTGTGTCTGAATTTCAGCATGATGTCCGACCGCGTACTGTGGGGGGATGAGGCGTTTTCTGCGAATACGGCCCACAAGGATGTGGATGGCATTTTGCAGGTATTGTATTACTGGGACAATCATCCGCCACTGTATTATTACTGGCTGAAATTATTCGGGACCCTGTTCGGATATAAGGTACCGGTATTCCACCTGGCCTCTCTGGTGCCCTTCGTGATCGGGATCGTACTGGCACTGACCGTTGTGCGGAAACATTTCGGAATGCTTGCGGCAACATTTTTTGTGATGATCTCCGGTCTGGGACAGGCGTGTCTGGAGTACAATCTGGAAGTCCGCATGTATGCGCTGGCTTTCCTGTGTGTAATGGGTTGCTTCTATTGTTCCTACAGAGTCATTGCTGACGGCAGCAGGAAGACCTGGGCAGGCATGGTGCTGTGGGCACTGGCAGCAGCGTATTCTCACTATTATGCACTGGTGGCTGTAGGCATTATGATGTTTTTCACCGGAGTGGCCGTATGGATCAAATACCGTGGGAAAACATGGATAAAGGGTGTTCTGGCCATCGTAGCATTTTTCATAGGTTATGCACCCTGGCTATATTTCTTCTATGCCGGCTTGAAAAATGTCAGCAGAGGCTGGTGGATGACAGAGATCCTGGGACTGGACCAGAGTCTGGAGATCGTTATGGGCGGCAGAGGGATGAATGGTATCGTATTCCCGCTGGTGATTCTGTTTCTGGTGGTGACCCTGGCAGTGGATTCTTCTGTATTCTCTGTGGAAAAAGACGGAGTACATATGCAGAAGCCTTCTGTGAGAAACTGGTCTGACAAGACATATGCCATGGCAGTGGGAGCCTGCACAATCCTTGGAACTTTGGCATTTGCTTATTTGTTAAGTGTTGTTATGGCACCGATGCTGGCACAGAGATATCTGTATCCGTTAAGCGCGGTGGCAATCGTCATGCTGGCGGTGGGCAGCAGCCGTGTGCTGGAACTGGCTGCAGAGCTGGAGAAGAAGTCCTGGAAGGGCCTGGAGGCTGTAAGCAGAATTGTGCTGGCGGTATTGCTGGTAGTATTATTCGGCCTGGGAATTCAGAACTATCGGGAATGCTATGACAGCTATGAACAGCAGAAGGTGGAGACCGAAAAGACACTGGATCTGATCGGTACCCCCGATGAGGATGTAAATATGGTCACGAATGGTGTAAAACATCTGGGTTGGACCGTGCTGTATTATTACTATCCGGATAATGAAATCGTGAACGGAGATTACAACCAGGCGGATTCCGACAGGTTCTGGTATTTTACACCGACCGAACTTGGCGCAGATGCCATCGCCGGATTGCAGCAGGATGGATATCAGGTAACCGATTACGGACTGATGCAACTGTCGCAGTATCCTTTCTATTTATATTATATTGAAGCAGTTCAGCCTGCGTCATTCGCAAAGTTGCGTTAGCACGCTTTTTCGTCACTTCGTGACTACTTTTGCTCATAGATTGGCGCTCTGCTCATAGGATGACAGAATTGACGCTTTGTGTGCGAGCACCCAATCGTCGCTTCTGTCATCCTATGGCTGAACTTTTACACTAAAATAATAAAAACATCTTGCAATTTGTGTGAACATATGCTACAATTTCACATTGTTAAGGCACTCTTGCCTGACATGGATGGATTCCCGAGTGGCCAAAGGGGACAGACTGTAAATCTGCTGCAATTTGCTTCGGTGGTTCGAATCCACCTCCATCCATTCGCACATTTATATAAATGTGTGATGCGTCCGCTGGTGTGGCGGAATAGGCAGACGCAAGGGACTTAAAATCCCTCGGGGGCAACTCCGTGCCGGTTCAAGTCCGGCCACCAGCATACTTAATTAGTGAGAGGAACACGGTAGAAATGCCGTGTTTCTCTTATTTTTTATTGTGAATGATAAAAAGAAGGAATATAATTGTATACAAATAACAGTAATATATTCTCAAGACGAAGGGGTGACAGTATGCTGACAAATACAATGAAAGAGGATTTGCCCCAAGGGGTAGTAGATCTTTTTTCGGATAGTATTTTGGCAATCATATTGTACGGATCTGTCGCCAGAAATGATAATACGGATGAGAGTGATATTGATATTGTAATTATCATAAAAAATGAAATGGATGATGCAACAAAGGAACAGTTCATTCATTGGTCAGCGGAATTAGATCTTCGATATGACAGAGTATTTTCTATCATTGATATTCAGGAAGAAAACATGGAGAAATGGCGAAATGTTTTGCCGTTTTATCAGAATATACAGAAGGAGGGGATAATTCTTTGGAAAGCAGAATAACAATTCCTTTTACACTTCATGGAATAGAAGAAAATCTCACCGTAGAATACACGCAAGGTACAGATCCCAGGGAAATTGGCTATGATGCCCTTCAGGGATTTCCGATAGACAAAATATGTTGCATAGGTTATCCGGTAATGCATGGTTACTTTGAACACATGAATGCGACCGGTTATCGGAGATCCTGTGGATTTATTCAATTCGTGGAAAGAATTGAAAATTATGGGGAAAACAGAGAGCTTTCCATAGATGTCAGTGATGAAAATCTGGGAAAAGGGAATCCATATTTTGCGTATGGTTATCCGGCAGAAATATTTGATGCTCCCTGTTGTAATTTGGCTGGGTGTAGACACTTGAAATGGACAGCTTATACCTATCTAGTAGATCTGCCCTCTCGAATGAATGGCAATAAACTGAAATTCCTGGGCGGATACTCATGGGGATATGAAGAGGATGAGAACGGTCCACAGAGATTACTACCGCTAGAGATATTGACGGAAAATGACTGGGAAAAGCATGCAACGGAAAAAGGAATATTAACGATATTCCCAATAAAAGGAGGCTGTACTGCTAAGTTATGAAGAATAGATATAAACAAAAACTGATATTCGTTATTGCAATTTTATGTTTGAGCTTAGTAAGCTGTAAAAGTAAAACAGAGCCAATTAATAATATTGCATCATGGACGCCAGATGATGGTTGGACAATAAATGAAATTGATATTAGGGATCTGTGGCGAATGTGGAATGGGAGACAACAGTATGAATTATTATATCAGTGATCTGCATCTATTTCATGAAGCATCCATAGGATTCGATGGACGCCCGTTCCGGAATCTGGAGGAAATGCACGCAGAGATCGTAAGAAAATGGAACAGCAAAGTAACTAACGGAGATACCGTATACATTCTGGGTGATATGAGCATGCGCGGTAAGAACGAGGATCTGATCGCTCTGGTGGCAATCCTGAAGGGAAAAAAGGTCCTGATCCGGGGCAATCATGATGATGTGTCCGATCTTAGATACCGGCAGTTGTTCCAGGAAGTCTGCGATTATAGGGAGATCCGGGATTCTGTAGGCGGTAAGAGTTATGAACTGGTGCTGTGCCATTACCCTATTTTCAGCTGGAAGCATATGAGCCGCGGCACGATTCTACTCTACGGGCATACCCACAACAGCCCGTAAGATATGTATTTTCAGAAATGTCTGGAAGGAATGAAAGACAACGAATGCCGACATACCGGTGACAGTCACGTACAGGCATATAATGTGGGCTGTATGAAGCCGTGGATGGACTATGAACCGAGAAGTCTGCAGGAAATTATAAAATAAAAAGCTTTGAAAGAAAAATCGAGCAGGGGAACCGGCTCGATTTTTTGCAACCCTAGATTTGATGAAAGATCTGAAAAAAATATGTGCTATGATGGCAGTGCAACATGAATCACAGACCATTAGGAAAGGATGAAGAAACAGATGCAGTTACGTGAAATGATAGACAAGTATCCGCAACAGTATATCGCGGTGGCCTATACGAAAAAAGGTATCGACAACCTGATCGAGACAGCAACGGTTTTAAAAGTGTACCCGACCTTGCTGGATGCCTATGATAATCTGTCGGAGATCAAAGCATACAAAAAGAGATACTCCGATTTTGACATTGTATACGGAGACTATGAAGACTATGTATCCACAAGGCGCAAAGTTGTGATGACAAAGACGGATGAAAGACTTACCCAGGAGGAAATCGACAAATTGCTGGCAATGATAGATCACTAAAGGAATACCGATGATCTGCAGGCGGAGATTGCCACAGAAAAATCTGCAATATGCATTTTTATGCGCGATTATGTCAGAGGCGAAAAGGGAAAATGACAATATTTGATTATCTGAAAAAGAATTGTGAAGTGGCGATATATACGGATGAATACGGGAATACCTATATGGAGACGAAGGAATGGGAGTATGAAAAAATTATTTCCGGAGCCATAGAAATCAGCAATAAAGCAGACGATGCTATTGTCTGGCTGATACCGAAAGAAGTTTATGAAAAGCATTCGGAAATTGAGATCGCTATTGCCGGGGATGAGTCAGTCGATCCCGTTCGAAATGTCCGCAGGCCCTATTACCGGATGAGAGGAGTACCCGTAACGGCAGAGCAGGCATTTGATATTATCCGAAGGACGGACAGATTTTTAAATTTTTACGTGAGTGCTGTTCGCAGCCATGAAGATTATATCGGATGTATGAATTTTGAGAACTGTCTCATTCAGAAGAATCATTATCCCACGGGATATGGCTGGATTCGTGCGGATGGAACGATTGGGGCGAATGCGACTACGCAAAAATACCCCACGGTCAGGGAATTTATCGAAGAATGGTATAAACTGCTCTATGCATTTCCTTATCTGAATCTGATCATTGCGGTTACGGGGTGGAACGAAGGACCCTGGGGTGACGAAACGGTATCGGAGGAGGAATTTTGCAAAGAGGTTGCCGTTGGGATATATGTCCATGACAGGAAAATAGAGATCCTGAATCCGCCAAATACCATAGCAAAGTATAAGGAATATAATAAACGCTACGGAACACCGCCTGAGAAATTCGAGCGGGAGTATTACGAGAAGCATAAGTACGAGAGGTATAAGACCGAACAGGCGAATCCGGCGTATTTGAGAAAGTGCATCGAAGCCTATGGGCTGGATGCGGATAAAATCTTGAAAAGGGGATAAGAAAAATGAATAATCCATTTATTGATGTATTTTGTCCACATTGTGGAGAATTTGTGAACCCAATCTATGAAGGGGACTGCCCTAATTGCGGAGAATATATAGGATCTGACGACAATGAGGAATGGGATGACGGGAGTGATGGAGACGGATATTATTTTCATACCTGAACAAAAAACAGCAGATCCCGCCAGATGATCTGCTGCTTTTTCTGTGTATATGAGCGTGAAAAACACACTTCTATCAGAATTTTTCAGCGAAGCTCTTGTAATACTCGTCAAAAAACTCGTTAACCTTTTCCATGATCTTCTTCATAATATTCACCCTTAACCTTTCCAAGACAAATGAACTGTTGACTTTGTTGTTACGCTTAAGGGGTCAGGCCTGACTTCCTTTTGATGATTATAATTTACCATATTGCGCTTATAATGTGAAATACATATAATAGAAGTATAATAATACCTAAAAGGTATAATAAAAGAAAATACAACATGTTACAAAATAGAAAGATTAAGCTGGTTTTTGGAAAAAGCATGGAAGGAGGATGCTGGAAAGATGGAATTGCGGCATATCCGATATTTCAAGGCAGTGGCGGAGGAGAAAAGCTTCACGAAAGCCGCGGAGCAGCTGGCGATCGCGCAGCCGCCCCTGAGCCGTCAGATTCAGGATCTGGAAGCGGAACTGGGTACGACATTGTTCCTTCGGACGCCCCATAAAGTATCCCTGACAGAAGAGGGAGAGCTTTTTCTGCAATATGCCAATCAGATCCTGGATCTGGTAAATCGCTCCGAAGAGGATGTCAGAGAGCGGAAGGAAGGCTTGCAGGGGACGTTGTACATTGCTTCGGTAGAGGGCTGTGGCCCTCGCCTTTTTGCGGAATGGATCGCTGGATTTCAGCAGAGACATCCTCATGTACAGTACAATCTGTGGAACGGCAACACAGATGATGTGAATAACCGCGTAACGAAGGGATTGTGTGAGATTGCCATGATCACGGCCCCTTATAACACAGAGGAATTCCACGTGCTGCCGGTGTATGAAGAACCCTGGGTGGCAGTGATCCCCAAGGGACATGCATTGTATTCCTGGGAAAATGATCCGGTGAAGCCCTCGGAGTTGTTGCCCTATGATCTGTTGATTCCCTCCAGAGAATCCAGAAAAGGTGAAATCGATAAATGGTTCGATGGCACAGGGCATGCTCCGGTGATCCGGGGAAGGATCGCACATATGATGAATGCCTACGAACTGAGCCTCCACGGCGTCGGCATCTCGATCTATCCGGCATCGATTTCCTCCCTGATCCGAGACAAGGACGTCTGCGTGCGGCCGGTGGAGCATCCGAATGCCCATGCGGATTATGCTTTGATCTGGAATAAAAATCATACCCTGTCCCATGTGGCGGAAGAGTTTATCAAATATGTAGAGAGCATTGAGGAACGTAACAGCGTGGAATAGAGGATCTGTGGAAGGAGTCCGGGCGCTGAGCAACGGCAGGCATAAACACAATATACAACCATACACATAAGAAACAAGGGAGAACAGGCATGAACATTACAGTATATCTGGGAGCAAATGAAGGAAAAGATCCGTCATTGAAAACGGCGGTGCGGGAACTCGGCACCTGGATCGGAGAGAGCGGCAGCCGCCTGATCTACGGAGGCTCCAAGTCAGGACTCATGGGAGAACTGGCAGAGAGCGTACTGCAGGCAGGCGGAGAAGTCATCGGCGTGGAGCCACAGTTTTTCATTGATATGGAATACCAGTATGATGAGATCACGGAGCTGATCGTCACGAAGGATATGACAGAACGGAAGACGAAGATGATCGAACTGGGGGATGTATTTATTGCCTTTCCGGGAGGAACCGGCACGCTGGAAGAGATCGCAGAGGTGATGTCCAAGGTGTCTCTGAAGCATTTGACTGCGCCCTGTATCCTCTATAACCTCAATGATTATTATGACGGATTACAGACATTGCTGCGGCATATGACAGAGATGGGGCTGTCCTCCCCGGAGAGACAGGAAGGAATCTATTTTGCAAAGGATCTGTCTGAAATCCGTGAGATTATAAAAAATCAGCGGAGCAATGTAACGATCGCTCCGCCGGAGAATACACAAGGTATGGGAAATCACTTAGGTTAACAGGTCGAAGCCCATTACTACCAGACCCAGGATCACGAGAATCACACCGGTGACACGGTTCAGAGTCTTGGGTGTGGCCTTGTTGGCGAACAGTGCGGCAATCCGGGCCCAGATCAGGGTAAAGATGACGCACAGGATCCATACGGTCCAGTCGGGCATGCCCCCGATGGCAAAATGGGAAACTGCACCGGTCAGAGCGGTAAAAGCCATAATAAAGACGCTGGTTCCCACAGCAGTTTTCAGCTCATAGCCCAGAACAGAAGTCAGGATCAACAGCATCATCATGCCGCCGCCGGCACCGACGAAACCGCAGATAAAGCCGATCAGCATACCGCATACCAGAGACTGAATGGCTCTTTTTTTCGCGGAGACGCCCTGCATGGCTTCTTTGGTGGTCATTACGGGCCGGACGATGAATTTGATACCTAACAGGAAAGTCATGAACACGGAGAAATTCCCCATGGTAGCGGAAGGCACCAGGCTGGATACGTAGCTGCCTACGACGGTGAATACCAGCACACTTCCCATCATGATCAGGCCGTTTTTGACATCAATATTTTTATTTTTCGCATAGGTATAAGCGGATACGGCACTGGCCAGAACGTCCGAGGACAGCGCAATGCCGACGGCCAGATACGGATCCATGCCGAGGAAAGTGATCAGCATGGGACTGATGACGGCAGCAGCGCTCATTCCGGCAAATCCGGTGCCCAGGCCGGCTCCCATGCCGGCGAAAAAAGTGACAAGAATCGTGATTAAAATCTGCATTTATTTATCTCCTTTCAGGATATTGTCCATATTTCTCTCCATGACATGAAGCATGTGGAAAAAGATCTCTTTGCTTGTCTCATCGGTGCCATCTAGCAGAGTATCTTTGAAAATGCTCTGTATCATGCGGCCTTTTTCGATGACATCCTGTGCTTTCTCCGTGCAGAACAGCAGAGTCTTCCGACGGTCATCCGGAGCCTCTCTGCGTTCCAGGTACCCCTCGCACACCAGCTTGTCCACATTGACGGACACCAGATTCGCCTTGATCCGGCGGATCTCCACGACATCACTGGCAGTGTGGTATTCCGGATTATTGCCGAAGAACATGAGAATATCAAAAGCTGTCTGTGGCAGCTTTAACTGCTGGCACAGAGGTTTGCACATGGCGTTGTAAGCCAGATTGAATTTTTGTACGAATTCGATATCAGTATTCATCCGAAGGCCTCCTTACTTAGTATTATACAAAGTGTAATTACTGAAATTACAAAAGTGAATATTTCAAATTTGAAATAATTGCTATATTGCATAGTATTACAGATAGTTTTCGAAGTCAATCATAAGATATTTTATTTCATAAAAAATTTATATTCATTATACTATCGTAAACATCATTTCGATATGTTATAATTTATTTGATGCAAGGGTGCATTCAGAGACTGTGGGCATACAGAAGAAAGTGTCGGGAGGAGACATGAGTATCAATACATATGATGAACAGAAATTCTGGGAGGAAATGGATATCCTGTTTCCGGATATTGTAAAAGCCATTACTTCTCTGGCGAAAAAGTCCTACATATCCATAACCAATCTGCGGAACGGCGTGACATGGTGGTCCGAGAAGACGATGGAATATTTTGGTATGCAGGAGAACTATACCATCTGCGGACAAGAAAAATCAAAAAGATCGATTCATCCGGATGATCTGGAGGATTTCCGGAGGGGATTCCAGGAGAGAGTTGCCGGGAAAAATATGGACGAGCCCTGGGAGTACCGGGTGCGTGACGGAAGCACCTACAACCGGATCAGCGCCAGGGCGAAAATGCTGAATGATAAGGATGGAAAGCCTTTTGTGATCGTAATACGATATAACAACTACGGTATTTCCGACGAGGTGGACGCGACCACCGGATTGCATACGGAACCTGCGCTGGACCGGGAGATCAGGGAATTCCTGGAGGAAAGCGGACAGGGGACTCTGCTGAAGATCGGACTGGATCAGTTCAGTCATATCAATGTTATGTACGGTGCCGCTTTTTCGGATAAGATTCTGAACTGTGCGGCACAGGAGCTGTTGCGCCTGTTAAAGGGAAAAGGATATGTATACCGGCTTTCCGGTGCGAAGTTTGTGATCAGTTTTAAAAAGGTATCCAAAGCGGAACTGCAGCAGATATACGATGAGATCGTAGAAACTTTTGAGAATACAGAGGTAGAAGGCAAAAAGATCCCTCTGAAGGTATCTGCCGGCGCAATATTTATGGAACCTTATATGAAGGAGACAAATGCGGTCCGCAGCCGGCTGACCTACGCGTTGAACCATTCCCGGCTTGAGCATCATGGAGAGCTGGTGATTTTTAATGATGAGGTCTGTGGCAGTGACGAGAACCAGTTTGAGCTGATCGGTGTGATCCATCAGTGTGCTACGCATAACTTTGAAGGCTTCCGGATGTTCTATCAGCCGATTGCCGATACGAAGACCGGCAAGATCCGGGGAATGGAAGCGCTGCTCCGATGGGAACTGGAGCCTTACGGGATGGTGTCCCCCGGTGTGTTCATGGAGTGGCTGGAACAGGATCCTTGTATTTTTGATCTGGGGAACTGGATTCTGCGGACAGCACTTACGGATGTACAGAAGCTGCGCAAGGAGACAGAAGGCTTTTTCGTCAATGTCAATGTGGCGGCGGCACAGCTGGAGCGCAGAGAGTTCCGCAGTGCTGTCATGAATATTTTAAAAGAGACCGGTGCGAAGCCGGAGGAGCTTTGCCTCGAATTGACAGAACGATGCAGAGATCTGGATATTCATTTCCTGCGCGGAGAGGTAGAATTTTTCCATTCCCAGGGGATCAAGATCGCACTGGATGATTTCGGAACAGGCAACAGTTCCTTAAGTCTGGCGCTGGAGCTTCCTTTTGACGAACTGAAGGTAGATATGAGTTTCATCCGTGATATTAAGCAAAAACCTCAGAATCAGGCCATGGTGCAGTCTATCGTGGATTATGCCAGGAGGACAAACACCGAAACCTGTATTGAGGGTATTGAGGATAAGGAAGTCAGCGACTATATCGAGAAATTTGGATCTACCTGGCAGCAGGGATATTACTATTCCAAACCGGTACCCATCGAACAGTTTGAGGAAGTCGTGCGGAAAAACGAGACAGAAAAGGACAGATAACAGCACATGGAAAAGATCCTGTTATTTCATGGAGATACGGAAACAGAGCGGAAGGTACGAAATGTTGCCAATCGTCTGAAAATGAATATGACAAGCATGTCAGATCCTGATCCGGACAGCCTGCTGGAGGATCTGGCGCAGGGCAGAGAGGTCTCACAGGATGTGTCGGCGAATCCGGAGGCGAGTCTGTTGCTGTTCTGCGGACTTCGTGAGAAAAGGCTGGATAAACTCCTGTTTGAACTTCGCCGGGAGGAAGTGACTGTGGAGTACAAGGCGATTCTGACACCGGTCAACCGTACATGGACACTGCGGCATTTATGTCTGGAAATGC
Source organism: Waltera acetigignens (assembly GCF_025567015.1). Taxonomy (NCBI): domain Bacteria; kingdom Bacillati; phylum Bacillota; class Clostridia; order Lachnospirales; family Lachnospiraceae; genus Waltera; species Waltera acetigignens. The sequence goes on along the minus strand of NZ_JAOQJO010000017.1, from coordinate 13,083 downwards.
AGCGGGAAAAAGCTGCAATCTCAAGAAAATCTTAAGAATTTTTTGTGGACAAACATAGGACTTTAGGGATACAATGTATTTTAGAGTGCCGGTCGAGAGACCGGATAGAACAAACAGATGAAAGGAAGCATTCATGAAAAAGAAAGTACTTGCAGCAATTTTAATTGCAGTAGGCGTTCTGACCGGCTGTGGAAACAGTGAGCCGATCTCTTCTCCGATCCAGACCGTAGAAGCAGAGCCTATTGCTACCGATACCAAGGAGGTAGAGCAGCCTGCCGCAACTGAGTCTTCCGCGGATGAAGTTGCACCGGAGCACTCCTATCGCAGCGAACTTACCAACGAGTGGATCGATGAGGATCTGAAGGATCAGCGTCCCATCGCGGTAATGGTAGATAACGAGAGAACCGCACTGCCTCATTTCGGCACCGCAGATGCAGATGTTGTATATGAGATCATGAACAGTACTCTGAACGACAGAATTACACGTTTCATGGTAGTCGTAAAGGACTGGGAGAAGATCGAGCAGCTGGGTAGTATTCGTAGTGCACGTCCTACCAACTTCATGCTGGCAGCTGAGTGGAACGCAGTTCTCTGCCATGATGGTGGCCCTTACTTCATCAATGACTGGGTAGCAAAAGATTATTCCGCTAACTTCAGTGGTGGTTTCGCCCGTTTCAACAATGGTAAGGCAACTGAGTTTACCGAGTATATTACTTATGATACCTATACCAACAGCCAGAAGGGCAAGACCTATGACGGTCTGAAGCAGCGTTTTGCAAATTCCAAGTATACCACTACTTACAATGATTACTATCAGGGACCTCACTTCAAATTTGCAGACGGAGAAGTTACTTTTGATGATAGAAGTGATGCTATCAGCGCTACTACCATTGAGCTTCCTTTCAAGCACAACGGTTCTACTCTGAAGTACAACGAAGAGACCGGAACCTATGATTACTATGAGTATGGTTCTGCACACAAGGATGCTGACAGCAATGCACAGCTCACTTTCGAGAACGTTATTCTGCAGGATACCACTTTTGCAGAACTGGGTGAAGGCTACCTGATCTACAATGCCATCGACTCCGGACGCTCTGGTTACTACATTACTCAGGGTAAGGCTATCGAAGTTACCTGGACCAAGTCTTCCGAGAATGCTATCACACATTACTATGATGCGAAGACCGGTGAGGAGATCCAGATCAATACCGGTAAGACCTATATCTCTCTGATCCCCAGCGATGGTTGGAGCAGCCTTGTAATCAAATAAGTCTGATCATGACCGCAGAATTAAGAATAAGATCCCTTCCGCAGGCAGATGCCGTGGGAGGGATTTTTTGTATATAGGGGTGATGAATATAAAAGATAATAAATAAGTATTTTGATGCGTGAAACCCTAAAAATGCCGTGGAAACCACTGAAAAATTAACGTATAATACAATTTAGATTAAGAAAGACATATCTAAGAACAACTTAGGAGTGATGGCAATGAAAACGGCTAAAAAATATAATCCGGATCTGATATTGCACGGAAATCTGATCAGAGCGATCCTGTCTCTGGCAATTCCCGTAGTGATCAACAGCTTTTTGCAGACAATGTATAACCTGACGGATACTTATTGGCTGGGGAAGATCGGCACGGAGCAACTGGCGGCGATCAACCTGGTGACACCGATGCAGAATATCATTACGAATTTCGGCAGCGGTATCACCGTGGCCGGTGCAGTTCTCATTGCGCAGTATATCGGTGCCGGGGAAAAAGAGGATGCCAGATCCATGGCAAATCAGATATTTGCCTGTGCCATGGGATTTGCCGTGGTCTGTGCCACACTGTGTTTTCTGGGAACACCCGCTATCATCAACTGGCTGGGAGCTGACGGAGGAACTGCATATTATGCAAGAGTTTATCTGCGGGTGGTCATCTGGGATATGCCCTTTTTATATATGGTCAACATTTTTTCCGCAATACATCAGGCACAGGGAGATACGGTGCGCCCCATGTTCCTTAATCTGGGAGGTATTACGCTGAATCTGTTCCTGGATCCGTTTTTCATGATCATCCTGGATCTGGGAACTGCCGGTGCAGCACTGGCAACGCTATTGGCGAAAGCGATTCCGGCCATGGTGGCTTTCGGACTTCTGTGCAGACAGGAAAATGATATCTGCCTGAACCGTGCGTACATGCGATTACAGAAGGAAAAACTGGGAATGATCCTTAAGATCGGTCTGCCTACCGCTATCGGCGGAAGTACCATGCAGCTGGGATTTCTGCTGATGAGTAAAAACGTGTTTGTCTACGGGACGGAAGCCATGGCGGCTTATGGCATCGGCAACAAAGTGAATGGACTGATCACGCTGCCCTCCAATGCCATCGGCTCGGCAACGGCCACCATCGTGGGGCAGAACATGGGAGCGAAGCAGCCGGACCGTGCAGAGAAGGGGTATCGTTTTTCCATGTGGATATCGGTTGTATTTTTGTTCATAGGTGGTATGATTTTATCAAGAGATATGATCTCCACGGCTATTGTCAGGATCTTCTCTAAGGATGCGGAAGTCGTGGGCATGGCAGCGGACTTTTTAAGTGTTATGGCATTCTGGTGCTTTACCAATGGCGTATACAATACGACCTCCGGTTTGTTCCAGGGAACCGGCCATACGGAGGTGACCATGGCCATCGATGTGACCAGATTGTGGGTATTCCGTTTCCTGACACTGTGGTTCTGCGAGAGCGTCCTGCATATGGGCGTGCGCAGTGTCTGGTATTCCGTGGTGATCAGTAATGGCATTTCTGCGTTGATCCTGTATGTTTTGTACCGCTGTGGCATCTGGAAGAAGACCAGGATCAAGGTGGGAAAAGAGGAAGCCACTTAAGGAGTACTATGGAGAATAAGAAATCCCATAAGAAAAGTTTTCGAATTTATTTAAGCATCGTTGCAGTTCTTTTACTGCTTCAGGTCGTTGCCTGGAGCAGCAGAAGCCTCAGCGATGCTTATATTGATTATATTTTCCCAATCTGGGTCAATACCTACGGAAGGATTACAGGGTTGTTTCCTTTTTCCGTGGGCGAATGGTTGATCGTGGCAGGGATTCTGGTGGTGCTTGCTGCGGTTGTGCTGGGATGCAGTTTGCTGATTCCGGCGTGCAGACATTCGGAAAAGTACTGCCGGGGAGTGAAGGGATATTTTGGTTTTTTTGCATGGACGTTGCTTGCCGTATTTGCCATTATGACGCTGAATTGTACCATGATCTATCATGGGTCTACATTTTCGGAGAAATATTTCGGTGAAGAGGAAGCGCAGGAGCAGACAACACAGGAACGAACGGAGGAACTGCTTCGGATCTACAATGATATCGTCCGGCACTGTAATGAGCTCAGTGAGGTCATGGAACGGGATGACAGTGGTGCCGTGGTGTACTCGGGTGGTGTGGACAGCCGGGGTAATGCGGTGGATATGGAGGATAAAGCCATCGATGTGATGCAGAGCCTGGGGAAAAGGTATGACCAGCTGGATGGTTATTATCCCCGGCCGAAGGCTATGTTTTTCTCGGATTTCATGTGTCAGATGTATATGTGTGGCTATTATTTCCCGTTTTCCATGGAGGCAAATTACAATGATGTCATGTACATCATGGAAAAACCGGCAACCATGTGTCATGAGCTGTTTTATCCCCAATTAGGTGTAAAACTCTGCTCGATGGCGGGCGGCGGCGTACAAAAAATCTATATGGTGTTGTTAAGAGAACCGTCCCGGCGGGACAGGTCAGGCAGTGACCTGTTCCACCTCCGGGATGGGTTTGAGATTAAAATGAATTTCGATAGAAATGTGTCTTGTTTTATCTTCGTCAATGCGTTCATGCACGACGATTTCTTTGATTAAGCGGTTGAGGGTGGCTGCGTCCAGCTCTGTGATGTTGGCATATTCCTGAATGGCTTCCACCCATTGTTTTGCGTCATTGGCAAGCTGGATTTCATCGGACAGCCGCTTTCTGCCCTCGGACACTCTGGTTTTAAGCTCCGTCTGCTCGGTCTGTGTCTTTTCCAACATGGTGTTGAAATTCTGCTCACTGATACGCCCTGCAATCATATCCTCATAAAGCCGCATTACCATTTTGTCCAGAACCTCAATCCGTTCTTCGTCCCTTGTAAGGGAGCGTTCCATTGCTTCCCGCTGTTCCCGCTGCTCTGCTTCACAGGTATTGGTCAGGCGGTCGGCAACCGCTTCCCCGTCCATCAGGGCAGCTCTGGCACATTCCCGGATTTTCCGCAGCACATGGCTGTAAAGGGTGTCATAATCAATCCGGTGCTGGGTGCAGTGGTTTTTTCCAAAGGCGTTGTAGGTCTTGCAGGAATAAATCCGCTGGGGATGTTTTGCGTTTGTGTAGCGTACCGTCAGCGACTTCCCACACTCGCCGCATTTTAACAGTCCGGCAAACAGGCTGATTTCATTGGTCTGCCCCGGACGCTGACGGGATTTCAGCTTGTTCTGCACAATGTCAAAGCTCATGCGGTCAATCAGCGGTTCATGCTGTCCCTCCACCACAATCCAGTCCTCCGGCTTCTTTTCCCCTATCGTGCCGATTTTGAAGCGGTAGTCCTTTTTCTGGGAAGCAATCGCCCCAGTGTAGACGGGATTCATCAAAAGGTCTTTGATAACGGAGAAGTCCCACATATACCGTCCGTTTTCCGGGTCTTTCTTTTCCCATTTTGTGCTGGTATTGCGAAGCCCCCGTTCCCGGTTCCACCATGTGGGGCAGGGGATTTTTTCTTCCTCCAGCCGTCTGCGGATATAGTTGGGACCATGACCGTTTAGGGCATATCCGAAAATCAGCCGCACAATCGGGGCGGTTTCCTCATCAATGAGCAGATGGTTTTTGTCCTCCGGGTCTTTCCGATACCCAAACGGGGCAAGACACCCGGTAAACTGTCCTTTCTGCGCTTTCAGAAGATAAGAGGAATGGACTTTCTTGGAAATATCCTTGCTGTACATCTCGTTCAGGATATTCTTGAACGGGGCAATATCGTTGTTATCCCGCAGGGTGTCGATACCGTCATTCATGGCGATATAGCGGACACCATTTCTTGGAAAAAAGTCCTCAATCAAATGCCCGGTTTGCAGATAGTTACGCCCCAGTCGGCTGAGGTCTTTCGTGATGACAAGGTTGATTTGCCTGCGCTCAATGGCTCTCAACATTCTCTGTAAATCAGGACGCTCCATATTAAGACCTGTGAAGCCATCGTCCTGATAGACTGCCACAACCTCCCATCCCTGCTTTTCGCAGTATTTTTCCAGCATATCCCGCTGGTTTGCGATACTGGCACTTTCGCCTTGCAGGTCATCGTCCTTTGACAGCCTGCAATAGACCGCCGCACGATAGCCCCCGGCAAGTGCTTTCCCGATGCTTCTGTATTCGATTTCGTTCATCATAGCCATTTACCCACACAATCCAGACGGTATCTGGCTCTTTTGAACCTCATCTTCATTATACTCCATATCTTTCTTTTTAGCAAGATATTCTTTTATATTTGTTTTGCCGTATTTCTGGGAAATCAGGCTGACGAACACATCGGTGGCGTCCAGCTCCCCGTCAAATACAGTGGTCACATGAATCTCCGTTTTGTTTTTTGCCATAGGCAGTTATCCTCCATACATGAAAATAGCCAGACAGAGGGTGTCGGCAACGAAGTCCGGCAACGGGCTTCAAAAGACCTTGCAAACAATCTCAATCTGGCACTACTTACTATTTATACTTTTCTTTTATTTTTCTGTTGTTTTGGTTGTTATAAGGGAGAAAAGCTGATAGTTTCGGGGTTTTCCCCGGCAACCGGCTCGGCAACGGGATAGCAACAGGGGATGCAACGGGCTGTCATTTTCAGAATGGAAGCTCCATCTGTTCTGTGACCTCCACAAAACCGTCCATCGTTTTTTCAGACGGGTTGCCGGAGTCCGTTGCCGGGTTTTCACGCTCCCATCCCTTTTGTCTGCCATATTCGGAAAACATCCTTGGGTTCGGGAAGTACCGCCAGCGGTCAATGCATTGGTTCATAATCTCGTTGATTTCCCGGATTTCCCATTGCTTCGGCTCGTCAAAGGCATGGTTCAAGGCTTCCTTGTAGAGCTGCTTGGAGCAGACCATGCTCCCGGTGTACTTATCAAGATACGCCTGTATCATTCCGGCTTTGGTGTCCTCCGGCATAAAATCCCGCTGGTGTTCTTTGAGATACCGCTGCATGGCGGGGCTGAAAGCCAGCTTGAACCTGCCGCTTCGGTAAATCTCCATCGCTTCCGCCCACATCTGCTCGATATAGGCTCTGGAAGCAGCTTCGTCCTCCAAAATGTGAACCTCGGCTTGCTCCGGGTACACCATGACGGGGATAAAGCGGCGGTTGCCGGAACGGTCAAGGGGAAGAAAATCAAGGGCATTGGAAGTGCCGCCAAACACGCACTGACGGGGGCGGTCTGCCGGGTGGGTTTCATAGGGTATCTTGTAAACCTCTTTCTGCCGGCTTAAAAATGACTTGATTTCCTCAATGCTCTTGGCGTTGGCGGTTGCCATCATTTCCGACATTTCGATAATCCAGTGACCTTGCAGCTTGCGGTACACATTGTCATCGTCCAACTTCCGCAAATCATCGGAGAACCACTCGTCCCGGACTGCCAGCAGACGGAAGAAGGTGGACTTGCCAGCCCCCTGACCGCCTACCAGACAGAGCATGATTTCAAATTTGCATCCCGGCTGAAAGGCTCGTGAGATTGCACCCAGCAGGAACAGCTTCAACGCTTCATAGGTGTAATCGTCTGCGTCAGCCCCCAGAAAGTGCCGCAGGCAGAAACGGATTCGCTCTGTCCCGTCCCACACAAGGGTACTTAAATAGTCCCGGATGGGATGGTACTTGTTTTCATTCGCCACAATCCCGATGGCGTTATCAATCTTTTTCTCATTGGTAAGCCCGTAGGTTTCTTCCAGATAAAGAAGCAGATACTTCATGTCCGTATCGTTCAGGGCTGTGCTTTCCCTGTGGAAGCCGATGGGCTTTATGATGTCCTTGCGGTCGGTCAGGATGTTGTATGCGATAGCCCCGGAAAGCAGCGGGTCACGCTGGAATACGGTCAGGCAGTTCCGTATGCTCTGACGGACACCGCCTTTCTCGGTAGTTTCCAGCCCCGCCTTGATTTCAGGGGCGCTCTGTGGCGGCTGCATGGCGTTCATGGTGTTTTTTAGTTCTTGCTGCGTCTGCGGCTGCAAGCTCTGCCATTCGCTGTTCAAGCTGTATCACATCCTTTCCGTAGTCCGTAATCAAAGCCGCTTTTTCCTCTGTTTCCCCGAACAGCAGCACATCCAGCAGATATTCCACTTGGTCTTGCTTCTGTAAGGCTTCCACAAACCGGGGATGAAAGATTTCCTCTGGGGAGTGCGGGGCATATTCCTTTCTCCACACTCGGAGTAGGTGGAGATAATCGGCAAGGATACGGAAGCAATGGTTTTTTGCTTCCTGAAACTGTTCCTCCGGGGATTTCTGCCGGGACTTGGGCTTTTTTGCCTTTCCCGGCGGTTTCCAGTCCTCATAGGAAAGCCCGAAGTCCTGTGCCAGTTGTACGGCGGCTTCTTTCTTTCCCAGCCCATACAGGGCGGCGGCAAAATCAATCACATCCCCATCCGCACCGCAGCCGAAGCAGTGGTAACGCCGATCCAGCTTCATGCTTGGGGTTTTATCGTTATGGAACGGACAGCAAGCCATCCCGTTCCGACCTACATGGATTCCATAATGCTCCGCAGCCTGTCTTGTTGTGACGGACTGCTTCACAGCTTCAAATACATTCAAATCTGTCCCTCCTTGAAAATAAGAAAAGCACCTGACATTCTCAATCTGAAAATGGCAAGTGCCTGTTAAAGTTCCATATCCTGTTGTTTGTGTTTCGTCTGTGCCGGGACAGTTCTTTGTGCTTTTTTCTCGTCTGCCTTATCCTGCAAGACTTCTTTGATGGGCTGCTTCTTGGGCGGCTCTTTGCTTTCTTCTGTGCCGGGGGTGGCTTTCCGTACCCAGTAGCGGATGTCCCGCAGCTTCTTCAAATCCTCCTGTACCTCGGTCAGTGGTACTTTCAGCTCTGCAATTTCTTCCAGAAGTTTTTCCTGCTCCTCTTGCAGCTCCTTTTGGGTACTGTCCTTATCGTCTGGGTGCTTGGCAAGGTAGGCGGCGGCTTTCGCATACCGGGCAACCTCCGGGTGTTCCTGTTTGAATTTCTCCTTTGTTTTCTTAAAAAATATCTTCTGGTACTTCTCATAGACAGGCTTACATTCCTTGCAGGCTGTCTGGCTGGCAAGAATCCCGTCAATCACTTTGCTGCGGGCTTCCTTTGGCTTCATCTGATTGCGGTAATCTGCGGCTGATTTCCCGGAAGATTCCAGAAATGCTTCTAAGTCCTCCACAGTGGAAAGCCCCTTTTGCCGAAGATAGGACAGGGCTTCGCTGACTGCCTTTAAGTCCTGTGAAGTCCCCCGGTTCTGTCCAGCCCTTGTCCAGTCCTTCCGTTCTTCCTTTCGTATCTCCATGTACTTCATCAGCAGATTGGGAAGAAGTGTCGCTTCCTCCGCCGCCTTTTGTGCAAGCAGCTCTTTCCGTTTTTCTCCCAGCTCGGTAATCCAGCCTTTGAGGTTTTGGATAAGCTGCCGGATGGACTTCATCAGACTGTTGGCGGCTCTGATTTCCCGGTTCAGGTTTCCGATATTCGTCTGGATTCCACGCTTTTCCATCTGCCGGACAGCAGCCCCCTCATGGACAGTGGGGACAATATCAAGCCCCTGTCTGGCATAGGAACGCAAGTCCACACGCTCCGGACGGTCATTGGCTTCCAGATAGCGGTTCTGGATGACCTCCCATTCATGCCGCCAGATTTCGCAATACTTCTGGTCGTTCCAATCCACCGTATCCTCCTTGTGGCTTTTCCATCTGCCGGACGGAAGTTTTATCCGTTCCCCGTTTTCGTCAAGGTCATAAACCTTGCGGCTCTTGGGAAGCCATTTTCCATGTTCGTCCATTGCCCTCATAGTGAGCATGACATGGGCGTGGGGATTGTGTCCCGGCGGATGGGGGTCATGGATGGCAAAGTCAGCAATCATGCCTTTGGAAACAAACTGCTTCTGGCAAAACTCCCGGACAAGGACAGCATACTGGTCGGGCGGTATCTCTCTGGGGATGGTAAGCACCCACCGCCTTGCAAGCTGGGAGTTCCATTGTTTTTCCACCGCTTCGGCGGCGTTCCACAAAGTATTGCGGTCTGCATATTCCTGTGGGGCATTAGGTGGGAGCAGGATTTCATTGTGGACGATACCACGCTTTTCCGGGTAGTGCTTCACTTGCTGGTCATATTCACAGAACAGTTTTTCGCCACTCTGGTAAGCAGCGGCGGCAACCGCAGACTGCCGCTGGCTGCGCTGAACAATCGTGATTTCGTTGTGTGGACAGGGCATTTCGTGTCCCTCCTTTCGCTAATTGGTGGACGGGGTGGCGTTTTACCACCTCATTTTGGGCAGAAAAAAAGCAGGAAACCTTTCTTTCAGATTTCCTGCTCGGTGTGCCGCTGTGTGGGCGGCGGGTATTTAGTTGTAAAAGTTCGGGACAAGTTGACCCGATGTGAAGCTGACGAACTGGAATTTATTTGTTGTTATTTTCTATCAATCCCCAAAACATCATAGTATTCATCACTATACTCAATGCCACTATTGTCAAAGCGAGATTGCAGTTCTTTTACATAGTCATAAGGGTTATCAATAGGGGAAATTTCTAATTCTGTTTCAAGATAACTTAATGTCGCTTTCTGTTCCTCTGTGCGGATTGCTTCTTCCTCTTTGAGGTGTTTTTCAAATTTGTCTTTGTCCATCCAAATAATCTGCTCAATAGGATTAGTAGAACCACAAGCAAGAATAAGTCTCATAAAATCCTCAAAGGTTCTTGCCAGTGGATAAACAAAAACATCTGCACAAGTATCAGGATTGCAGGCAAAAACCATTTCCCCATACGGCTCAATAAAGCAATACATAATACTTCCTTCAAAACCTATTGCCTTTGCATTGGTCGGATAGCAGAAGTAAGAATAAATATCTTCAACTTGTTCAAGACAAATCAAAGAGCCATTTATATTCAGTTCTTTGTATTGGTCAAAAAGTGTTTCCATTTTATCACACTCCTTTACAACTTCTAATTTTTCAGTTCTACAAGTTGGAAGTTGTCGCTATGAAATTTCTTTTTCATCATCTCTTGGTGGTCGGACATAACATAACATTTCTTTTTCACAAGCACCAAATTTTGAGAAATTGGATTTCGCTTCTTTTAGCGTTATTCCATGATTAGAGTCGCTTGGTTCGTTATCAGAAGCAATGAACGGGTCATTCTCCCAAAAACAAACGGGGCAAATATACCCACAATCTTCATTTGCCGGAACATTATAGGTAAAATATCCGCAGCAAGGACATTGGTATTTTTTCATATAAACCTCACGTTTAAGCCTTGACCTCAAATTCCTGATTTATTTCTGACTTTATTATACTTCATCGACTATCGAAAAGATAGCATATTTTATGAAACTTGTCGGCTGGGAACAGCTTGCACCGCAAGGTGTCCCCAACAGGCAAGTCCACAAAAGGGTAGCTGGCTGCAGCCAGCGCAGGGGAAGTGTAGCGTCCCCTGTTTGATTTGGAGCAGACCATGACTGCGGAAAATCACAGCCCTCCGGCGAGGAGCCTTCGGAGAACGCAATGCACCAACCTTTGGGTGGTGTATAATTGCGCCCTTAGTAAACTAAGGGGGTTCCGGCATCTCCCGTTCCAGCAGTTTTTTCAATAGTTCCTGCGTGTCCTGTCTGTGAAAAATGAGTTTCAACAACAGCATGACATCATCATCTGTCAGGCGTTCCGGCTCTTGCAGAAAACTTTCCAGCATACCGCCACGGGTACAGAGCCGGTGCGTCCGTTCCTTTCGGGTAAGCTGTTTCAACTGGTGCTGCAATGCCTTTTCATCATTGATGGCTTTCCGCAGTTTCTTTTCGCTTTTTTCCAACTCCCGATTGAGTTTTTCCAGCTTTGAGGTATCAGGCAAGGGCAGCGTCCTCCTTTCCCGGTATCAGCACATAAATCCGGTTTGGTTCTCCAATGCCCTGACGCACCCGCATGATAAGTCCGGCAGTTTCCAGTTCATTCAGAGAACGCTTGACCGTCATGGAGCTGCGGGACAGGACTGCGGCAATGGCTGTGACAGGGAAGCAGACAAAGAGGATTCCGTTCTCGTCCTCCTGCCCTTTGGAGAGCATAGCGTCCAGCATCCGGCAGTACATGACCTTTGCGGTGCTGCTGACTGGAAATCCTGTCAACGCTCTGGGAAAAGGCATACAGGGCGGCAATGGTGTGTCTATCGTCATAAATTCAAAATTCATTCTGTGTGTTCCTCCTTTTTCTTTGCTCGTTTGGATAAATAACAGGGGCAGTCAATCACAACCGCCCGGAAGCTCTGCTTGCACCCATGCTGGCATTTCCGGCATAATTCGTTGTAAGTGACACGCCCCCGGTCATTGAGGTAAAAGGAAAGCTCATACTTCCTCTTTTTGCTCATTCTCGGCATATTGCGCTTCCTCCCGTTTTAGTGTATGGTTTCGGGGCGATTTTCGGTAAAATTACAGCCATAGAGCCGCTTAAAATCTCCCGAAGTATCAGCGATAGGGTAGACTGTCCCCCTATCAGATTGTTGTGTTTCGGTATCATTTCGGTGTCAGTTCGCCAGTTCTCCCCGGTGTCGTTCCTCCCCTGAATCTCACAGCGGCGTATCGCTCCCTTTGGTACGCTCGTTTTGGTCAGGGTTCCTCCATATCCCTGCCAAAATTCATGGCGCTACATCGCCGGGGAAGCATATCCCACACAGGCTGGTCATTCGATTGGAATAATCCATCGATGAACTACCTGTATCATAGAACATTTTTGTGCCCTGTGCCGTATGTCCACAAAGTAGGAATTAGGGGTAAAAATCAGAAATTTCCACGATTGCGGAAAGTGTGATATAATCCAGATAAGCGGCAGCAATCAAACCACCGGAAAGGAGCGTGCGCCCATGAAAGGAGCGACAAGCATACAGGAACGCCTTTGGGAACTCCGCAAGGACAAAGGCTTAAATCTGGAAGAGTTGTCAGAGTTGACGGGTATTTCCAAATCAGCTCTTGGAAGTTATGAGAAAGAGGATTATAAAGAAATCAATCATGGCAACCTTATCACACTGGCAGACTTCTATGGGGTTTCCGTTGATTATCTGCTGTGCCGGACAGAGAACAGGGAGCAGATCAACACGCCATTGACGGAGTTGCATTTGAATGATGAGATGGTTGCTCTCCTGAAAAGCGGTCGGATTAACAACCGTCTGCTCTGTGAGCTTGCCACACATAAAGATTTTATCAAGTTTCTTGCGGACATTGAGATTTATGTGGACGGGATTGCCACCATGCAGATTCAAAACCTCAATGCCCTTGTTGATACTGTCCGACATGAAATCATTGAACGGTATCGCCCTGGCGAAGACGACCCCCATTTGAAAGTGCTACAAGCCGCCCATATCAGTGATGATGAATATTTCAGTCAGATGGTACGGGATGACCTCAACCTCATTATCCGGGATATTCGAGAAGCCCATAAAAAGGACAGTGAGAGTGCACCCCAGACCACTGTTGCCAATGAACTGAAAGAAAATCTGGAAGCGGTCGAAAATTTCAAGGGCAGCCGGGATGAAAAGCTGGTTGTCCTTTACTGTAAACAGCTCGGTATCAACTATAAAAATCTGTCAGACGAAGAATTTCGCTGGCTGATTCGGATTCTCAAAAAATCAAAGAAAATGGGAACGCCTATCAGCCAAAGGAAAAAACGGTAAAGAAAAACCGCTGTTGCATGGTTTGTTGGCTTCCATGTAGCAGCGGTTTTTGCTGGGATTATTCAGTTGAATTTTTAGAACGACAAACTGGAAGTGAACAAAATCGCTGCGCGATGGCCTGCCAAGGCTGTGGCGCAGTTTTTCTACTTTTTCTAAAAAAGGCAGTTGATTACTTCTTGAAA
>NZ_JAOQJO010000016.1:106863-110885 GCF_025567015.1 Waltera acetigignens | reverse complement strand
GAGGTACTGGTCGAGCAGAACATCAATGGTAAGACGGATACCTCTTATATCTACGGAGCGGAGATAAACGGCGGATTCGACCGGATCTCCCTTGACCGCTTCGATGGCAGCACCGGCTACTACCTCTACGATGCCAGAGGAAGTGTCTCCGGCATCACCAATGAAGAGGGACAGGTCTATCAGTCCTACCGTTACAGCGTCACCGGAGAGATCACCTTTGGTGCTCCGCAGTATGAGAACGAATACACCTACAACGGAGAATCCTACAATCCGAATATCGAGAGCCAGTATCTGAGGGCAAGGTACTACTGCGTGGTAACGGCGACCTTCCTCACCGAAGACAGTTACCTCGGCAGCCTGACAGAACCGCTGACGCTTAACCGGTATAATTACTGCGTGAGCAGCTATCTGAATTATACGGATCCGAGCGGAAACAAGGCTATTGTAGAGAAAATTGTAGGTTTTTTGGAGGCAATTAGAGATTTGTTTAAGACGGAGGAATATATTCCTATTCCTACTGTTGAAGGAACTCCTATAGTTACGCCTGCGCCGATACAAAATGACTCGGAAGATGACAGCTATATTCAAACGCAGGAGAATGAGGCGCTAGGGAAATCTAATATTGAGGATTGCATTCTGTTAAATGAAGCACAGTGTAAGGTGGAGAATTATGATATTTCCTATGTGATGGAGTTATTAATGAGATTTGAAGAATTTAGAGCAACCCCTTACTATGCTACAGCGGCTGAGAAAAAAGACAAAAGCTATACCATTGGATATGGACATCGAGTAGAAAAAGGGATGGATCCCATTTATACAATGACAGAAGAAGAGGCAAGAAAGCAATTGGAGGAGGATATCAGGAAGCACTTTCCAACTGAAATTGTTAATGTGATTCTTGAAAATCATGGTACGCTAACGCAGAATCAATTAGATGCGTTGGTTGCACTTGGATTTAATAATACAGCATTTACGATTAGTAAATCTCCTAAATTTATGGAAGTGTTGAAAGAAAAGGATTATTTTGACGAAGAAATACGGAGGAAAATTGCATCACAATTTATGACATATTCATTGCAAAATGATAAAAGACTTGAAGGATTGGTAAAAAGAAGTGCAGCAGAAGCAATAGTGTTTTTAGAAAATAATTATCTTACCGAATATGATGATTTATATAGTGATCCTGATGTTATAGAAATATATAGGAACTTCTTAATAAAATATGAGGTTGATAATTTGGAAGAATATTTGGAATATCTGGAATAACTATTGTAACTGTAACGGAAATTTATTATTTTCTATGCATATAAAATTTGAGGTGCAAAGTGAAAAAAAGGGTAATAAGTATAGTAATATTTATAGTTACGTTACTGCTCATATTAGGAAAAATAATTGGTTACACAAAGAAAGAAACAGTAGCAGCTTATGAGGGAAAATGGAAAGTCACGCACCAGCTCACGACGTATTTCAGAGCAACCAGTTATTTTTTCCCACATCACTATTTGGGTAGAACTATTATTATCGGTCAAAATTCAATGGAAAGGAGTATTGGTCAATGGCCTGAGCCATTAGGATGGATAAAATATGAATTTGATGATTCGGAGGTGGTTTCTTATTCTGCTGAGGATGAATGGTTTACAAACAGGATCTTTTGGAGAATTGATGAGTTTGCTGACATGGAACAGGCGAGATACCTAAGATATTGGGATAAAATGTATGACGGAAGCTATTACTGCGTAGATTACTTTGTTATTCTGGATGAGACGCATTTAGCCTATGGATATATTGGAGGATATTATTTGCTGGAACCGTTTCAATATTGTGATCCAATGGTAAGTGAAAAAGATTTGAATGGAACATGGAAAATTGCATATCTGGACAGCTATGAGAACTCCTACGAAGGAAGCTATGAAGAAATAGAAAAGGAGGCGCCGAGAAGTTCATTAAAGGGCACAGATTTTAACGTAGAAGACTGGCTGGGAAAAAGTGTGACTGTTTCAGAAAATGAAGTTAGAATATCTGAGATCGGTTACCAGACGGCAGGGGTGGAATCCGGAAAGATACGGCGGGAAGATTTTGAACAGGAAATGGATATTCACGATGGCCTGAGCATATATGATGACGAGATTCTGGTATGCAATATAAAATGTCAGAATGGAGAGGACATTATCTGTGTGCCGGTGAACGAGAATCAGATGATTATGCGCATTGAAGAAGGATGGTTTATGTTGGAAAAGGAGTGACCGCTTGACAGAGACATGGCTAAGGAGAGCCATTAAAGATAATGAGTTTTGTACAATATTTGGATATAAACTTTAAGTCAATGTACATAGAAATTATTGAAAGAATCGGCGGACAATAAAATGTCAGCTGATTCTTTTTATTCGGAAAATGATGCAACTATGATGTAATATTGTGTTATTTTGATAATGAAACTCAATACAATAACCGAAAATATATACGTGGGATAAGGTAGGAAAAAATTCCTCAGGCAATAAAAATGGTGAATACACAATAGTTGGAGTAGTGAAATGAAATATTGAGGGGAAAGCAGTATATGCGAAAACTATTATTAATCATTCAAGAATTAATTATTGTGAATTGCATATTGGTAATGATTGCTTTTTTGAGTATTACTGTACAGGCAAAAGGGCGTGCGTTGGACGAACCTATGGCGAAGGAAATCACGGGGATAGGAAATTATGGAATTGAAAATCCATCAAAACCTATAATCGATGAAGCATGGCAGGGGAATTATGTGTATTTTGGAGAGTATGATATGGACAATGACGGGAAGAAAGAGCCTGTGAAATATCGTGTGCTCTCCAAATGCACTACAGATTTTAGCGGAAATGACAGTACGGTAAAGACGATGCTACTGGACTGCGATAACGTCTTTCTGCCAGACGGTGACAAGGGAATGATATTCCATGAATTGAATTATGCCGTGGATGACAGCAAATGGAATAATAGTATTTTGCGGGAATATTTGAACAATGATTTTCTGACATCATCTTTTTCATTACAGGAGCAGGCTGCTATTGCAAACAGCGTAAAAGAAAATGTAGCAGAAAGTGATGGGGATGCCTGCGACTTTCAACCTCAGAGATGGACAGCACTTTCGGGAGATAAAATATTTTTGCTGGATGCAAG
This sequence comes from Waltera acetigignens, assembly GCF_025567015.1. NCBI lineage: Bacteria > Bacillati > Bacillota > Clostridia > Lachnospirales > Lachnospiraceae > Waltera > Waltera acetigignens. The sequence continues at coordinate 107,732 of NZ_JAOQJO010000016.1, read as the reverse complement.
AGAAGTCCGAAACGAAAGTTATGGATATAGTAATGAGCAGTGGGGGGCAGACAACCGGGGAAAAATTTGCATACAAAAACCAACCATGTGGGAATGGTGGCTGCGTTCCGAAGAAGAATATCCTACGTTACCGGAAAATGAAGGTATGGGTGCAGGTGTTATAGCAAGTAAGGCAGTAGGTTGTCTCTTTGTTAATGAATACTGTGGAGTAAGTCCTGTACTAAATGTCAGACTGTCGGATATTCTTATGGTTTCTATTGTGGAAGGAACTGCCGGGCAGACAGGGGCTGCATATAAACTGACATTGATCGATCCGGCTATGAAAATCCGGCCGGAGCAAAGTACAAATGCACAGTCAGAAGAGCAGGTGACAGTACCCTATGCTTGTCCGAACGATGCGTACTGGTCACTCGGTCAGTTGGTGCACCGCAGGGACAATATCATGAAGCAAAGGACGAGATCAGTAAGTTTACAAATTGACTATGAGGAGTATGTTAAAGCTGATACTGCCAATAAAAAAAGACTAATTATAGATAATATATTAGAATCTGTAAAATCTGTTTCGAAAAAGGAAAAAATTAATTATAGTTTATTTGAAGAGGATGTACGAGAGTTTTGTGATAATAATAACATTATAATTTAAATGGTATGACTTTTGACGATTTCAAACGCTTTCCAATGGAAGCCGCTGTGAGGGGACGGGAAGTCCCAAGAAAAATTTTGCTTAATTATGCACCCACATAAGGATATACAATTTATGGATAACACAGAATTTAAAAAGATAGTAAAAGTATGCAAAACAGTAAAATTTATGGTTGTTTAATAAAACAAGAGCATATTATTTCGGTGCCCCGAATGCTGTATTTCAG
>NZ_JAOQJO010000016.1:0-106617 GCF_025567015.1 Waltera acetigignens | reverse complement strand
CCCGCCATTTTTATTATACGGGGGATGAATGAAAGAATTAAGCATTTTTGTAGATGAATCTGGGGATTTTGGAGTTTATGATTATCATGCACCATTTTATATTATATCTATGGTATTACATGATCAGGCAGTTAACATTGTCGACGATTTGAAAATATTGGAGAATGAACTTAGTAATATTGGATGGCCAAAGCATAGTGTTCATTCTGGACCGGTGATAAGGTCGGAAGAAGAATATCGAGGATATGATTTAAAAGAACGACAAAAAATTATTATGAAAATGATGAGTTTTGTACGTCGTTTGAATATAAACTTTAAGTCAATATACATAGAAAAGAAACATATAGAGGATTCTATAGAAGCAACCGGAAAGCTTAGTAAGCAATTGGCTGTATTTATTCGTGATAATTATGCTTTCTTTTGCAATTATGATACTGTTAAGATATATTATGATAATGGACAAGTGGAGGTAACAAGAATTCTATCATCAGTTTTTAACGCATTATTGGAAAACGTTGAATTTCGTAAGGTAATTCCAGCTGATTATAGATTGTTTCAAGTTGCAGATTTGATATGTACACTTAAGTTGACGGAACTAAAGATGGAGAATCATTTGTTGTCAAAATCAGAAATATATTTTTTCAATGATGAGAGAACATTAAAGAAGAATTATTTGAAGCCGCTATCAAAGAAAGAATTGTAGAGCAAAATTATAGAAAGAATCGGTAGACAGTAAAATGTCAGCCGGTTCTTTTTATTTTATCCAGAAAATGATGTAATATTGTGTTATATTGCAGTTAGTGCAAGAACAGGTAGTAGTTTAAACAAAGGAAGGGCATAGCCAACGACTTTATCGTTGCTGTGCCCTTCCCTTAAAAATATTTACTCTGCCAGTTCTTCCCACTGCTCGTATAATTTCTCCAACTGTTCCTGGCAGGAAGTCTGCTCTTTGGACAGCTCCTGCAGCTTTGCCACCTGGGTGCCGATGGCGGGATCGGACATTTCGGTGTCGATCTCGGAGATGCGGGCTTCCAGTTCGGCAATCTTTTCTTCGCATTTTTTCAGGTCGTTTTCTTTCTTGCGGAGTCTCGCCTGTTCTTCCTTCTGGGCTTTCCAGTCCAGTTTGACTTCGGATTCTGCAGCTTTAGCTGCAACTGTGTTATCTGCGTCAGTATTCTGCGGAGCACTGGCTTCTATGGCAGCCATCACCGTGTCGTGCTTTTCGAGATAATAGTCATAATTTCCAACATAATTTACGAATTGTCCCTCCGTCAGATCCAGGATCCTGTGGGCGGTACGGTTGATGAAGTAACGGTCATGGGAGACATACAATATGGTACCTTCGTAACCGTTCAGGGCATCTTCCAGTATTTCCTTGGACATAATGTCCAGATGGTTCGTTGGCTCATCGAGGATAAGGAAGTTCGCATTGGAGAGTACCAGCTTGGCGAGAGATACACGACCGCGCTCGCCGCCACTCAGATCACTGATACGCTTGAAAACATCCTCCCCGGTGAAGAGGAAAGCCGCCAACACATTGCGGATCTGGGTATTGTTCAGGTAGGGATAATCGTCGGAGATCTCTTCGAACAATGTCTTGTCACTGTGCAGGACATGATGCTCCTGATCGTAATAGCCGATCTCCACATTGGAACCTAATCGGAAGGTGCCCTGATCGGCAGGAACGAGACCATTTAAGATCTTAAGCAGAGTGGTCTTGCCGCTGCCATTATCACCGATGATCGCCACGTGTTCGCCGCGCTTGATCTCGAAATTAACATCGGTAAAAAGCTTATGGGAATCAAAGCTTTTGGACAGATGCTCCACAGTCAGCACATCATTGCCACTTAAGATCCGGGGCGTCAGTGTCAGCTTCATATCCGTGCGGACCTCGGAGGGTTTTTCGATGACCTCGATCTTGTCCAGCATTTTCTCACGGCTTTCCGCCCGTTTGATGGACTTTTCCCGGTTGAAGGATTTTAATTTTTCGATGACCTCTTCCTGATGTTTGATCTCACGCTGCTGGTTCATATAGGCATTCCAGGCAGCAACGCGCAGCTGTTCCTTTTTTACGGCATAATCGGAGTAATTGCCCATAAAGGTTGTAGCCTTGGACTGGTCGATCTCGATGACTTTCCCGGCGATCCGGTCCAGAAAATACCGGTCGTGGGAGACGATGAGAACGGCTCCCTTGTAATTCAACAGATAAGTCTCCAGCCAGGCGATGGAATTCATATCTAAGTGGTTCGTCGGCTCGTCTAGGATGATGAGATCAGGGTTCTGTAACAGAAGCCGTCCTAACGCCACACGGGTCTTCTGACCGCCGGAGAGTGTGGCAACCGGCTTGGAGAATTCATCTTCGGTAAATCCCAGTCCCTTTAACACACCGACCAGCTCACTGCGGTAGAGATAGCCGCCGCCGGTCTCGAAAGCATGGGTGAGAGAGGTGTACTGCTTCATCAGGTCTTCCAGCGCATCTCCTTCGGCATGCTTCATATTGTTTTCGCATTCCCGGATCTTTTCCTCCAGGCGCAGCAGATCCGCCTTGACAGATAACAGTTCCTCGTAAATGGTGTGAGAGGTGTCCACAGTGCTGTTCTGTGCAAGGTATCCCAGGGTCTTGTCCCTCGCCAGAACCACCTGCCCGTCATCGGGAGTCATTTCCCCTACGATGATGCGGAGCAGTGTCGTTTTCCCGGCACCGTTGATGCCCACGATGGCAGCTTTTTCATGATCCTCTATATGAAAAGAGACATTTTTCAATACCTGATTTTCTACAAATGCTTTTGAAATATTCTGACAAGATAATATCATGGTAGTAAGTATCCTTTATTTCCAACCCACGGAGACCGGGCTTTTTAAATTTCATTGTAACGAAAAGAAGAAAACCTGTCAATTCATTGACAAGTTTTTAACACATGGTGTATACTAAAAAAAACGGAGGTGAAAGTATTGGAAGTAAAAGAAATTTCACAGGCTGTGATTGGCAGACTGCCCAGATACTTTCGATATTTGGGGGAATTGAAGGATGAAGGTGTGGAACGTATTTCTTCGCAGGAACTTTCCGGACTGATGAAGGTGACCGCATCCCAGATACGTCAGGATTTTAATAATTTCGGCGGTTTCGGCCAGCAGGGCTATGGATATAATGTAGAATCTCTGTATCGTGAGATTGGTAAGATCTTAGGACTGGATAAGCAGCATAATTTCGTCATCATTGGAGCAGGCAATCTGGGAAGAGCGCTGGGCAATTATATGAACTTCGAACGTCGTGGATTTATCTTCAAGGGAATGTTCGATGCGAACCCGGAACTGGTGGGTAAGGATGTCCGTGGCGTGAAGGTTATGCCCATGGATCAGCTGGAATCCTTTATCCGGGAGAAGGACATCGATATCGCTGTACTGACGATTCCCAAGACCAGTGCTGTGGAAGTGGCAGATAAGCTGGTGGCTAACGGGATCCGTGCTATCTGGAATTTCGCTCATGTGGATCTGAATGTTCCCGAGGGAATTCAGGTGGAGAACGTGCATCTGTCTGACAGCTTAATGAAGTTATCCTATAATATTAACCGTTACAGTTCAGACATGAAATAAGCAAGCGTATGATTGCTTATTTCATAGGCGGAGTGTCTGAAAATGAATAAAAGGAAAAGTCGCAAGGCGATGACGGATGCGAAGCAGCCGCTTTTATGAATTTCAGCGCACCGAGAAATAATACAACATGAAGTAAGGCATCAAAGGAGTGATTTTATGGGCAACGGTAACGCAGAAGAAAATGCACAGGACCGACAGGCTGCTTTCAAAAATGCATTGACGGGAAAGCATCTGCCCGTACTCACCCTGGATAATAAATGGTATCGGTTGTTGAATAAGACCGGTTCCGTTCCGCTAAAAGAAACGGAAGATGCCCTGAATCAGCTGTTGAAACGACAAGGTAAGCTCAATACCGAGTCGAAGGATATCCGGAATCTGAAAAAGAAGCTGATGAAAGAAATCGTCCCTATGGTGGATGAGGCGGAACAGCAGGGCGAAAACAGTAAGCTGAACAAACAGATCGAGGATCATAAGCGCCTGATCGGGGAATGCAATGAGAAGCTGGAAGCATACGAAGATGAGTTAAAAGATATCCCCAGAGAGATCGAAAGAATAAATCTTCAGCTTATGATGTTTACTATGGACTGCTGCTATGATATTATGAAGGATAATGACAAACAGATCAAAGAGACTGCGGAGTGGGTGGGTGCGATCCGTATCGAACTGAAAAAACGTCTGATCGAAAAACAGCAGATGGAACAGCAGAATCAGGAGATCTACAACTACATGCATGATATTTTTGGTGCAGAAGTGGTCAATCTGTTTGACATGAAATATAATCCGGAGCAAAAATAGTATGAGATATCTGGTAACTGCACAGGAAATGAAGCAATACGATAAAAATACCATAGAGTACCTCGGCATCCCGGGGCCGGTTCTGATGGAAAGAGCGGCTCTGGCTGCGGAGGATTTTCTGAAAGAGCGCTTTGATGCCGTGAAGGAACGGACAAAAGTGCTCATTTTTGCTGGTATGGGAAATAACGGAGGAGACGGTCTGGCTTTGGCGAGACTTCTTGCGGCGGACGGTTATACGGTATCGGTACGACTTGTGGGAGATCCGGAGAAAGCCACAGAGCAATGGAAGAGCCAGTGGCAGACCCTGCAACATTTTCCGGTGAAGACAGACAGTAATACGCAGGCAGATGAATATAATGTGATTGTAGATGCCTTGTTCGGTGTAGGATTGAGCCGCCCGGTGGAAGGCATCTATGCGGAAGCCGTAGAAGAGATGAATGTGGCGGAAGGATTTAAGCTGGCACTGGATGTTCCCAGTGGGATCTGCTCGGACACCGGCCGGGTGCTTGGTTGTGCTTTTCTGGCAGATGCAACGATTACTTTTGGTTTCTGTAAGAGAGGCCTTGTAATGTATCCGGGAACCGATTATGCTGGGCAGGTACACATTGCAAATGTGGGGATCGGACCGGAGAGCTTTCTGGGACAGAGCCCGGAGATGTATACTTATGACAGCTGTGAACAGCATCTGCCGGACAGAACATCCTCCGGGAATAAGGGAACCTTCGGCAAAGCTTTGCTGGTGGCCGGGAGCAACGGCATGGCCGGAGCAGCAATCCTGGCGGCAAGAGCGGCGTATCGTACCGGAGCCGGTATGGTAAAAGTAATCACCGCAGAGGAGAACCGGCAGATCTTACAGCAGGGAATTCCGGAAGCTTTGTACGGATCCTGCAGACAGCTGTCCGAGAGCATGGAATGGGCGGATGTTATTGCTGTCGGTCCCGGCATCGGCAGAGAGGAACAGGCACTGGAATGCCTGAAAAAAGTAGTGGAAAAGAGCAGAAAACCATTAGTGATGGATGCGGATGCACTGAATCTTCTGGCGGAAGAAAACGGTAAGGAATTGGCAGAGAAGCTGCGTACTCAGGGGGCAGAAGGCAGAATTATCATTCTGACTCCCCATGTGGGAGAATTGTCCAGACTGCTTGCGAAGACCATCCCGGAATGCAAGAAGGAGCTTCCGGAGTGTGGCAGAGAACTGGCAGAACGGTTTCACGGTGTGGCGGTTGCCAAGGATGCAAGAACGATTGTATGTAAAGAACAGGGAGAATTTTATCTGAATACTACAGGCAACAGTGGTATGGCCACTGCGGGCAGCGGAGATGTCCTGACGGGTGTGATCCTGGGACTTTTAGCTCAGGGTATGAATGCAATTGATGCAGCTGTGAACGGTGTGTATCTCCATGGCAGAGCCGGTGAGCTGGCGGCAAAACTCCATACGGAGTATGGGGTAATGGCGGGAGATATTGCGGATTGCCTGATGAAAGACTATGATGAGAAAGAAAGTGTGAAGAAATGACAAGCAAACTACAGGAAAAGATGAATTCCTACCAACGGGTATGGGCGGAAATAGATCTGGATGCCATTTGGGAGAATATGATCCATATGAAGGAAAATATTGCCCCGGAGACGAAGATACTGGCGGTCATAAAGACTGACGGTTACGGACACGGCGGTGTTCCCATCGCCAGAATGCTGGAGGATGTGGATTTTATGTTCGGCTATGCGGCAGCTACCTACGAGGAGGCGCATGTCCTCAGGGAAGCCGGTGTGAAGAAACCGGTCCTGATCCTGGGATATACTTTTCCTTATTGTTATGAGGAAATGCTCCGGGAGGAGATCCGTCCGGCAGTGTATCGCAGGGATACCGTGGAAGAACTGGCAGAGGCCGCTGCAAAGGCCGGTAAGAAAGCCAAAGTGCACATCAAAGTGGATACCGGCATGGGAAGGATCGGTATCACTCCGGACGACGAAGGGCTGGATTTTGTAAAATTTGTCATGGAACATCCCGGACTGGAAGTGGAAGGCATCTTTACTCATTTTGCGAAATCGGATGAAGCGGATAAGACTTCTGCCAACCATCAGCTGGAACTGTTTCAGAATTTTATTGATAGAATACAGTCGGAACTGGGACTGGAGATTCCGGTAAAGCATTGTTCCAACAGTGCGGCGATTCTGGAAATGCCCCAGGCCAACATGGATATGGTACGGGCGGGAATCACGACCTACGGTTTATATCCTTCCGAAGAAGTAAGTAAGGATATTGTACCTCTGCGGGCTGCAATGTCTCTCTACAGTCATATCATTTACTGCAAGACGATCCATGCGGGGCAGAGTGTCAGCTACGGTGGATTGTTTACCGCAACAAAAGATACCAGAGTAGCCACCATCCCTGTAGGATATGGAGACGGGTATCCCAGAAGTTTGTCGGGAAAAGGCTACGTGCTGATCCACGGGAAAAAGGCCCCCATTCTCGGAAGGGTCTGCATGGACCAGTTCATGGTGGATATTTCCGGAATTCCCGGAGCCATGGAGGGCGATAAGGTGACGCTCCTTGGCGCGGATGGTCAGGAGCGGATCACGGCGGAAGAACTGGGAGAACTTTCCGGCAGATTCAATTATGAGTTTGTCTGCACACTGGGAAAACGAATTCCCAGAGTCTACCGTCGAAATGGTGAGATCACAGAAGTAAAAGATTATTTTGAAAATTTCTGACGGATCTAAAGTGTTCGTATAACTCCGGAAGAATCGGCAATACTTATGTTAAATCGCTGATGAAGGAGTAGAAATGAGAAGAGGAGATATCTATTACGCAGATTTGAGACCGGTCATCGGCTCGGAGCAGGGCGGCATCCGGCCGGTGCTGATCATCCAGAACGATGTGGGGAACAAACACAGTCCCACCGTGATCTGCGCTGCAATCACCTCAAAGATGAACAAGGCGAAGCTGCCTACGCATATTGAACTGAATGCCCGCCGCTACGATATGGATAAAGATTCCGTAGTGCTGCTGGAACAGCTGCGCACCATCGATAAAAAGAGGCTGAAAGATAAGGTATGCCATCTGGACGGAGACATTATGCGGAGAGTGAACCGGGCACTGAAAGTCAGCCTGGAGCTGGATACATAGCCCGATGCATAGTGTATCCGAAAATAGGATAAAATACGAAAGGATGAAATAAAATATGGACATGAGTGGGCCTGTGGCCATTTTTCTCTTTTTCCTGCTGTTGCTGGTGGATATGTTTTTCTATGGATTTGATGCCGCCATCGACAATCTGAATGAAAAGGAGATCCTACATAAAGCAGAGGAAGAAAAGGATCGCCGGTCCATGCGGCTGAGTGAAATGATCAGCCGTCCGGGGATCTATATCAATACGGTACAGCTGGTTATTACTCTGATCAATATTTTAATGGGAGCTTTTTATCTGAATATCTGGCTGCAGACCATTGACAAGGGACTTCATGTGATCAATGTGGGAGGCATGTCTCTGGAGAATGTGCCTACGGGAGTGCTTTCAGGGATTGCCACGGTATTGTCTTTTATTGCCATGATCTATATCCTGTTGACTTTCGGTGTGCTGATTCCCCGGAAAATGGCATCCAGACAGCCGGAGAAGTGGGCGTATGCCTGTATTGACCCGATTTATATTATCACCAGACTGCTGGCACCCCTGACGGGGCTGGTGAATCTGACAGCCAAGGGAATCCTGTTCCTCTTCGGTGTCCGCAACAATACGGATGAAAATGATGTGACCGAGGAAGAGATCATCAATATGGTGCAGGAAGGTCATGAGCAGGGTGTCATTCAGGCCAGTGAGGCGGAGATGATCTCCAACATTTTCGAATACGGAGACAAGGAAGCCCAGGATATCATGACACATCGTGGAAGTATCGTGGCCATTGATGGTGAGACGAAACTGAAGGATGCCATTGCTTCCATGCTGGGAGGCAAGAACAGCCGTTACCCTGTGTATGAGGAGAATATTGATCATATCATCGGTATCCTGCATCTGAAGGATGCCATGCGGTTCCATATCAGTGATGACAAGCTGGACCTGCCTATCGCAAAACTGGACGGGCTGCTCAGAGAGCCTTATTTTGTGCCGCAGACGAAAAATATCGATGAACTGTTCAAGGAAATGCAGTCCCAGAAGCTGCAGATGGCCATTGTGGTAGACGAATACGGACAGACCGACGGACTGATCGCCATGGAGGATATTCTGGAGGAGATCGTCGGCAATATCATGGATGAGTATGATGAGGATCAGGAATACATCAAGAACCGTGGCAAGGGCGAATATGTCATGGAAGGCAAGACTCCGTTAAAGGAAGTGGAAGAGCTTCTGGGTATTACCTTCGACGAGGAAGAATTCGAGACTTTGAACGGTTTCCTGATCTCCAGACTGGACCGGATCCCGGAACCGGACGAGCAGTTCGATGTGGACTATAAGGGATACAACTTTAAAATCCTTTCCGTGGTCAAAAAAATGATAGGAAGTGTGTTGGTCCGGAAGCTTCCGGAGGAAAAAACACCGCAGAATGCAGAAGACGGACAATCAGTGCTTGAAGAAAAAAGAAAATAATGCTATGATAGAAAGAGCGTTATTGCGTAAAGACTATGCATACAAAGAGAAAGAAACTTTAAGTTCAAAGGAGTAACAAAAATGTCAGGACATTCCAAATTTGCTAATATTAAGCATAAAAAAGAAAAGAACGATGCTGCAAAAGGTAAGATTTTTACCATTATCGGCCGTGAGATCGCAGTCGCTGTAAAAGAGGGCGGTCCCGATCCCGCCAACAATTTCAAACTGGCAACCGTTATTGCCAAGGCAAAAGCCAACAACATGCCCAACGACACCATCGAGCGCGGCATCAAGAAGGCAGCCGGAGATGTGGGCAATGTAAACTATAAGTATGTGACTTACGAAGGTTACGGCCCCAACGGTATCGCCATCATCGTAGATGCACTTACCGACAACACCAACCGTACCGCTGCCAACGTAAGAAGCGCATTCACCAAGGGACAGGGTAATGTAGGTACTCCCGGATGTGTATCCTTTATGTTCGATAAGAAGGGACAGATCATCGTGGACAAGGAAGAATGTGATATGGAAGCGGACGATCTGATGATGATCGCTCTGGATGCCGGAGCGGAAGATTTCTCCGAAGAGGATGACAGCTTCGAGATCCTGACTGATCCCGATAACTTCGAAGAGGTACGCAAGGCTCTGGAAGATGCCGGAATTCCCATGATCAGTGCAGAAGTTACCATGATTCCCCAGAATTATGTAACACTGACCGATGAGACTGCAGTGAAGAACTTACAGAGAACCCTGGAACTGCTGGAAGATGATGATGACGTTCAGGCAGTATATCATAACTGGGACGAATAAATTGAAAGGTTAGGGGTAACAGCATGGAGAAACTTGCAATTGTAGTTCCTTGTTATAATGAAGAAGAGGTGTTAAAGATTGCTTCCGAGGCACTGAGGGGTGTGCTGGATGATCTGATCCATAAGGGAAAGATCGCGGAAGACAGTTTTATTCTGTTTGTAAATGATGGCAGTAAGGATCGTACCTGGGAGCTGATCGAAGAAGAGCATCAGGCACATCCGGTGCAGGTATGCGGTGTAAAGCTGGCCGGCAATGTGGGACATCAGTTCGCACTGACTGCCGGACTAATCACTGCCATGGATCTGTCTGATGTGACGGTTTCCATTGATGCAGATCTGCAGGATGATGTAGCTGTGATCGAGGAAATGATCGATAAGTTCCACAACGGCTGTGATATCGTATACGGTGTCCGTAAGGAGCGTAAGACCGATACTTTCTTCAAACGTACCACGGCGCAGGGATTTTATAAAGTCATGGAAATGATGGGGGTCAAGACTGTTTACAATCATGCGGATTTCCGACTGATGTCCAAGCGCGCGGTAGAACAGTTCTCCAAGTATCAGGAGACCAATCTGTTCTTAAGAGGTATGATGCCTTTGATCGGTTATCAGACGGACTGTGTATACTATGACCGTAAGGAAAGAGTGGCCGGTGAGTCCAAGTATCCTCTGAAGAAGATGCTTGCACTGGCATTCAACGGTATTTCTTCCTTCAGTGTGAAGCCTATCAGTATGATCCTGGGTGCCGGTATGATCATTGTGGCCTTAAGCCTTCTGGCTGCTATTTATGCGCTGATCTCTTATTGTACCGGACATGTGGTACCGGGCTGGACTTCCCTGATCCTGTCCATCTGGTTCCTGGGCGGTATTCAGTTAATGGCCATTGGACTGGTGGGCCAGTATATCGGCAAGATTTACATTGAGGTAAAACATCGTCCCAGATATAACATCGAAAAGGTACTGAAATAATGAATTATAAAAAGAATGTAATAAGTGTAATACTGTGGTTACTTTCTGCAATTATGGCGGGAACCGGAGCGATGATGGTCACTATGCCAAGCGCTCCGGAGGAATCCCAATGGATCGGCCTTGTGATAGCAGGTGTATGGCTTGCTGTCACAGGGCTTGTTGCTTTTCTGCTGTCAAGAGGACTGCAAAAGAGCAGAGAGAAAAAAACAAACGTAGATAATCGGCAGACTGCACTTGTGGTCGAGGGAATCCTCACAGTGCTGTTGGTAGCGGCGGGGATTGTCCTGAGGATTCGTGAAATCCAGCTGATGGATCTGGATGTAGCGGCGGAGGATGTCTGGTTTGATACGGTCCGAGTGACAACACAGACGCAGATCCCACAGGTAGTACATGGCGCGGTTTATCTGTATCTGCAGATACTGCACGGGCTTTTGCTGCTCCTCGGCAATAAGATCACCGTGGCACTCGGATTCCAGGCGGGCTTACAGATTCTTGGCTGGATTCTTTGTTATTTTGCGGTCCGCCGATTAACTGGACCGGCTGCGGCAGTTACGGCGCTGGGATTTGGAATGCTCTGGCCATTGTGCTGGAAGGTAGTAGTATTGGGACCGGAGGAACTTTATCAGATGTTATGGATGATAGGCCTGTGTCTGGTTGCGGCAGCACTGAATACCTTCCGACGAAAAGGTGAACAGAAGGGCGTCCGCCCGATTCTCAGTTTTTTTATCGCTGGTGTGGCAATGGGAGTGCTGACCTATCTGGATATCACGGGTTTATTACTGTATCTTCCGATACTTTCGGTTTTTGCACTGGAGACAGCGGAAGAGGAAACTGTGGGATTTTTACATAGAATGTGGGCAGCATTACTGGCAGCTTTCGGAGGCGCAGTCGGATTCTTTGTTTCAATCGCAGTAGACGCCTGTGTCAGCGGGAAACTTATGGGAAATGTTCTCACTGCATGGGGACGGCTGTTCCAACCGTCTGCTTTTTCCTGGCCGGTTGCAATTTACGACGGTACTATGACGACCGGAGCGGATACTGTGGTAGCCGGCAAGATTCTGATCTTTTTATTGGTAACAATGCAAATTCTCGGTGTATTTGGTTTCTGGTGTCAGAAACGCAGAGAACGTCAGAGTATCTGGATCCTTTTGTGGATTGTGTTGGAGTTACTGATGACGTTTCAGATCACAACCCCGGATATTCAGGGAATGTGGATGCATGTCCGGCTTCGTTATCTTCTCATTGGAGCCGGAGTACAAAGCCTGATTCCCTATGTGACCATGATGCAGGAAAAAGAAAGGGAGAGTACGGAAACGGTGAAACGCAGATCCCGGCTGAAAGTACAGGATCTGGAGACCGAGGAATTCCCGGAGGAAGAGCCAGCGGATTTCCAGGAAGAGCCTGTAGAAACGGAAAAAATACAGCTGATCGAAAATCCACTGCCCCTGCCGAAAAAGCATGTGCCTAAGGTACTGGATTATAAGCTGGATAATGACGATGACAGTGATTTTGATTATCCGGTAGCGGATGACGATGATTTTGATCATTAAAAATCTGTTGGTTTCCTAATGAAATGTTGGATTGACGGACATACTAAAAGACGATACGAGAGGTGGAATGCCTTTGTGTCGTCTTTTTTTGTTATTTAAATTTTCAAAATCATAAAATCATTGAAACTGGGAGGAAACAGGCCATGCAGAATCAGAAAGATAACAATCAGAACAAGAATGAAGCGCCGAAGACCGAGGCGGAAGAACACAGAGACGAAAGAATTGAAAAAACGGGACAACTGACGCTGTCGGATGCGGCATCCGGGGAAAAGATCCATCTGCTGACCATTATCGGTGAAATCGAAGGGCATGATAATCTCTCCGGTAATTCGAAGACCACGAAATATGAGCATATCCTGCCACAACTGGCAGCCATCGAAGACAGTGAAGAAATTGGCGGTGTGCTGGTACTTTTAAATACCATGGGCGGAGATGTGGAGGCGGGACTGGCTATTGCAGAGATGCTGGCATCTTTAAGCAAACCCACCGTATCCCTGGTGCTGGGTGGCAGTCATTCCATCGGGGTGCCTATTGCGGTGAGTTGTGACTATTCCTTCATCGTACCCACTGGAACCATGGTGATACATCCGGTAAGAATGAATGGCATGGTGATCGGTGTGCCCCAGACCTTTGAATATTTTAAACTGATCCAGGACCGGATCACGGGCTTTGTATGCAAACACTGTAAAATCAGCCGGACAAAACTGGAAGAACTCATGATGGAGACCGGATTCTTAACGAAGGATGTGGGAAGCATTCTGGTGGGAGAAGAAGCGGTGAACCACGGTATTATTGACGAAGTGGGAGGTATCGACCGGGCCATCTGCAGGCTTCGGAAGATGATCGAAGGGAACAGAAAAAGGGATGACAAGGCCATGGAAAAATGATATACTTCTAATTATGACTATAATGAAGTTAGGAGTATGATGACATGGCATCTTCATCAGGCAAAAGAACATCATCTTCCAATAGGACGAGAAAAAGTACCACAAACAGCCGCAGCAGGCAGGCACAGAGAACAGCACAGGACAGTGAACTGTTCCATGAAATCGGTCTGATCGTTTTGTTTGTGGTAATGGTGATATTATTTTGTTGTAATTTTGGTATTATCGGCCCGGTCGGCAATGCGATCAGCGGGGTCTTATTCGGTATCTTTGGATTTACTGCATATATAGCACCTATTGTGATATTTCTGGCTGTGGCTTTCTGGTTCGCCAATGAGGGGAACCCTACCGCTGTACGCAAAATGATTGCAGGTGTCGTATTGTTTCTGATGCTCGGTGTGATCTGTGATCTGATCGCCAGGATTGCCGGCTCTATGGAACAGTATGATATCAAACTGTTATATACAAACTGCAGTACCGGTAAAAAGGGCGGAGGTATTCTGGCAGGAAGTATCTGCTATCTGTTGCTGCATTATCTGGAGACGGTAGGAACGGTTCTGGTGGTCTTATTGTGTTCTGTGATCAGTCTGATCCTGGTAACGGAGCGTTCTTTCTTAAACAGTATGCGAAACGGTGGTGACCGGATCCGGGAACTGTCCAGAGAGGATGCAGTGCGCAGACGGGAAAATGCACAGATCCGCAGACAGGAACAGGAGGAACGTAATTCCCAGAGAGAGGAAGCCCGTCGTATCCGGGAAGAGGAACGACGGATCCGTGAGGAAGAGCGCAGACTCCGTGCGGAAGAGAAAGAGAATGAGCAGATCTTAAACGCCATTCCCCGCAGAGAGAAAAAAGTCAGCGGTGTTATGATGGACACTTCCCTGAAAAAGCAGGAGACACAGCCTGTGGGAAGACGGGAAGATATTCATGAGATCGTTTATGAAGAGGATGCACAGGAGATTCCTGTTGTGGAAGAGACCAGAGTGACCTCCAGCGATTTTGATAAGATCAAGGTAACGGGAATGCATCAGGTGACCATGCAGGAGGCTGCAGCAGAAGAACCTTACGAGGAGATCCCCGTGGAGGAAGTGACCAGTGCTGCTACCTTCAAAAAACCTTTTGAACGCAGAGAATCCTGGCAGGAGGAGGCAGCACTCCTGACACCTCAGGCGGAATCTATCCGGATTCACAAGGAAGATATCCCGGAGCCTGTAGAGGAACCGGTTACGGAATGGCAGTCATCCTCCGATATGCGGCAGCTGCAGCCGGAGACTGAGCCTGTCGTGCGGGAACCTGCAGAGACAGCAACGGCGGAAAGCCGCATACGACCGAAAATCACGGCACCGGAGCCGCCAAAGGGTAATTCTCTGGCAGAGGATCAGATACATAAGGATATTGCGAAAGCGGCCAAACAGCCTCCAGCAGAATACCGGATTCCGCCTCTGAGCCTGTTACAGAAGGGAAAAGCAGCTACCGGAGATTCCTCCAGAGAATTGAAAGAGACCGCCATGCGCTTGCAGCAGACGTTAAATACTTTCGGTGTAAAGGTAACGATTACCGATATCAGCCAGGGTCCCAGTGTTACCCGCTATGAACTACAGCCGGAACAGGGCGTAAAGGTATCCAAGATCGTAGGCCTGGCAGATGATATCAAGCTGAATCTGGCGGCAACGGATATTCGTATTGAGGCACCGATCCCCGGAAAGGCAGCTATCGGTATCGAAGTCCCGAACAAAGAGAACATGACAGTAGCACTCCGGGATCTGTTAGAGAGCAAAGAGTTTCAGGAGTTTAATTCCAATATTGCATTTGCCGTAGGTAAGGATATCGCGGGCAAGACTGTGGTGGCGGATATTGCCAAGATGCCTCATATGCTGATCGCCGGAGCTACCGGTTCCGGTAAGTCCGTATGCATTAATACGCTGATCATGAGTATTTTGTACAAGGCGCATCCGGATGATGTGAAACTGATCATGGTGGATCCGAAGGTCGTGGAACTGAGTGTCTATAACGGCATTCCTCATCTGCTGATCCCGGTAGTGACAGATCCCAAGAAAGCATCTGCTGCATTGCACTGGGGCGTCAGTGAGATGGAAGACCGTTATCGGAAGTTTGCCGATTATAATGTCCGTGATCTGAAGGGGTATAACAAGAAAATAGAGACTATGCCTGTTCCGGAAGGAGAGGAAGCACCGAAGAAGATGCCGCAGATCGTCATTATCGTGGACGAGCTGGCGGATCTGATGATGGTATGCCCCGGCGAAGTGGAGGAATCTATCTGTCGTCTGGCACAGTTGGCCAGAGCCGCAGGTATCCATCTGATCATCGCTACCCAGCGACCCAGTGTGGATGTCATCACCGGACTGATCAAGGCCAATATGCCCAGTCGTGTGGCATTCTCCGTATCCAGCGGTGTGGATTCACGAACGATCCTGGATATGAACGGTGCGGAGAAATTGCTTGGTAAAGGCGATATGTTATTCTACCCGCAGGGTTATTCCAAACCGGCCAGAGTACAGGGTGCTTTTGTGTCCGACAAGGAAGTATCCGATGTGGTGGATTATCTCAAGAACCAGGCACTGGGCAATACCTATAGCAACTATGCAGAAGATATTGAAGAGAAGATCAAAAATATCGGCTCGTCAGGTGGTTCCTCTGGAAGCGGCTCTGGTGGCGGTAACGACAGAGACGAATATTTTGAGGAGGCCGCAAGGTTTATTATTGATAAAGACAAGGCCAGCATCGGCATGTTGCAGCGTGTGTTGAAAATCGGTTTCAACCGTGCTGCCAGAATCATGGATCAGCTTTGCGAATACGGCGTGGTAGGTGAAGAAGAAGGCACTAAACCCAGAAAAGTACTTATGAGCATGGAACAGTTCGAACAGCTGTTGGAGGAAATCTGACATTCGTTCGAGACTGTCTGAATAAACGGAGGGAAAAAGGACATGAAAACAGATATTGAAATCGCACAGGAAGCGGTAATGGAGCCCATCACCAAAGTGGCTGAAAGTATTGGCATTGAAGCAGAAGACCTGGAACTTTACGGAAAATACAAGGCAAAGCTTTCCGAAGAATTTTTACGTAAGATCCAGGATCGTCCCAATGGAAAACTGATTCTGGTAACAGCTATCAACCCAACTCCTGCAGGAGAGGGTAAGACCACGACCACGGTAGGTATGGGAGAAGCTTTCGGCAGAATGGGCAAAAAGGCTGTAATTGCGCTCAGAGAGCCGTCCTTAGGCCCCTGCTTTGGTATCAAAGGTGGAGCTGCCGGCGGCGGTTATGCACAGGTAGTGCCTATGGATGAACTGAATCTGCATTTTACCGGTGATTTTCATGCCATCACCTCTGCCAACAACCTGTTGGCTGCGTTGCTGGACAATCATATCCAGCAGGGCAATGATCTGGGCATCGATACCCGGCAGATCGTGTGGAAGCGCTGTGAGGACATGAATGACAGAGTCCTTCGTAATATTGTGGTAGGACTTGGCAACAAGACAGACGGCTTTGTCAGAGAGGATCATTTTGTCATTACCGTAGCCAGTGAGATCATGGCGATCCTGTGTCTGGCAGACGATATGAAGGATCTGAAGGAGCGCCTGTCCAGAATCGTTGTGGCTTACAACTATCAGGGTGAGCCGGTGACCGCCGGCCAGCTGAAAGCAGTCGGTGCCATGGCAGCACTGTTAAAGGATGCCATCAAGCCCAATCTGATCCAGACCTTAGAGCATACTCCAGCATTGGTACACGGAGGTCCGTTTGCCAACATCGCTCACGGATGTAACTCCGTCAGAGCTACTAAGGCAGCCATGAAGATGGCAGACTATTGCATCACGGAAGCCGGCTTCGGTGCGGATCTGGGAGCAGAGAAATTTTTCGATATCAAATGTCGTAAGGCAGGACTTACTCCTGATGCAGTGGTACTGGTAGCAACCATCCGTGCACTGAAATACAACGGTGGCGTTGCAAAGGCGGATCTGGGAGCAGAGAATCTGGAAGCGTTGAAAAAAGGTATTGTGAATCTGGAGAAACATATTGAGAATCTTCAGAAATATGGTGTGCCTGTAGTGGTTACCCTGAACTCTTTTATCACCGACAGTGAGGCGGAGACCGCTTATGTCAGAGAATTCTGTGAGACAAGAGGCTGTGAGTTCGCACTCTCCGAAGTGTGGGAGAAAGGCGGAGAGGGTGGAATCGCTCTGGCTGAGAAAGTATTAAAAGCAATCGACGAAAAAGAGAATCACTTCCATGTTTTATATGAAAATGAACTGTCTCTTCAGGATAAGATCAAAAAGATCGCGCAGGAGATCTACGGAGCGTCTGATGTAGTGTTTGCTCCGGCGGCAGCAAAACAGTTAAAGAGACTGACGGAACTTGGCTTTGGTGATCTGCCGGTATGTATGGCAAAGAACCAGTATTCTCTGTCAGATGATCCTACGTTACTGGGAAGACCTTCCGGTTTTGAATTGAATGTAAGAGAGGTCTATGTGTCTGCCGGTGCCGGTTTTGTTGTAGTGCTCACCGGTGCGGTCATGACCATGCCCGGCCTGCCCAAGGCTCCAGCTGCTTACAATATCGATGTGGATGACAGCGGTAGGATCGTAGGCTTGTTCTAGTAAGGAGGAAAGTGTCTCATGGCACAGTTAATAGATGGAAAAGTTATTTCCGCACAGATTAAAGATGAAGTCAAAGAAAAAGTTGCAGGGTTAAAAGAGCAGGGCTGTGAAGTAACGCTGGCGGTGATCCAGGTAGGTGCGGATCCCGCATCTTCCGTATATGTCCGCAACAAGAAAAAGGCCTGCGAATATGTAGGTATCCGGTCTCTGGCATATGAACTTCCAGAGGAGACAACAGAGGAAAAATTACTGGAGCTGATCCGGGAATTAAATGACAGAACCGATGTCAACGGCATTCTGGTGCAGCTGCCGTTACCGAAACATATTGACGAAGAAAAGGTACTGGATTCCATTTCTCCTTTAAAGGATGTAGACGGATTTCATCCCCAGAATGTCGGTGCACTCTGCATCGGCAAGCCGTGCTTTGAGTCCTGTACTCCTGCAGGAGTCATACAGCTGCTGAAGCGTTCCGGTATTGAGATCGCCGGAAAAGAGTGTGTGGTGGTAGGCAGAAGTAATATCGTCGGCAAGCCCATGGCATTGTTGCTGCTTCGGGAGAACGGTACGGTGACGGTGGCTCACAGCCGTACCAAAGATCTGGAAGAAGTAACCAAAAGAGCGGATATTCTGGTGGTGGCTGTCGGCAAGCCGAAAATGATCACGGCAGAATATGTAAAAGAGGGTGCGGTTGTCATTGACGTGGGAATTCACCGCAACGAAGAAAACAAGTTGTGCGGTGATGTGGACTTTGACAGTGTGGAGCCTGTATGCAGCGCCATTACTCCGGTTCCCGGCGGCGTAGGTCCTATGACCATAGCTATGCTGATGAATAACTGCCTGGAATCGGTATCCTTGCAGGCAGTAAGAGGATAATTATATGAAGTGTCCGAATTGCGGGGCGGAAATGAAAGAAGGTACGCTTTACTGCGAGCACTGCGGGGAGGATATCCATATTGTTCCCGATTTTGAACCGGAAATTGAATACAATATGGAGCAGACTCTGCATGATATTGCCAGGGAAATGACACCGGAAGAAGATGCCACGGACGATCAGGATGCACAGCAGAGCATGACGGAATTGCAGGACTGGGATGAAGAACCGCTGGAAAATACGGCAAAACATCCCTTTCGCTGGAAATTCATTGTGCTGATCCTGGTGCTTGCGGTAGTAGCGGTGGTATGTACCGGTTTCGGAATCTCTTATTCCCACTATCATTCCGCTGAATATCAGATAAAGAGTGCGAGAGAGTATGTAGCTTCCGGGGAATACGATCAGGCGGTCACCTGTTATGAACGTGCGCTGGAAATCGATCCGGGGAACATCACCTTAAAATTTGAACTGGCGGATATTTATTTTCAGAAGAACAACAAAATGGAATATGAATATCTGCTTCGGGAGATTGTTGCGGATGCCGCGGCTACTTCCGAACAACTGGAAAGTGCTTATGGAAAGCTGATCGCCATCTATGCGGCCAGGGAAGATTATAAGACCATTAATGATCTGTTGTTGAACTGCGGTAATGTAAATATTATGAGTAAATACCAGAGCTATATGGCAATGGAACCGGAATTCAGTCTGCAGGAGGGATATTATACCAGCATCCAGCCTTTGAAACTGACAACTTTCGGAAGTGGTAAGATCTACTATACTACCGACGAAACCGAACCGGGAGAACACAGTCTGCTGTATACGGCACCCATCCTTTTAGAGAGCGGTGATTACTGTATCAAAGCCGTCTACATCAATGAGAATGGGATCAGTAGTCCAGTGGTTACCAAAAATTACCATATTGAGATCGAGGAACTGAGTGCTCCGGAGGTAACGGCGGTCAGTGGGGATTATGAATTCCCAATCAATATCGAGGTGACCGACGGATATGATGTTTATTACACAACGGATGGTTCCGATCCTACGCAGAATTCCACGGTGTATAATGGACCGATCCCCATGCCTCTTGGCAAATCAGTCTTCCGGTTTATCCGCATTGCGGAAGGAAGAAAGAGCGAGATCGTGGAGAAAAGCTACAATCTGGTCATGAACACGGAGTTTATGCCGGAGGATGCCGTGACAAAAGTAGTGAATTATGCCATAGAAAGTGGTAAAATAACGGAAGCATCCGGAAGCTTTGATGAATCCGGTGCCGCATATCTCTATCAGTATCAGTATGTGACGAACATCAACAAGATAGATGATTTCTATGTTGTTGCCGAGATCTACCGGGGAGAAGATGGGACAGTCACAAAGACGGGGAATCTGTTCGCCGTAAATGCCTATACCCGGGAACTGTACAAATTGCAGACCGACGAAAGCGGCCGCCATTATACGCTTGGTGACCGTTTAGATATATAATCCTAACAGAAGGGACGGAAAAAGAGAAATGTATAAGATCGTAAAAAAACAGGAGCTGACAACCAACATCTATCTTATGGAGGTAGAAGCAAACAGAGTGGCAAAGACCTGTGAACCCGGTCAGTTTGTCATCGTAAGAATGGATAGCGAGAGTGAGCGTATCCCTCTGACTATCTGTGATTACAACAGAGAAAAAGGAACAGTAACCATTGTGTTCCAGACCGTTGGTGCCGGTACAAAACTGATGGCACAGCTTTCCGAGGGAGAATACTTCCATGATTTCGTAGGTCCTCTGGGATGTCCTTCCGAGCTGGTAGAACAGCCTCTGGATGAGGTAAAGGCAAAGAAGATCCTCTTCGTGGCTGGTGGTGTCGGTGCGGCACCGGTATATCCCCAGGTAAAATGGCTGCATGAGCATGGCGTTGCTGCAGATGTTATCGTGGGAAGCAAGACCAAAGATCTTCTGATCCTGGAGAAGGAGATGGAAGCTGTCGCAGGAAATCTGTATGTAACCACCGATGACGGCTCCTATGGAAGAAGCGGTATGGTAACCCAGACCATCAAGGATCTGGTGGCAGAAGGTAAAAAGTACGATCTGTGTATTGCCATCGGTCCTATGATCATGATGAAATTCGTGTGTCTCTTAACCAAAGAACTGGAGATTCCCACAGTTGTCAGTCTGAATCCTATTATGGTAGACGGTACGGGAATGTGCGGCGCATGCCGTGTAACTGTCGGCGGCAAGGTAAAGTTCGCCTGTGTAGACGGACCGGAGTTCGATGGACATGAGGTAAACTTTGATGAGGCAATGAGACGTCAGCAGATCTACAAGACTGCAGAAGGACGTGCAATGCTGGCCATGGAAGAGGGAGATACCCATCACGGTGGCTGCGGCAACTGCCAGTAGTCATACAAAAGTTTGAACACGATAAATCAGAAAGGCATGGTTAAAATAAAATGGATGTATTAAAGAGAATTCCTGTCAGAGAGCAGGATGCGAAGGAACGTGCTACCAATTTCAAAGAGGTTTGTCTCGGATATAACAAAGAAGAAGCAATGGAAGAGGCTTCCCGCTGCATTAACTGTAAAAATGCACAGTGTGTAAAGGGCTGCCCCGTAGCAATCCAGATTCCACAGTTCATTGAACAGGTGAAGAACGGCAACATTGAAGAGGCTTATCGTATTATCAGTGAATCCAGCGCCCTTCCCGCTGTCTGCGGCCGTGTATGCCCTCAGGAAAGCCAGTGTGAAGGAAAATGTATCCGTGGCTTCAAGGGAGATCCGATCTCCATCGGTAAGCTGGAGCGTTTTGTGGCTGACTGGGCAAGAGAGAATGGCATCAAGCCCACTCCCGCAGCACAGAAGAACGGTAAGAAGGTAGCTGTGATCGGTTCCGGCCCTGCTGGTCTTACCTGTGCCGGAGATCTGGCAAAGCTGGGATATGATGTGACCATTTTCGAAGCACTGCATGAGGCAGGCGGTGTACTGGTATACGGTATTCCCGAGTTCCGTCTTCCCAAGACCGGTGTTGTGGCAAAAGAAATCGAGAATGTAAAATCTCTCGGCGTTCATATTGAGACTAACGTGGTGGTAGGTAAATCCGTGACCATCGACCAGCTGATGGATGAGGAAGGTTTTCAGGCTGTATTCATCGGTTCCGGTGCCGGACTGCCGAAGTTCATGGGTATCCCCGGTGAGAATGCCAACGGTGTCTTCTCTGCCAACGAGTACCTGACCAGAAGCAACCTGATGAAGGCTTTTGATCCCGACTCCAGAACTCCTATCATGCATGGTAAGAAGGTAGCCGTTGTCGGCGGCGGTAACGTGGCGATGGATGCAGCAAGAACCGCACTTCGTCTGGGTGCGGAGGTACACATTGTATACCGTAGAAGCGAAGAGGAGCTGCCTGCCAGAGTGGAAGAAGTACATCATGCAAAAGAGGAAGGCATCATCTTTGATCTGCTGACCAATCCTACTGAGATTCTTTCCGATGATAAGGGATGGGTGACCGGTATGAAGTGCATCCGCATGGAACTGGGTGAGCCCGATGAGAGCGGCAGACGCCGTCCGGTAGAGGTTCCGGGATCTGAATTCGTGATGGAACTGGATACCGTGATCATGTCTCTGGGTACTTCCCCGAATCCTCTGATCTCTTCTACAACCAAGGGACTGGATACCAACAAGTGGAAGTGCATCATTGCGGACGAGAACAATGGTAAGACCACAAAGGAAGGTGTCTATGCCGGCGGAGATGCGGTAACCGGAGCAGCGACCGTTATTCTGGCCATGGGCGCAGGAAAAGCTGCTGCCAAAGGCATTGACGAATATCTGAGTACAAAATAAACACCCCGGATCCTGTCCACAGACAGGATGGAATGGAGGATTACATGGTAAGACATATTGTTCTGTGGAGTCTGGAAGGCAATCTGACAAAACAGGAAAAGAAAGAGACCGTCGGGAAGATCAAGGAGTTACTGGAGCCCATCAAAGAGAAGGTTCCCGGTGCCGTAAAGGTGGAAGTGATCATCAATGAACTGGACAGCAGCAACCGGGATGTGGCTCTGATCTCTGAGTTTACAGATACTGAGGCGCTGGCTGCCTATCAGGTGCATCCGGATCATCTGGCAGCAAAGGAATATATTGGATCCGTGGCAGGCAACAGAGCCTGCCTGGATTACGAGTATTAAGGATGGTGTTGGTATATGGCATGGTGTCCGAAATGTAAAAACGAATATCGGGAAGGAATCACCGTATGTCCCGATTGCGGAGAAACGCTGGTAAGCGAGGAAGAATTGACGGACTGGACTTCCGTGCTGTTCGGTGAACAGGACGAAATGGAGAAACTGAAAGATTTCCTTACATACAATGGGATCCGCAAGAGCAAACTTTCCTTCGATGAGGCGGAACAGGTCTATGAACTGTTTGTAGATGCAAAAGAGGAAAAACAGGCGAAGACGATTGCCCGGGTATTTCTGGAACAGCAGGAAAAAGAGCGGACGGAAAATGCTGCTGAGGAAGAGGCTGCGGTAGATGAATTCCTGATGCCGGAGACAGAAGAAGCATCGGAGGAAGTCAATCCCGGAGAACTGCTGAAAACAGCTTCCGCCCAGGGTGGACTTACTTATATGAACAGTGGAGCCAAAGCAGAGGAGAATCGTTCCTCTGCCTGGGTACTGCTGGTGGTGGGAATCCTCGGAATGCTTGTCATGATCCTGGGAATTACCGGCGTACTTCCTTTGAACATCGGCAATCCCTATATGTTCTACGGAGTGATGAGTGCTGTTTTCATTCTGTTCATTGTCATGGGCGTGGTATCCATGCGGAATGCAAAGCTTTTTGAGAAAAAGGCAGAGTCCGAGAACTCTCTGGTGGATACTCTTCTGAAGTGGAGTGAAGAAAATCTGACGGCGGAAAAAATTGACGCTCAGATTGAAAATGCTGCAGATACACCGGAAGAGGCTCTTTATTACAAGAGATTCGAAGTAATCCGCAGCCAGATGAATCATCAGTTTATGAATCTGGATCAGCAGATGCTGGAGAACCTTATTGACACAAAGATCTATGAACAGATCTTCCCGGATACAAACGGAGCAGAAGAATGATCAAAATATCCATCGTATGTGTAGGGAAGATCAAGGAGAAATTTTTCCGGGACGCCATAGAAGAATACAGCAAACGTCTGGGGCGTTATACGAAGTTAAATATCATCGAAGTGACGGATGAAATGACACCGGATGGAGCCAGTGCGGCTCTGGAAGATCAGATCCGTGAAAAAGAAGGGGCAAGGATCCTGGCGAAACTGCCACAGGATGCCCTGATCGTTACGCTGGAGATTGCCGGTAAAAACTTTTCTTCCGAAGAATTTGCGGCATGGATTGAAGATTGCACTGTCAGAGGAAAAAGCCATATCTGCTTTGTCATTGGCGGATCGCTTGGTTTGCATCCAAGTGTCTGTAAAAGAGCGGATCTGGCCTTAAGCTTTTCCAAAATGACATTTCCTCATCAGTTGATGCGAGTGATCCTGTGCGAACAGATCTATCGTGCATTCCGGATCATTCAGCACGAACCTTACCATAAATAAAGAGTAAAAGTAGAAGTATATGACAAAAAAACAACGTGCATTAGAAATTATAGAACGTCTGAAAAAGGAATACCCGGATGCCGGATGCACTCTGGATTACGATCAGGCATGGAAACTGCTTGTCAGTGTCCGCCTGGCAGCTCAGTGTACCGATGCCCGGGTAAATATCGTAGTGGAAAAGCTGTATGAGAAGTTCCCGGATGTGGATGCCCTGGCAGAGGCTCCGGTGGAAGAGATCGAGGCCATTGTAAAGCCCTGTGGCCTGGGTCACAGCAAAGCCAGAGATATCAGTGCCTGCATGAAGATTCTGCGGGATAAATATGACGGAAAGGTTCCAGACGATTTTGACGAATTATTGTCTCTGCCTGGAGTGGGCAGAAAAAGTGCGAATCTGGTCATGGGGGATGTCTTTGGCAGACCTGCCATTGTGACAGACACCCACTGTATCCGCCTGGTGAACCGTATGGGACTTGTGGACGGGATCAGGGAACCGGCAAAGGTGGAGAAGGAGCTGTGGAAGATCATTCCGCCCGAAGAAGGCAGCGATTTCTGCCACAGACTGGTATATCACGGCAGAGAAGTGTGCACCGCCAGAACCCATCCTTACTGTGAAAAATGCTGTATCAGTGACATCTGTAAAAAAGTCGGCATATAAAAGGCGGACAGGGAAATCTACTGCCGCAGACAGGAGCAAAGCCTATGAGAATGTATGACATTATCATGAAAAAAAGAAACGGCGGAGAGCTTTCGAAAGAAGAGATCCACTTTTTTATCGAGGGCTATACCCGTGGAGAGATTCCTGATTATCAGGTATCCGCGCTGATGATGGCGATCTACTTTCAGAAGATGACCGAGAAGGAGACTTATGAACTGACCATGGCCATGGCACACAGTGGTGAGATGTTGGATCTGTCCGGAATCCATGGCTGCAAGGTGGACAAACACAGTACCGGAGGTGTGGGGGATAAGACTTCTCTGGCATTGACACCCATGGTGGCTGCCTGTGGGATCCCGGTGGCCAAGATGAGCGGCAGAGGCCTGGGCCATACCGGAGGGACCATTGACAAGCTGGAAAGCTTTCCCGGATTTTCCACATCACTGACCACGAAGCAGTTTATTGAAAATGTGAATCGGATCGGCATTGCCATTATGGGACAGACCGCAGATCTGGCACCGGCGGATAAAAAGCTGTACGCCCTGCGGGATGTGACAGCTACCGTAGATAATATGTCCCTGATTGCCAGTTCCATCATGAGCAAGAAACT
Source organism: Waltera acetigignens (assembly GCF_025567015.1). Taxonomy (NCBI): domain Bacteria; kingdom Bacillati; phylum Bacillota; class Clostridia; order Lachnospirales; family Lachnospiraceae; genus Waltera; species Waltera acetigignens. The sequence continues at coordinate 81,121 of NZ_JAOQJO010000016.1, read as the reverse complement.
GGCAGCCGGTGCAGATGCCATTGTACTGGATGTCAAGACCGGAAGCGGTGCCTTTATGAAGAGCAGGGAGGATGCTTTTGCTCTGGCGGAGGAAATGGTGAAGATCGGTAAGAATGCCGGACGTAAGACTATTGCCATAATCTCGGATATGGATCAGCCGCTGGGCCGGGCCGTGGGAAATGCCCTGGAAGTGAAGGAAGCCATTGCAACCCTGCGGGGAGAAGGCCCGGAAGATTTCAAAGAACTTTGTATGGTACTGGGAAGTCGGATGTTACTTGCCGGTAGTAAGGCGGAGAGTGTCGAAGAAGCCAGAAATATGCTTACAAATGTCATCAGAGATGGCAGTGCTTTACGGAAGCTGGAGCAGTTTGTGGAGGCCCAGGGCGGTGACCCTGCGGCGGTAACGGATCCGGAGCTTCTGCCGAAGGCATCCATGGTGGTTCCTGTCTGTGCGGACAGAGACGGCTTTGTAGAAAAAATTGCCTGTGAGGATATCGGAATTTGTTCTCTGCTCTTAGGCGGCGGAAGAGAGACCAAGGAAAGTGAGATCGACCTGTCTGTTGGCATCCTCTTAGAGAAGAAAAAAGGGGATGCGGTGAAAAAGGGAGAGGTACTGGGATACCTTCATGCCAATGATGAGAAACGCCTGGAAGCGGCGAAGGAAAAGTTCCGGAGTGCCTATTTCATCACCGGCCATCAGCCGGAGGCAGAACCTCTGATCAAAGGGATTTTACAGTAACATATTCCGGCATCCGCTTTCATATAGTTTTATATGAAAATGAAGAGAATGCCATCGAAAAAAGAAAAATGGATCGATTCCCTGCAGTTACCCAAGGATGTCTGTATGGGAGCACTGCGGGTGACGCTGACGGGAAACTCCGAAGCCTGGATTGAAAATTACAGAGGAATCCTGGAATATACCGGAGAGCGGATCCTTTTGCAGGCCAAGACCTGTCAGGTGTGCCTGGAGGGAACCAGGCTTTCCATTGACTATTATACCAATGAAGATATGAAGATCAGCGGAAATATCAGTGCACTGCGATATTTGCGTGAATAATCATTTTTATGAGAGGTTAACAGGATGACGGAGTGGGTCAAACGTCTGCAGGGTTATGTGAAGATCCGGGTATGGGGCTTTGCACCGCAGCGATTTATCAATCTGTGCAGTAATAAGGGAATATTGCTGTGGAATATAGAAAAACAGGAAGATGTTTATACCATGTGCATCGGCCTGCGGTCTTTTTACGAACTGCGGCCCATCGCCAGAAAGACAAAAGTAAGGGTAGTCATATCGGAAAGATATGGACTACCCTTTTTTGTGCCGGGAATGCTGCGCAGAAAAGCGTTTCTGGCAGGTTTATTTCTGGCGGTGGCTTTCTGGCTGATTTCGTCTTTATTTGTGTGGGATATTCAGGTGACTGGCAATTATCAGGTGACGGATGACGTGTTCTATTCCTTCCTGGAGCAGGAGGGCATTCACACCGGAATGCGAAGGAGTGAACTGAATATAGGTGAGCTGGAAAAACAGATAAGACGGAAGTTTTCGCAGGTTACCTGGACCTCCGGCCGTCTGGACGGGACCAGACTGGTGATCGAAGTAAAGGAAAACGATATGTCGGTTCCAGAAGTCGTACAGGATGCTGCAGGGGCAGGAAAAGATCTGGTGGCAGAATGCAACGGGGTGATCACGGATATGATCGTGCGTTGTGGTGTCCCGAAAGTATCCATAGGCAGTGAAGTGGCAAAAGGAGATATTCTGGTGGAAGGCAGGATCCCCATTTATGCCGAGGATGGAACCGTCAGGGAATATCGGCCGGTGACCCCGGATGCGGATATAGTGCTGGAGCATACCGGAACCTTTCAGGCATATCTTCCGGCAGATTATATCCGGAAAAAATACACCGGAAGACAAAAGACATTTTATTTTATCCATTTCGGTGACCGGGAGTGGAAACCGGAGAAAAAAATGGATTTTTTGCAATATGACAGCGTGCTGGAAGCATGTCCCGTAAAAGCGTTGGAGTATCTGCAGATCCCCTGCATGGTAGGCAGGATCACGTACAGAGAGTATCAGAAAACAGAATATTATTATACAGTGTCGGAAGCAGAAACGGTTTTACAGAAAAAAATCATGGATTTTCTTGAAACTTTAGATGAAAAAGGGGTACAAATAATCTCGAAAGATGTTAAAATAGAAACAAAGTGCGCCGGCTGGACCGCACACGGGGAACTTTTGCTGCGGGAAGCGGCGGTCAGTCTGGTAGATTCCCGGGCGGAGGATACCGGAGCAGAAGATTTGGACAGAAATGAGGATTAAGACATAAATGAGTGTGACAGCAATCCGTCTGGAAATGGATACAGAACAGATGCAGAAGATCTTCGGTATGCAGGATGCGTACATCAAGAAGCTGGAACAGGATTTTCAGGTAACTATTGTGGACCGCAATGGAAGTGTAATGATCACCGGGGAAGAAGAAAACGTTTCGAAGGCCTCCCGGGTATTACGACAGCTGACCGCATTGTCGGATCACGGCAATGAGATCGAAGAACAGAGCGTGGATTATGCCATTGAAATGGGAAAAGAAGACCAGGAGGAAAAACTGATGGAGATGGATGCGGACTGCATCTGCCATACCATCAGCGGAAAGCCGATCAAGCCCAAGACCCTGGGGCAGAAGGCTTATGTGGATGCCATCCGGAAAAACATGATCGTATTCGGACTGGGACCGGCCGGTACCGGTAAGACGTATCTGGCCATGGCCATGGCGATCACCGCTTTTAAGAACAACGAGGTGAGCCGTATCATCCTGACCAGACCGGCCATTGAAGCCGGAGAAAAGCTGGGCTTTTTGCCCGGTGATCTGCAGAGTAAGGTAGACCCGTATCTGCGTCCCCTGTACGATGCCCTGTATCAGATCATGGGAGCGGAAAGTTTTGCCAAAAATATGGAAAAGGGTCTGATCGAAGTGGCACCGCTTGCCTATATGAGAGGCCGGACACTGGACAATGCCTATATTATTCTGGATGAAGCACAGAATACCACACCGGCACAGATGAAAATGTTCCTGACCCGTATCGGTTTCGGCTCCAAAGTGATCGTAACGGGTGACTCCTCCCAGAAGGATCTTCCCGTGGGAGCAAAATCCGGTCTGGATGTAGCAGCCAGAGTTCTGAAAAATATCGATGATATTGCCTTCTGTACCTTGACCAGCAAAGATGTGGTAAGACATCCGCTGGTACAGAAGATCGTAAAAGCTTACGATGACTATGAAGCCCGGACGATCAAAAGCAAAAGAAGTCCGAGATTAAACAAACGTCCGGATAAAGGAAACAGATAAATATGAAGAACAAAGAGAAAAACGGATTTTCGCGGCTTTTGCTGCCGGAGATGCTTACGGTACTGATCGGAGGTGCCGCAGTCTACGGACTGGGACTTTTGGGAAAACAGTTGTCTGTGGAAAATGCCCTGCGGGATGCCGTGATGGCAACACTGGGACTTGCAGTGTCAGGATTTTTCCTGCGCAGGGAAGTAGTGGATTCCCGCCTGGATTATGATAACGGAGAGCACCTGATGAGATTCTGGACCGCTGTCTGGTGCAGCCTTTTGTTTTCGCTGGCCTGTGCATTCCTTCCGGCGGGAGGATGGCCGTTTCTGGCGGTCTTTGTGGTATTGTCCCTGTTCAGCAATCTATCAGTGGGAATTGTGTTTTCCGGGGTGTTTCTGATGATTGCCACGCTGTGGGGACAGTCAGTGGGCATTTTTTTCCTGTATTTTATCAGCGGTGTTTTTGCAGCCTGTCTTTTCCAGCATTTAGAGCAGGAATTTGCCATCGGGATCCCCCTGTTCTTATCTCTGTTCTGCCTTTTGCTGTGCGAGACCGCAAATGTGGTACTGCTTGCCAATGAACATTTAAGTCTGGAACAGTTTCTGGTTCCGGCAGCAAATCTGATCGTGTCGGGAATACTGCTTCTGGGTATTTTGAAAATTTTTTCGGGCACAGTGGTGTTCAGGGATCGTGTAAAATATCTGGAACTGAATGACACCGAGAATCAAGTACTGGTAAAGTACCGCGAGGAAGACCGATCCGAATATTTCCTGTGTGTACATACAGCCTATTTCTGTGAGCGGATCGCAAATAAGCTGGAACTGGACAGGGATGCCCTGAAATGTGCCGGATTATATCACAGAAAAGGCTGGGATCTTATGCAGGAGACACCGGATATGGAATTCCCGGCAGGCGCATCGGAGATCCTGGAAGAATATAAAGGAACCCGGAAATACAAAAAAGCGGAGACCGCAGTGCTGTATTGTTCGGATGCGGTAGTCAGTGCGATCCTTTTGCTGTTGCAGAAGGAACCGGAGAAGAAGCCGGATTATGAGCAGGTGATTGACAGGATTTTTGAGAGAATCCGGGAAAAAGGTATTTTCAGCGAATGTGACCTGTCCTTAAGGGGCTGGAATCGGATGCAGAAGATATTCAAGGAGGAGAAATTATACTATGACTTTTTACGTTGAAAATGAAACCGATGAGACATTTTCAAATGGGGAAAACAGTTTCCCCATAGAGGAGACCGTGGAGCAGGTAGCCACGGCGGTTCTGGATATGGAGGGATGTCCCTATGAGATCCAGTTAAATGTACTGTTGACAGACAATGACGGTATTCATGCTTACAATAAGGAATACCGGAAGATTGACCGGGAGACTGATGTATTGTCCTTCCCCAATCTGGATTTCGATGAGCCTGGGGATTTTGAGATCTCTGAGGACAGAGAGGCAGATTATTTTGATCCGGATACAGGAGAACTGATCCTCGGGGATATCATTATTTCTGTGGACCGGGTCAAAGAGCAGGCGGAAAGCTATGGACACAGCCAGAAGAGAGAGTTCGCATTTCTGGTCGCTCACAGTATGCTTCATCTGTGTGGCTATGACCATATGGAAGAAGATGAGGCAAAGGTAATGGAGGCAAAGCAGGAGCAAGTTCTCGCATCCCTTGGAATTACAAGAGATTAAAAAGGGCGTGTCATACACGTAAAGGTAGCTTACATGAATCAGGTGGAAGTAAAAAGAAGACAAATACAGAGTTTTTCCTATGTCCTTGCCTGTATCAATATCTGGGTGTTCGGGAAAAGCATCGGAGATAACGGCCTGGGATATCTGGCAGCGGCTGTTCTGGTATTTGCCCTGTTCTGGGTGCTTACCGGGAAAAATCTGCCGGACAGAATGGGCAGAATGCTTCGGGGCAGAAATGCCAGGGGGCAGTATCGGAATGTCTCCAGAATGCGTAAGAACATGATGCTGTTCCAGATCGCAGAGGGACTTCTTGGGACTGTTTTGTGCATGAGTCTGGGCTGGATTCTTTTGGAAAAAGTCTTTCTGGTGCCTTACGGAAGCATGATCCTGTGGATCTTAAGCCCGGCACTTTTTCTTCGTTGTATCCAGTCGGTATTTTTAGGATATTTTCAGAGTGAAGGTTCGGAAATGCCATCTGCGGTATCTTCGGTGCTGCGGCAGGTATTTTTCCTGGGCCTGGGTCTGGTGTTCCTGGGGATTTTCCGGAACTACGGGGAGAAAGTAAGTCTTTTATTAAAAAGGGCAGACTTTACATCCATGTACGGAGCCATGGGTATCGCAGTGGGAATGCTGCTTTCGGAGGTGTTGGTACTGCTATTTGTCTTTGTGATCTACCGTGGCAGCATGGCAGGCAGAAGAGAAGCGGAAAGCGGTATGAAGGGAACGGACTCTTTTTCCTCGCAGCTGCGTACATTACTGATTCCTATGGGTGGGGATATTCTCAGAGACATGTTTTTATTACTGCCTTTGTGGGTCGGCCTGCTTTTCTTCCAGAAAAGATCGGCGGATATTTATGCATCCGTTTCTGCGTATGGTATTTTCGTCGGCAGATATCTGATCACGATCCTGATGCCCGTAGCAATTTTAAGTGCGGGAATTCTGCCGGGGGTGGCCAGAACCGGCAGCCATATCCGCAAAAAAGAAGAAAGATATGCCAGAACTGCATTTCAGGCAGGAGTACAGGGGACGGTGGTACACGGATTCTTTTTCACGGCATGGATCGCGGTACTGGCAACACCACTGTCACAGGCTTTGGATAAATCTGCGGAAATGGCACTTACCGGTTTGTTCACTACGGGATCTTCGCTGATTCTGTGGCTTCTGCTTTTGTTTTATTTTTCGGAGATACTGGAACTTCGGGGGGAAAAGCATCTGCTCCTGGCAGGATACGGCATTCTGGATATCGTGAGCATCGTGATATTGCTGATTCTTCTGAATACGGGAAATACAACAACGGCATTATCTTTAAGCCTTGTTCTGGGGATGGCAGCGGGAGGAATTGTTCTCGGCATACTTGCCTGCCTTCGAATGAAGACCTGGCCGGATCTGTTGCGGACACTGGCAATTCCCGCCGGAAGCTGCTGTGCCTGCGGATTGCTGGCTTTTGGGCTGGAGAAGATCTGCCTGCCCCATCTGGGGGCGATGGTAACGGTGCTGCTGGAACTGGTGATCACCGGTGCGGTCTACTGGTTTTTGCTTTTGATGTTACGCAGTTTCCGTGGACAGGATCTGAATTATGTTCCCGGCGGTAAAGTGCTGCGTGCTTTCGGAAAAACGCTCCGGCTGCTCTAAAACTGTTTTACGGATGTATATTTTCGATAAAATAACTGATACTGATACAAAGAGTCAATAGAAACATCATGGATGTGAGGCAGTATGAAATTTGTAAAACGTATCAGTTACTTTTTTGTGATTCCGGTTGTGTTTTTAATTCTTGGAATCTTTCTTGGTGTCTGGGGCATTCATTTTTTCTATCCCGGACAATGGCAGGATCTGAATGAGAACCGACTTGCCCTGCCGCTCACGGAAGAGGAGACTGCGGCAGACACAGATCCTTATGAAGCGGCACCCAGTGTGGAGGCGGCAGCCTCCGGGGAGACACTTTGTGCGGATACCGAATATGTGTTGGAAGAGGCAGATATTGTACGGGGTACCACAGTGGAGACCTCATGGAAGATCCCACATAAATATATTGGGATGAACAGGGAAAATTTTCTGGAGACCATGGAACTCTATGCGGCCCATCCGCCATTGTCGGAGATCGAGCGGGGCTTTGTGGGGTTGGAGGTATTGTCTTTTTCCCGGGAAAAAGTAATGGTCCGTATGGATTACCGTTATGTCCAGCCCAGCGCAAGTTTTTATCTGGCGGTGTCGGACAATGAAGTGGTGGTCTATCTGGAAGACAGATCCACGGTATATATCAATACCGGGATCTCGCTGGAAGAATTGCCGGAACAGATACAGCTCCAGATCATGGACATGCTGTTTGTTCCGGATGAAGAAACATTGTATGATTTTCTGGAGACGTATTCGTCCTAGAATTCTGAATAAAGGTGATGCAGATGAAAAAACAGATCGGTGTGATCGGCGGAGGCGCTGCCGGAATGATGGCAGCCATAACCGCGGCAAAAGAAGGCGCACAGGTGACGATCCTGGAGCGTAATGACCGTGTGGGAAAGAAAATATTGCAGACAGGAAACGGGAAATGCAATCTGGGAAATCGTGCGCTTTCCGTGGAGTGTTATCACGGCGGAGATTTGGAATGGATCCGGGATGTGCTGGAACATTTTGATACGGAGGATACGATACGCTTTTTCCAAAGTATCGGTCTGATGGTAAAGGAGAAAAATGGCTATCTCTATCCCGTGTGTGAGCAGGCGGCTGCGGTGCTGGACGTGCTGCGTTATGAATTACAGGCACTCGGTGTGGAGATACAGTATCAGTGCAAGATCACAAAGGTCGAAAGGCTGGCCTCCGGAAAGCTGCAGGTCAGTGACGGAGAAAAGACATGGCAGTTCGATGCGGTGATTGTGACCTGTGGTGGAAAAGCCGCACCGGCTACCGGATCGGACGGCAGTGGATTTAAAATTGCAAAAAAAATGGGACACACCTGCATTCCTTCAGTGCCCGCACTGGTGCAGCTGCGCTGTAAGGAGACCGACCTGCTAAAGGGGATTGCCGGTGTCCGGGCGGACAGTGAGATCCGGGTCTTCTGTGACGGCGGGGAAATATGCCGGGAACGGGGAGAACTACAGCTGACGGATTACGGCATCTCAGGCATTCCCATTTTCCAGCTAAGCCGCAGGGTGAACTATCTGCTCAGGGACAGGCGGAACGTGACAGCACAGATTGACTTTTTGCCGGATCTGACACAGGAAAGCTATGAAGAATTACAGGCAGGGCGGAAACTTTTACAGGGAGACCGGACAGCAGAGGAATTCTTTACCGGAATGTTACATAAAAAACTGACCGCTGCGCTGCTAAAAATGGCAGGGATTCGTCTGGCTACTCTCATGAAGGAGATCCCGGAGGAAAAGATTCATGCTTATTATAATCTCTGCCGTAACCTGAAACTGCATATCACAGAGAGCAATCCTTACGAAAATGCACAGGTATCCGCCGGAGGCGTGGATGTACGGGAAGTAAAGCCTACTATGGAATCAAAGATCTGCTCCGGGGTCTATTTTGCGGGGGAGATCCTGGACGTGGATGGCCGATGCGGGGGCTATAATCTCCAATGGGCCTGGAGCAGTGGTTATCTGGCGGGATACCACGCTGCGTTAGCATAAAATAATTTTTTACACGTGACGTATGCCTGCGTAAGGTGCAAAAGCTCCGGAAAGGCGGCAGGTCATTGAAAGATATGAGGATGAAAATGATCAGATTAAATCAGCTGAAGCTTCCGGTAGATCATACCCGGGAGCAGCTTATACATAAGACGGCACAGTACTTACGGATCCCGGCGGCGGATATCCTCGAACTGCAGATTGTAAGGCAGTCTCTGGATGCCAGAAAAAAGCCGGCACTTTTTTACAGTTACAGTGTGAATGTAACGGTGAAAAAGGAAGAAAAAGTATATAAGGATGCCTGCCGCAGACTTGGAAAAGCCAATGTTCTGCTGACCGAAAAAACGGAATATCTTTTTCCGGCAGAAGGCTCAACGCAGCAGAAGCATCCCACCGTGATCATCGGAATGGGTCCTGCTGGACTTTTTTGCGGATATTATCTGGCACAGCACGGTTATGCACCTGTCATTCTGGAACGGGGTGCAGACGTGGATGCCAGACAGGCGGATGTAGAAGCTTTCTGGCAGACGGGCAGATTAAAGCCGGATTCCAATGTGCAGTTTGGAGAAGGCGGTGCTGGAACTTTTTCGGATGGTAAACTGAATACTTTGGTAAAGGACAAATACGGCAGAAATACGGAAGTATTGAAAACTTTCGTAAAGCACGGTGCTGATCCGGCAATTCTTTATCAGGCCAAGCCCCATATTGGTACGGATGTCCTGAGCAAAGTGGTAAAAAGCATGCGGGAAGAAATATTGCGTATGGGTGGGGAAGTCCGATTTCATAGTCAGATGACGGAGATCCTTACAGAGAACGGGCAGGTCACAGGAGTAAAGGTGAATGACACGGAAGTGCTCCCCTGTGAGCAGGTGGTACTGGCACCGGGGCACAGTGCCCGAGATACCTTTTCCATGTTGTACCGGAAGCAGTTTCCCATGTCGGCGAAACCTTTTGCAGTGGGATTCCGTGTGGAGCATCCCCAGAGCCTGATCAATATGAGCCAGTATGGCGCTGAGTCGGTAAAAGGTCTGGGTGCAGCGGCTTATAAGGTGACGGCTAAGACAAGCACCGGCAGAGGAGTGTATTCTTTCTGTATGTGTCCGGGCGGCTATGTGGTCAACGCATCTTCCGAGCCGGGAAGACTGGCGGTGAACGGTATGAGCTACAGCGGTCGTGACGGGAAAAATGCCAACAGCGCCATTATCGTTGCGGTGACTCCTGCGGATTACGGTTCCGATCATCCACTGGCAGGAATCGAATTCCAGCGGGGACTGGAACAGAGAGCTTATGAATTATGCGATGGGAAACTGCCGGTACAGCGGTACGGAGATTTTAGGGAGAAAGTCACCGGAGAGCATCCTGCGGAAACGGACGGAGTACAAAGAAGTGGCCCGGAAGCATTGGAACCACAGTGTAAAGGTGCTTATGAATGGGCGGATCTTACCGGAATTCTTCCGGCAGAGTGTAACCGGGCCTTCGTGGAGGGGATGGACAGCTTTGACAGACAGATCCACGGCTTTGCCTCTCCGGGAACGATCCTGACCGGTGTGGAAAGCAGGACGTCTTCCCCGGTGCGGATCGAACGGGATGAAGAGTTACAGTCTGCCATCCGGGGTTGCTATCCCTGTGGAGAGGGGGCCGGATATGCCGGAGGAATCACTTCCGCCGCCATGGACGGTATCCGCGTAGCAGAACAGATCGCTTCACAGTTTGCTCCGCTACAGCGTTGACGTATGGCAGAAAATGTTATATGATTCAAATATTCAGAGATTGCATCCTGCAGATCGGTTTTTCGGGGGAGGCGCTGAATATTACTGTAATAATATGGACTTAGAAAGGCAATCACGTGAATAACATAAGGGAACAAATCAAGGATAAGAAAAGAATCGTCGTTAAGATCGGTTCTTCCTCCTTACAGCATGCCGAGACGGGAGACCTGGATTATACTCGTCTGGAAAAGCTGGTAAGAGAGCTTTGCGATATCAGCAATCAGGGGAAAGAAGTCGTACTTGTGACTTCCGGTGCTATCGCCGCCGGAAAACAGGCAGTGCATTTAAAGACTACGGAGGGGCAGACTCAGGCAGAATCCATGGCGATCAAGCAGGCCTGTTCCGCCATCGGCCAGGCAAGACTGATGATGACCTACCAGAAGCTTTTTGCGGAGTACAATCAGGTGGCAGCACAGATCCTGATGACGAAAAATACCATCGTGGACAATCTGAACCGCTACAATGCCCATAATACCTTCACCCAGCTATTGAAAATGGGAGCAATTCCCGTTGTCAATGAAAATGATACGGTAGCGACCTACGAGATTGAGATCGGTGACAACGATACCCTGTCGGCTATTGTGGCAGCACTGATCGATGCAGATCTGCTGATCCTGTTGTCAGATATCGATGGCCTCTACACCGATGATCCCAGGCAGAATCCCAATGCGGAATTTATCGAACAGGTGGATGAACTCACGGAGGAATTCATGCATATGGGCAAGGCCAGTACCGGCAGTAATGTGGGGACCGGCGGCATGAATACCAAAATGATTGCAGCGAAGATTGCCACCAGTTCGGATGTGGATATGATCATTGCCAACAGCAAGGACATCGGAGTACTTCATCGTCTGTTATCCGGTGAAAACGAAGGTACTTTATTCGTGGCACATAAGGATGAAAGCTTTGATCTGCCGGAATTTGTACAGAATCTGCACAAAAATCAGTGATGATACGTCAACGAAAAGAGGAATACATTATGAATATGGATGAAAGAATAAAGCGCATCAATGAGCTTTATCATAAATCTCAGAGCGAGGGACTGACCGACGAAGAAAAGCTGGAACAGTCCATTCTCAGACAGGAATACGTGGACAGCATCAAGCGCAATATGAAGGCGCAGCTGGACAGCATCGAAATCGAAAGGCCGGACGGCACCATTGAAAAATTAAAGCCGTCCTATAAAAAGAAGAAATGAGCACTGAAGAACGCAGAGAAGTGAAAAAGAAACTGCGCAGGGAAGTGTTGGCCCGCAGGGCGGCACTGACGGAGCCGGAACGGGAGAGAGGGAATCTTCTCATTACCGAGCGGATTCTGGGACACCAGTGGTATTACCTCTCGGATACGATTCTGGGCTTTGTCAGCTACGGAAGTGAAATCTGCACGACAGAGATTCTGGAGAATGCCCTGCAGGATGGCAAACGTGTCTATGTTCCGAAGGTGGAAGGTCAGGAAATGCGTTTTTACCGGATTCAATCCCTGGCGGAATTGAAAGAGGGCTATAAGGGAATCCCGGAGCCGGAAGGCAATACGGAGAGCTATGAATATGCTCCCGAAGAGGCAGCAAACTGTCTGCTTCTGATGCCGGGAAGTGTATTTGATCCCCTGGGCAACCGGATGGGATACGGCGGCGGATTTTATGACCGCTATCTGGCAGACAGGGAAGCCTTAAGACTTCGCAGTATTGCTGTCGGGTTCCGCTGCCAGCAGGTCGAAAGTGTTCCTGTGGAAGAGACAGATGTAAAGCCCTATCAGGTGATTTTGGTATAAATCTTTGGTTTTGGAAAGGCGGGGAAGGAATGTCGGAACTTTTAGAACTGGGAAAAAATGCCTGCGATGCCAAATATGTATTGCAGAAGCTTACTACAGAAGAGAAAAACAAGGCGCTGCAGACAGCGGCAAATGATCTGTGTGAAAGACAGGAAGAGATCCTTGCAGCCAACGTACTGGATCTGGAAAACGGGAAAAACAACGGAATGAATCCGGGACTGCTGGATCGTCTGAAGCTTACCGGAGAGAGAATCGCGCAGATTGCAGAGGGCCTTCGGCAGATTGCGGCTCTTCCGGATTGCATCGGTGAGACCATGGAACATTTCGAACGTCCCAACGGACTGAAAATCGATAAAGTCAGAGTACCGTTAGGGGTTATCGGCATTATCTATGAGGCTCGTCCCAACGTGACGGCGGATGCCTTCGGATTGTGCTTTAAGACGGGAAATGCAGTGATCTTAAAGGGAGGCAGCGATGCCATTCATTCCAATATCGCTATTGTCAAAGTATTACAGGATGCACTGGAAGCCTGCAGTATGCCCAGGACTGCCGTACAGCTGATCGAAGATACGGATCGTGCGGTCACTGCGCAGTTTATGAAGATGAAGGAATATGTGGATGTGCTGATCCCAAGAGGCGGTGCGGGACTGATCCGCAGCGTGGTGGAGAACAGCACGATCCCCGTCATAGAGACCGGAACCGGCAACTGCCACGTCTATGTGGACAAGGATGCGGATGTGGATATGGCGGTAAAAATACTGATGAATGCCAAGACCCAGCGGATCGGTGTCTGCAATGCCTGTGAGTCTCTGGTGGTGCATCGTGCCGTCCGGGATAAGTTCCTTCCGAAGATGGCGGAAGCCCTGAATACGAAGAACGTAGAACTGCGGGGAGACGAAAGCACCCGGGAGATCCTGCCGGACTGCATTCCCGCTACAGAAGAAGATTACGGTACGGAGTATCTGGATTATATTCTGTCTGTCAAGACTGTGGACAGCGTGGAAGAGGCCATTGCCCATATCAACCGTTACAATACGAAGCATTCCGAATGTATCGTGACGGAAAATACGGAGACTGCAGAGAAATTTTTAAACGAAGTGGATGCAGCCTGTGTTTATGTTAATGCCTCCACAAGATTTACAGACGGTTTCGAGTTTGGATTTGGTGCAGAAATCGGTATCAGCACCCAGAAGCTGCATGCCAGAGGCCCCATGGGCCTGAAGGAGCTGACCTCCTATAAATACAAGATACATGGAAACGGTCAGATCCGCAGATAAACATTTGCGACCCGCCACAGGCGGATAATCTGCGTATTCTCCGGCTGGATATTTTGTTCTGTATGCAAAGACATCTGTCGGAAATAACTATAGAGGAAGAGGAGAAGATTTATGAAAGAAGTAAATGGAAGTATTTGGCACACTATGAGCACCCAGAGAGTCACTCCCACAGATTTTGTCTGTGTCATCGAGATCTCCAAGGGCAGCAAGAACAAGTATGAACTGGACAAGGAGACAGGCCTTCTGATCCTGGATCGTATCCTGCATACCTCCACTCATTATCCTGCGAACTACGGTTTTATTCCCAGAACCTACGGTGATGATGGTGACCCGTTAGACGTATTGTTACTGTGTTCCGAGCCGGTACAGCCCATGACACTGGTAAGAGCGTATCCCATCGGCGTGATCTCCATGCTGGACAACGGCAAAAATGACGAGAAGATCATTGCAGTTCCTTTCAATGATCCCAATTACAACTGCTATCATGATATTTCCGAGCTGCCCAGTCATGTGGTGGACGAGATGGAGCATTTCTTCACAGTATATAAGGCACTGGAGAACAAGACCACTGCTGTCAATGAAAAGGGCAACAGAGATGAGGCAATTGAAGTCATTAAAAAGTGTCTGGACAATTACATTGATACCTTTATCAAGAGTTGGTAAGCTGTTGATAATTGATTTTCAACAATCACAAAGCACCGTATTTCCCATGCAGTTCATTGGGGGATACGGTGTTTATTTCTATAAACTATTGAAAAAAATTGTCAAAACCCCTAGATTTTTTAAAGGAAATATGAGAGAATGAACACGACCATTATGATATTATTTTATCAATAGTATTATAAGTACATATTGAAAGGAGATTTCACATGATTTATTCAAAAGAAGTTGAAGAAATGTGTCCCGTTGCACAGGGCGTACATCATGGTTGTGCTCCCATTCCCGAAGAGGCAAAATGGGTGCAGGCAAAAGAAGTTAAGGATATTTCCGGTCTGACTCACGGTGTGGGCTGGTGTGCACCTCAGCAGGGTGCATGTAAACTGACCCTGAACGTTAAGGAAGGTATCATCCAGGAGGCTCTGGTTGAGACCGTTGGATGTTCCGGTATGACTCACTCCGCAGCTATGGCTGCTGAAATCCTGCCCGGTCTGACCGTTATGGAAGCTTTAAATACTGACCTTGTATGTGATGCAATCAATACCGCTATGAGAGAGCTGTTCTTACAGATCGTTTATGGTCGTACCCAGAGTGCATTCTCTGAGGAAGGTCTGCCTGTAGGCGCAGGTCTGGAAGACCTTGGTAAGGGCTTAAGAAGCCAGGTTGGTACTATGTACGGTACTCTGAAGAAGGGTCCCCGTTATCTGGAGATGGCAGAAGGTTATGTAACCGGTATTGCTCTGGACAAGGATGATCAGATCATCGGTTACCAGTTTGTTAACCTGGGCAAGATGACCGACTTCATCAAGAAGGGTGACGATGCCAACACTGCATGGGAGAAGGCTAAGGGCCAGTATGGTCGTGTAGACGATGCAGTTAAGATCATCGATCCCAGAAAACAATAAGATACAGGAGGACAGAAAAAATGGCTTTATTTGAATCATATGAAAGACGTATTGATAAGATCAACGCTGTACTGAACAGCTATGGTATCTCCTCTATCGAAGAAGCAGAGAAGATCACAAAAGATGCAGGCCTGGATGTATACGATCAGGTAAAGAAGATCCAGCCCATCTGTTTTGAAAATGCTTGCTGGGCTTACACTGTAGGCGCTGCAATCGCAATCAAGAAAGGCTGCAGAAAGGCATCTGAAGCAGCTGCAGCTATCGGCGAAGGTTTACAGGCATTTTGTATCCCCGGTTCCGTTGCTGATACCCGTAAGGTAGGTCTTGGCCATGGTAACCTGGGCAAGATGCTGCTGGAAGAGGATACTGACTGTTTCTGTTTCCTGGCAGGACATGAGTCCTTCGCAGCAGCAGAAGGTGCTATCGGTATCGCAGAGAAGGCTAACAAAGTTCGTCAGAAGCCTTTACGTGTTATCCTGAACGGTCTTGGTAAGGATGCTGCAAAGATTATTTCCCGTATCAACGGATTTACCTTTGTTGAGACCTCTTATGATCCTTACACCAACACCGTTACCGAAGTAGAGAGAATCGCTTACTCCGAGGGACTTCGTGCTAAGGTTAACTGCTACGGCGCTAACAGCGTTCCCGAAGGCGTAGCTATCATGTGGAAGGAGAACGTAGACGTATCCATCACCGGTAACTCTACCAACCCTACCAGATTCCAGCATCCCGTAGCTGGTACTTACAAGAAGGAGAGACTGGAAGCAGGCAAGAAGTACTTCTCCGTAGCTTCCGGCGGCGGTACCGGACGTACTCTGCATCCCGATAACATGGCTGCAGGTCCCGCTTCTTACGGTTTCACCGATACTCTGGGCCGTATGCACTCTGACGCGCAGTTCGCTGGTTCTTCCTCCGTACCTGCACACGTTGAGATGATGGGTCTGATCGGCATGGGCAACAACCCGATGGTAGGTGCTACCGTAGCTGTTGCTGTATCCATCGAGGAAGCTGCTAAGGCTGGTAAGTTCTAAAACATAAAATCAGATAAATCAAGGATTTCAAGGCTCCCGACATTGTTCGGGAGTCTTTATTTCCACAAAATTACTTTGTAATCGAACATGCATTCTGCTATAATCATTTATAGAAAGTGTTTGAAAGGAGGCAGCAATGGAATCACAATCCCATACTTATATTGCCATGGATCTGAAGTCTTTTTATGCCTCCGTGGAGTGCGTTGACAGAGGGCTGGATCCTTTGAATACGAATCTGGTGGTGGCGGATGCTTCCCGGACGCAGAAGACCATCTGCCTGGCGGTATCTCCCTCTCTGAAATCCTATGGAATCCCGGGACGGGCAAGACTGTTCGAAGTGATCTCCAAAGTAAGAGAAGTAAATGCCATGCGGAAAGTGCGGTCCCCTGGCGGCAGATTTTTGGGAAAAAGCACCTTTGCGGATGAATTGCAGAGGCATCCGGAACTGGAAGTTGGTTTTGTGACCGCCACGCCCCGGATGGCGAGATATCTGGAATATAGTACCCAGATCTATAATATTTATTTGAAATATATCGCACCGGAAGATATTCATGTCTATTCTATTGATGAAGTGTTTCTGGATGTGACACAATACCTGAAGACCTATGGTATGACAGCGAGAGAACTAGCATCCAGAATTGCAACAGAGATTCTGGAGAAAAAAGGGCTGACCGCCACAGCAGGAATCGGAACCAATCTGTACCTGTGCAAGATTGCCATGGATATTGTAGCGAAGCATATGGAACCGGATGATAACGGAGTCCGGATCGCCGAATTGGATGAGATCAGCTATCGGGAACTTTTGTGGGATCACAGGCCGCTGACGGATTTCTGGAGAGTCGGCGCCGGATACCGCAAGAAGCTGGAAGCCGCCGGAATGTTTACCATGGGCGATGTGGCCAGATGCTCTATCGGAGGACCGGGAGATTACTATAACGAAGATTTGCTGTACCGGATGTTCGGCATCAATGCGGAGCTTTTGATCGATCATGCCTGGGGGTATGAGCCGGTGACCATGGACCTGATCAAATCCTATCGACCGGAGACTAACTGTATCAGCTCCGGTCAGGTACTGCATTGCGCCACGGATTTTATGCAGGCCAAGATCGTAGTCCGGGAAATGGCAGAACAACTGGCAATGGATCTGGTGGAAAAAAAGCTGGTCACAGATCAGATCGTGCTGACTGTTGGCTATGATATTGACAACCTGAAGATTCCGGAGATCGCAGATCATTATCATGGTGAAATCACGGTAGATCGTTATGGCAGAAGCGTGCCGAAGCATGCCCACGGCACTGGAAACCTTGATGCAATGACTGCGTCAGTCAGCAGGATTACAGAGACAACAATGGGATTATATGAACGGATTGTAGATCCCATGCTGCTGACCCGAAGAATCACTCTTGTGGCCAATCATCTAAAGGATGCGGACAGCGTAAAGGAAGAGCCGTTCTACGAACAGCTGGATCTGTTCTCCGGAGGCTTTTTGCAAACGGGGCAGAAGGAAACTTCCTGGGAAACAAAGCAGCTGGAAAAGGAACGGCTGGAAAAAGAAAAACACTTGCAGGAAGCAATGCTAAGCGTAAAATCAAAGTATGGAAAGAATGCGATTCTGAAGGCTGCCGATCTGCAGGAGGGAGCCACAACCATAGACAGGAACCGTCAGATTGGCGGACATAAGGCATAATATTTATCGGACCACAAAATCCGATAACAGGAAAAGAGTAAAAAGATGAATGAAAAATATAAGGACATGCTCCATCTGCCTCACCCGGTGTCATCCACCCATCCCCGAATGGCTTTACAGGACCGTGCTGCACAGTTTTCACCGTTTGCAGCATTGGCGGGATATGATGACGCTCTGAGAGAAACGGCCCGCCGGACAGACCGTTTTGTGGAACTGGATGAGGACAGGAAGCAGGAGCTCGACCGCCAGATTTCTTATTTGCAACAGCATCTGCTGGACACAGTGCCGGTGAAAATTATTTATTTTGTGCCGGATGAGAAAAAGGACGGCGGCAGTTATACTGCCGTAGAAGGCTGTGTCCGCAAAATCGATGAAAACACAAAAAGCCTTCGGATACAGGGAACAGAAATTCCGGTAGAGAGGATCTACGGGATCGATTTTCTGTAGTTACATTGTAAATAGTTCAGAGAAATGCTAAAATATTACCAATAGTATTTTGAGAACAAGAATGGAAAGGAATTTCTGACAATGAAGAAAAAATGTATCAGTACAGCAACACTGTCAGTGCTTTTGCTTGTACTGTTTCTTCCTGTTTTCTATTATATAGTATTCTACGGGACCAATGTGAACTACAACGAAATGCATAAGATCATTACCGTGGAGGGAAATAAAGTACTATCCCTGTGCGCGGTGATCGGAGTGGCTGTACTGGGGGCAGCGTACTATTTTCTGCGAAAGATTCCTTACACCGGACGCATAGCAGTCTGGTTTACCGGGATCACACTGGCAGTCTGTATTCTGTTCTGTCTTGTGAATATAAAAATATCCAAATGCATTGCATTTTACGGTGGCTGGGATTGCGGCATGGTGGCCAATTCCGCCCGCTGGCTTTATGAGGGCCAGACACTGGGGTATGACGATTACTATACGATCTACAGTAATAATATTCCCGTTACATGGCTTTTGTATCAGTTGTATTCTTTTGCCTCAGGACTTAAGGGGTATCCCTACAATCCGGAATTTATCTGGATCCAGTTCCAGTGCGTCATGCTGTCACTGGCGGTATTCTGTTCAGTACTTCTGGTCCTTCAGGTCAGCAGGAACCTTGGAATTTCCGTGATTGCCCTGGTCTTTCAGAGCATCTTTCTGGGAATCTCTCCCTGGAAGATTATTCCCTATACGGACGGAAGCACCATTGCCATGCCGATCCTGATTCTTCTACTGTATTCATTGTTCCGGAAGAATGGGAGAAAACGGAAATACCTTTTATGGTTTTTGATAATGTTTCTGGGGTGCCTTGGCGGAATCATGAAAGCCACCTGCTATGTCACATTGATTGCGGTAGTACTGGTGGATCTGGTATGGTCTGCCTGGGAAGAGGTGCCAATGCGTAAGCGGCTGCAGAAGACCGGCTTAAAAATCTTGCTTCTGATAGCGGCTTTCGGACTTGGGGCTTTCTGTAAGCAGGGAATCTACTGTTCCGTACAGTATGATTATAATGCGGATATGGAGATCGGCTGGAGTAATTATATGTATAACGGCCTCAATGAGGATACTACCGGGGCCTGTTCCGGAGAGGGACTTGAGATCGTACGATCTTTTGCTGGTACGGATAAAAATACCCGGATACAATATGAGATGGAAGGAATCCGCAAAAGAATCGGTGATCGTGGTATTTGGGGTACAATCCGGTTCTGGCTGCGTAAGCAGGTCATGAATTTTAACGATGGGACGTTCAGCTGGTATCAGGAAGGGTATTTTCAGGCGTGGGAATATCCGTTGAACATTGACAGCTCCGGGAAAGAAGCTCTGAGGGCTTTTTACTGGCAGGACGGCAGCAATTATATCTGGTTTACGACGATCAGCCAGGGATTATGGCTTTTTGTACTGTTGGGAGTCATAACAGAGGCTGGTATGCTTTTGTGGACGGCGGTGTCAACAATCCGCAGACCTAAATACCGGACAGAAGAGAACCTGTCTGACCGGCTGTGTCTTTCTACTGTGATGATCGTTACATTTATCGGTATGTTTTTATTTGTTATGTTATTTGAGGCAAGAGCCAGATATCTATATAATACCATTCCGGTATTCTCTGTCATGGCAGTTTTTGGATATTACGAATTGTATCGGAAATTATTCATATTTTGTGACAAAAGGCGGAAATAACTTCGTTTTCCGGTAGAAATTGCACGTTATGAGAGCCTATAATGTGAAAATAGCACTGGTAAAATATATAAACATCCTGTATAATGTACAGTAATGACTGAGAAATGAGTCAGGAACAAAAAAGAGGGAGGAAGAATAAATGTACTTTTGTAAGAATTGCGGCGAGCCTTATATGACAGACGAAGCTGTGATGTGCGTAAAGTGCGGTGTGGCCAAGGGACAGGGGAATAATTACTGCCATAACTGCGGTAAGCCTTTAGCTCCGGATGCTGCAGTATGTTTAAACTGTGGCGTAGCCAATAAGCAGGCACCGGCACCGGATGCAAAATCCAAACTGGTAGCCGGTCTGTTGGCAATTTTCCTTGGTACGTTCGGCGTACATAATTTCTATCTGGGCTATACCGGTAAGGCAGTTACCCAATTGGTACTTTCCATCGTGGGAATCCTTTTATGCTGTGTGGTAGTCGGCGTATTCATTGTTATGGGTGTAGGTATCTGGGGACTGGTAGAAGGTATCATGATCCTGACCGGCAAGATCGACACAGACGGCAAGGGTAATCCCCTGGCAGATTAATATCAGGCCTTTTCCAGGCCAGAAAGAGGAGAAAATGGACGGACAGAATTTTGAAAATGAAAACAATGTTACAGTAGATACTACTGCAACAGAAGTAAGCTCCGCAGCAGAAACTGTACAGGAGACCCCGGTAACAGAACAGCCTGTGAACAATTATCAGGATTATACCGCAAATGTACAGCCTCAGGCAGCTACAACAGCTCCTGTACAGCAGCCGGAGGACAAAGAAACCAATGTACTGGCTATTGTCAGCCTGGTACTGGGTATCCTTTCCATCGTACTTGGATGCTGCACTGGATGGATCGGCGCACTGTTTGGAATCGGTGGTATCATTTGCGCAGTATTTGCCAATAAGCAGGGCAAGACCGGCCTGGCAAAGGCTGGACTGATCTGTTCTATCATTGGTATTGTACTGGGAATTATCATTACAATCTTAGCTGCTGTATTTTCTGTAGCATTTATGAGTGAACTTGCAAACTACTACTAAAAACCAGCGGAGCCTGGAAGATCAGCTTTATATTGCAGGATGGATATTTCTGCTGGTCGGAAGCATCGGAAGCTTTCTGTATCTTCATATAATCGTTCCGAGACTGCAGGGATATACCTGCGTGGTCTATCGATTATTTGGGATTTACTGTCCCGGCTGTGGTGGAACGAGAGCGGTAAGTGCACTGCTTACTGGACATCCGCTACTGGCCACCTGGTATCATCCACTGGTTACGTATACTGTTGTTATCTTTGGAGGTTTTATGCTAAGTCAGACCCTTGCCAGATTACATATTGGCAGGATCAAAGGCTGGCGCTTTCATGAATGGCATCTGTATGCGGCGGTAGGGATCATGATAGGGAACTTTATTCTGAAGAATATTTTGCTTCTGAAGTTTCACATTACATTATGACTGTATTTGCATTTTTTACATATACAGAATATTTTATCGCACAAAAGTGCAGAGGGAGAAAACATGAATAAAAAAACTACGGGTATCATTGCTTACATTACCTGGATCGGCTGGATCGTTGCTTTTTGCGCAGGTGACAAAGAGGGTGCTAAGTTCCATCTGAATCAGGCTCTGGTTATTCTGATCGGCCAGATCGTTGCAGCAGTAATCAACTACATTCCTTATGTAGGTGGTATTGTTGGCACTATCTTAAGCATCTTTCTGTTTGTATGCTGGATCATGGGTCTGATTTATGCTTGCCAGGAGCAGGAGAAGGAAGTTCCTCTGATCGGCCAGATCAAGATTTTAAAATAATAAAAATGACAATAAGTCATAAAAAGAATCCCCGGTGTTCATTACATCGGGGATTCTTTTTATGGGTGCGCCTGGCAGCGCACGTTTCTGTGATTATTAAAAAATTGTAACTATTCTGCAGCAGAAGCAGCCGCTGTTTCCTCTGCAGTGGTCAGATTTACATCTTCGGGCTGTTCACCGTGCAGGAAAGTGATGATGATCTGGATCCGCTTGTAAGCTCTGGCATAATTTTCCTTTGCATAGTCTGCGGTCAGCTGATTGTAACCACCGTTATCATAGGCATCGTGGTAACTCTCTACCGCAGTGGTCATATATTCGCTTGCTTCATCGGCAAGAGATTCCAGATAATCAAATTCAGTAGGAAAATCCAACGCTGCAAAATCCTGAAAAGCGCTGTCCAGCTGATCCAGATAACCGAGAAGTTCATCGGTGGCATTTTCGGATGTCGCGTCTACGTTGTTGATCTCGGTATCTATATCGGAGATCTTGGTACAAAAAGAATCTATTTCCTCCTTAAACTGTGTCAGCGCAGGATCCTTTCCGCAGGCGGTAAGCGTAAGTGCGGTCAGCAGTCCGGCCGTAAGGGCAAGTATTTTTTTCTTCAAAATTATATCCTCCAAATCATTTGATCCATCTAAAAATTTATCATATTCTGCAGTTTTACGCAACCTTATAATGTTAAAACGTCCCCTTTACGAATAAAAGGACATTGTGGTATGATTAAAAGAATCAAGATACAGGAAAAGAGAACTATGACAAGAGAAGAATTTATTACGTTAAGTAAAGACCATATTTTATATCTGGACGGCGCTACAGGATCCAATCTGGTGAAGGCAGGAATGCCTTCCGGCGTCTGCCCGGAGCAGTGGATCCTGGAGCATCAGGATGTCATGCTGCAATTACAGAAGGATTACGTGCAGGCGGGAACCAATATCCTGTATGCCCCTACCTTTACCGCCAATCGCGTCAAACTGGCAGAATATCATCTGGAAAAAAATATGACTTCCATGATTCGTGATCTGGTGGCTATTTCGAAGAAAGCGGCAGAGAGTACTCCGGGACATCCGGTTTATGTGGCCGGTGATCTCACAATGACTGGTGAACAGTTAAAGCCCATGGGAAAAATGGAGTTGGAAACACTGATCGATATTTATAAAGAGCAGATTCTTTGTCTGGTGGATGCCGGGGCGGATCTTCTGGTGGTGGAGACCATGATGAGCCTGGCGGAGACCAGAGCGGCACTGATCGCGGCGAAAGAAGTCTGTGATTTGCCGGTAATCGCTACACTGACCTTTGAAGCGGATGGAAGAACTTTGTTCGGTACGGATGCGAAAACGGCGGCCATTGTGTTGGAAAGCCTGGGGGCCAGTGCTATCGGTGCCAACTGTTCCACTGGTCCGGCTCAGATGGAGAGCATTATTTCGGAGATGGTATCCCATACCAGAATTCCTGTAATTGCAAAACCCAATGCCGGACTTCCTTTTCTGGATGAAAACGGAACTACCTGCTACAACATGGAAGCAGAAGAGTTTGCAGAAGAGATGGAAGTACTGGTCAATGCCGGAGCTACGATTCTTGGCGGCTGTTGTGGTACCACTCCGGAATTCATAAGACAGATCCATGAACGATTTGGTACAGATGCGAAGGTTGCAGCATCCCGAAGACCGGATGGAATTCGATATCTGACCTCCGAACGTATTACCCACAGCTTTGGTCTGGATGACGGCTTTTTTGTTGTGGGAGAACGTATCAATCCTACCGGCAAGAAAGCACTTCAGGCACAGCTTCGTGAGGGCAGCTTTGAAAAGGTGATACAGTTTGCCGAAGAACAGGAAGCCTGCGGTGCCAAGGTACTGGATATCAATATGGGCATGAGCGGTATCGACGAGAAAGCCAGCATGCTTCGGGCTCTGGAGGAAGTCAGCGGTGTCACGAACCTGCCTCTTTCCCTGGATTCCAGCTACGTGGAAGTCTTAGAAGCTGCACTGCGTAATTATCCCGGACGTGCTCTGGTCAATTCTGTATCTCTGGAGACGGAAAAATTTGAAAAACTACTTCCCATTGTAGCCAAATACGGTGCTATGTTTATCCTGCTTCCTTTGTCGGATGCGGGACTGCCCAAGGATATAGAAGAGAAGAAAGAGATTATTCACAAGATTTATGACCGGGCACTTTCTCTGGGAATGTGCAAAGAAGATATCGTGGTGGACGGTCTGGTGGCAACGGTAGGTGCCAATCCGAAAGCTGCACTGGAAACGTTGGAGACCATCCGCTATTGCAAAGAGAACGGTTTTGCCACGATCTGCGGTCTGTCCAACATTTCCTTCGCCATGCCGGAGAGAAGTTTTGTTAATACCGCATTCCTGACGCTGGCAATTCAGGCGGGACTGACCATGGCTATTGCCAATCCTTCCCAGGAACTTCTGATGAGCTGTGCTTTGGCTGCGGATCTGCTGTTGAACAAAGAAGAAGCCGCTCTTCGCTATATCGAGTACGCCGGTGGCGTCAGGGAGCGCAGAGAAGAGAAAGAAGCGGAACTGGCAAAAAAACTGGCACTGCTGGAAAATCAGGGAACAACCGCCAAGACAGGCACTGCCGGCAATGCCGCCAAAGAAGCGACTGCTGATAACGGTCCGCAGATCAATGAAATGCAGGACAAGCTGAAGACGGCGGTACTGAAAGGCAACCGTAACGGCATTGTAAAGATCACGAAGGAAGCATTGGAAAGCGGAGAGAAACCTGCGGAGCTATTGAATCAGGTACTGCTCCCTGCCATTAATCAGGTAGGTGAATTCTTTGATCAGGGCAAGTATTTTCTGCCGCAGCTGATTGCCAGTGCGGAAGCCATGAAGAATTCCATCGAGGTGCTGGAACCGTTGCTGCAGACCGGAGGCACCGGAGAAGAAATGCCGGTGGTGGTCATTGCCACGGTGGAAGGAGATATCCATGATATCGGCAAGAATCTGGTGGCACTGATGTTAAAAAACCACGGATTCCATGTGATCGATCTGGGCAAGGATGTGCCGCAGGCGAAAATTCTGGAGTCGGCGAAAGAACATCATGCGGAATTTATTGCCCTGTCAGCACTGATGACCACCA
The DNA here is from genome assembly GCF_025567015.1 of Waltera acetigignens. Classification (NCBI taxonomy): domain Bacteria; kingdom Bacillati; phylum Bacillota; class Clostridia; order Lachnospirales; family Lachnospiraceae; genus Waltera; species Waltera acetigignens. The sequence continues at coordinate 56,292 of NZ_JAOQJO010000016.1, read as the reverse complement.
CCATGCAGAGAATGCGGGAGATCGTGGCAGCCGCAAAAGAAGAAGGCATCACCGCCAAGATCATCATCGGCGGCGCTGTCATTACGCAGGAATATGCGGATGAGATCGGTGCCGACGGCTATTCCAAGGATGCGGCGGATGCCGTGAAACTGGCCAAAAGCCTGATGTAAAAGAGTCTGAAACAACAGAAATAATGGAGTATAGATAAAGGAGCAAAGCAAAATGATTGGAGCAGATGCGATTATTAAATGTCTGGAAGCAGAGGGGGTAAGTACTGTTTTCGGATATCCCGGTGTTGCCATATGTCCTTTTTTCAACAGCATTCTGGATTCTGACATCAAAACGGTGTTGATCCGTACAGAACAGAACGCGGCCCATGCGGCCAGCGGTGTTGCCCGTATGACCGGAAGACCCGGTGTATGTGCGGTGACCTCCGGCCCCGGTGCCACCAATGTGATCACCGGTATTGCCACGGCATTTGCTGACAGTATCCCCATGATCTGCATTACCGGTCAGGTCAACAGTGAACTGCTGGGCAGTGATGTGTTCCAGGAGGCGGATATTACCGGCGCCGTGGAATCTTTTGTAAAATACAGCTATCTGGTGAAAAATGTAAATGATATTCCCAGAGTGTTCAAGGAAGCATTTTATATTGCCAATACCGGTAGAAAAGGGCCGGTATTGATCGATATTCCCATTGATATCCAGAATGCAACGATCAAAAATTTCCATTATCCGGAAGAAGTGAATCTACGTACCTACAAGCCTACCGTAAAAGGACATGCCGTGCAGATCAAGAAGGTTATCAAAGAGCTGGAGCGGGCGAAACGTCCCATTATCTGTGCCGGAGGAGGAGTCCTGCTCAGTGAGGCCGAGGAGGAGCTGCGCAGCTTTGCGGAAGAACACGGTATTCCCGTGGTGTCCACCATGATGGGTATCGGTGTTATGCCTACCGAACATCCGCTTTATTATGGAATGGTGGGCAATAACGGTAAGACTTATGCCAACCGTGCCATGAATGAATCGGATCTGCTGATCATGGTGGGAGCCAGAGTGGCAGATCGCGCGGTCAGTCAGCCGGATCTCATCACAAGAAACAAAGTGCTGGTGCACATTGACGTGGATCCTGCGGAGATCGGCAAAAATGCGGGTCCTTCCATTCCACTGGTAGGTGATGCAAAACACATCTTCCAGGATTTTCAGAAAGAAGAATTTGACTGTAACTACGAGGAATGGCTCACTACATTGAATGAATATCGCTCTACCATGGAGAAGAAGAGAACCCCTAATCCCGATTATGTGGATCCTGCAGCATTTATCACAAGACTTTCCGAGAAGATGCAGGAGGACGGTGTCTATGTGGCGGACGTGGGACAGAATCAGATCTGGTCCTGCGGCTATCACATTGTGAAAAAAGGCAAATTCCTGACCTCCGGCGGTATGGGAACCATGGGTTATTCTATTCCGGCAGCCATGGGAGCCAAGACAGCGGCCATGGATAAGCAGGTTATTGCGGTATGCGGTGACGGTTCCTTTCAGATGTCCATGATGGAGCTGGCTACGATCAGACAGCACAATATCCCGGTAAAGATCATCGTGCTAAAGAACAATTATCTGGGTATGGTAAGGGAATACCAGCACTATACCTACAAAGATCATTATTCTGTCGTGGATCTGTCCGGAAGCCCGGATCTGGAGAAATTATCTGCGGCCTATGATATTCCGTATCTGCGATTGAACAACATGGAACACGTGGATGAGATTCTGGACGCTTTTCTGGCGGAAGACAATACCATGCTGTTAGAATGTCTGATCGATCCGATGGATCTGGTAAAATAACGGAAGGGAGCTGTACTTAAAATGAAGAGAATATATTCCGTATTGGTAGAGAACCGTTCCGGTGTTCTGTGCAAGGTAGCCGGTCTGTTTTCCAGAAGATGTTTTAATATTGACAGCCTTGCCGTGGGAGAGACCGATGACCATGCAGTTTCCTGTATGACCATTGTAAGCTCCGGTGATGAGCGTACCCTAGAGCAGATTGAAAAGCAGCTGAATAAGAAACTGGATGTCATCAAAGTGAAGACTTTGTCCCAGGAACAGTGCTATACCCGGGAATTAATGTTATTAAAAGTTAAATATAACAAGAATAATCGTAGGGATATTATAGAAATCTGTGACATTATGAAAACAGAGATCGTAGATATGTCAAAACACTTTATGATGCTGCAGATTTGCGATGCTCCGGAGAAAATCGACACTCTGATCAAGATGCTTCAGACCATCAGTATTGTGGAAGTAGCTCGAACAGGAACCTTGGCATTATCAAAATGCACAGAAAATGATGATTAAAATACATCAATCATAATGTTAAATTCACTAATTGACATTCTGCAGTCATCTTGCTATATTAAGAATACAGTTGCTGCTCCGTCAGGGAGGACGGCTGTAGAAATACGAAAGGTATGGTAGATATTCATGCAGAAAAAAGTATTTCAGCTGTTAGTTGACAACACTTCAGGTGTGTTGAGCCGTATTGCCGGATTGTTTTCCCGTCGCGGTTACAACATCGAAAGTATTACGGCAGGTGTGACCGCCGATCCCCGTTTTACCAGAATCACCATTGTGACATCGGGAGATGACGATATTCTGGAACAGATCGAGAAGCAGGTGGGAAAGCTTGTGGATGTCCGGGATATTAAGGAACTGGACCCGGATGACAGCGTGTACCGCGAACTGGTACTGGTCAAGGTGAAAGTAGATCCCGAAAAGCGTCTGGAGATTCGCCAGGGGGTAGAATTCCTTGCCAACAATTTCCGTGCGAAGATCATTGATGTAGGTGCGGAGAATCTGATCGTTGAATTTACCGGTAATCACAGCAAGGTCAATGCGCTGATCCAGCGTTTTACGGAAGAGTACGAAGTGCTGGAGCTTGCCAGAACCGGTATCACAGGTCTGGGAAGAGGTATCGAGAACGTTACCTATATTGAAGATTGAGGACTGACAGGCGTAAGACCTCACACTTTATGTTAGCTCTAGGGAAGATCCCTATCAGTTATAAATTTTATGTCTCATAACGGAGGAGAAGAAAATGGCTAAGATTTTTTATCAGGAAGATTGTAATCTCTCTTTATTAGAGGGTAAGACTATCGCAATTATCGGCTACGGCAGCCAGGGTCATGCACATGCACTGAACCTGAAGGATTCCGGATGTCATGTTATCATCGGTCTGTACGAGGGCTCCAAGTCCTGGGCAAAGGCTGAGGCACAGGGGTTCGAAGTATTCACCGCTGCAGAAGCTGCAAAGCGTGCTGACATCATCATGATCCTGATCAATGATGAGAAGCAGGCTGATCTGTACAAGAACGACATCGAGCCCAACCTGGAAGAGGGCAATATGCTGATGTTCGCTCATGGTTTCAACATTCATTTCGGATGTATCGTACCTCCCAAGAACGTTGATGTTACCATGATCGCTCCCAAGGGACCCGGACATACCGTAAGAAGTGAGTATCAGGCTGGTAAGGGTGTTCCCTGTCTGATCGCTGTAGAGCAGGATGCAACCGGTAAGGCTCAGGATCTGGCACTGGCTTATGCACTGGGTATCGGCGGCGCAAGAGCAGGCGTTCTGGAGACCACTTTCAGAACCGAGACCGAGACCGATCTGTTCGGTGAGCAGGCAGTTCTGTGTGGCGGCGTATGTGCTCTGATGCAGGCTGGTTTCGAGACTCTGGTTGAGGCTGGTTACGATCCCAGAAATGCATACTTCGAGTGTATCCATGAGATGAAGCTGATCGTAGATCTGATCTACCAGAGTGGTTTCGCAGGCATGAGATATTCTATCTCCAACACCGCTGAGTATGGTGACTACATCACCGGCCCCAAGCTGATCACCGAGGAGACCAAGAAGACCATGAAGAAGATCCTGTCCGATATTCAGGATGGTACTTTTGCTAAGGAATTCCTGTTAGATATGTCTCCCGCAGGCAAGCAGGTTCACTTCAAGGCTATGAGAAAGCTTGCTGCTGAGCATCCTTCCGAGAAGGTCGGCGAAGAGATCCGTAAGCTTTACAGCTGGAACAACGAGAGTGATAAGCTGATCAACAACTAATCAACTGTAAAAAATCCAATGCTATGACAAAAGGGCTGTGTAAGAATGTAAAAGTTCTGACACAGCCTTGTTTTGACAAAAAATCAGTTGTTTTCAAAGGAAAACCGCAAAAACAAACTGGAAAATACATATTAATTGCGATAAAATGAATAAGTAAGCCCGAAAAATAGAAACGTGGCATTGAAACATGAAACAGATCTGTGGACAGGAAAAGACATAAATGCGCAGATCACGGAAAGGCATGAAAAGCGGTATGAAAGATTTTGAAGCAAAAACCTCTCCCAGGCAGAAAATGGATACCGAAAGCTGGTTTATCGAATGTTACCGGAACAATCAGGGGCATCCTCTGCGGACGTTAATGCATCTGTACAAGGGAAATTATCATAAATTTGTTCTGGCAGTCATCTGCTTTTTTGCAAAGCATGCCTGCGTCTGGGTACTGCCGATCATTACAGCCAATATCATCAATGATGTGACATCCCACAACCCGGATACTTTTCGGAACATTATTTTTTACAGTATTCTGGAAGCAGGGCTGATCCTGCTGAACATTCCGATGAACTATCTGTATACTTCCTACAAGAGTCTGGCCACCCGCTATGCGGAGACGGGACTGAGGAAAGCATTGATCCGAAAGCTTCAGCAGTTATCCATTTCCTATCATGTGGAGACTCAGTCCGGGCGATTGCAGTCCAAGATCATGCGTGACGTGGAAGCGGTAGAGGGGCTTTCCACACAGTTATTTTTAAGCATTCTGAACATTGCGCTGAATATCGGTGTGGCGCTGGTGGTCACCATCAGCAAGAGCCGGATCGTATTTATCTTTTTCCTTTTGACCACACCGGTAGCAGCCATCACCATGGTCACTTTCCGGAATATCATGAAAAAGCGGAACACTGAATTCCGTAAGGAAATGGAAGAGACTTCCGCCAGAGTCATGGAAATGGTGGAACTTGTGCCTGTGACCAGAGCACATGCCCTGGAGGACGAAGAAGTGGCAAAAATGAGCGGCCAGCTTTTTGCTGTGGCGGAAAAAGGCTACAAACTGGATCTGATCCAGGCATTGTTTGGCTCGGTGGGCTGGGCAGTATTCCAGATCTTCCAGGTGATTTGTCTGGCATTTACCGGATATCTGGCCATTGGCGGCAAAATTCAGGCAGGCGATATCACATTGTACCAGAGTTATTTTGCCACGGTAGTCAATCAGGTGTCCTCCATCGTCACCCTGCTGCCTACCATTGCCAAGGGTATTGAATCCGTCAATTCCATCGGTGAAGTATTGTTATCTGAAGATATCGAAGATAATGAGGGCAAGGAAAAACTGGAACAGGTGACCGGTACTTTTGATTTTGAGGACGTATGTTTCCATTATAAAAATAACGAACATAATGTATTGAACCATCTGAATCTTCATGTGAAATCGGGAGAGACTATTGCACTGGTGGGAGAATCCGGCGCCGGAAAGTCTACGATCCTGAATCTGGTCATCGGTTTTAATCAGGCGGAAAGCGGAAAAGTCCTGATCGATGGCAAGGATATCAGTAAGATCGATCTACGCACCTACCGAAAGCACCTGGCTGTAGTTCCCCAGACTTCGATCCTGTTCTCCGGAACGATCCGTGACAATATCACTTACGGTTGCGAAAATGTGTCGGAGGAAGAACTGCAGAAAGTGATCAAAGCTGCCAATCTGTCGAATCTGATTGCATCACTGCCTAAGGGTCTGGATACCATGGTGGGAGAGCACGGCGGCAAACTTTCTGGCGGTCAGAGACAGCGTATCTCCATTGCCAGAGCACTGATCCGGAATCCGAAGGTGATCGTACTGGATGAAGCCACCTCGGCTCTGGACAGTATTTCAGAAAAGCTGATCCAGCAGGCGCTGAACAATCTGACAGAAGGGCGTACCACCTTTATCGTGGCCCACAGACTGTCCACCATCCGGGATGCCGACAGGATCGCGGTCATTGCAGACGGTCGCTGCGCAGAGTACGGCACTTATGAAGAACTTATGGCTCTGCAGGGAGAATTTTATCAGTTGAAACAGATTCAGAGCTGATGGAAATCAGAAAACAGAAAAGTTGCTTGAAACATATGTTCGGCTATGGTATGATAAACATATCGTAGCCGATTTTTACAGGTTACTATTTGCAGGACAGGAAAGACGAGGACTTAGTATATATGTTTGCATATGTGAATGGCTTTTTGGAAGATGCCACGGTAGATAACGCTGTGATCGATGTCAACGGATTTGGCATCAATGTAAGGATTTCTGCGGATACAGCCTCCAGGCTGCCGGGAATCGGAGAAGAAGTTCGGCTTTACACTTATACCTATGTGAAGGAAGATGCCTTTTTACTATATGGTTTTCTCTCCCGAAGTGATCTGGAAATGTTCAAGCTGTGCATTACAGTCAGCGGAATCGGTCCCAAGGGAGCGCTGGCAATATTATCGGTCATGGATGCAGATGCTCTGCGGTTTGCCATTATGTCCGGGGATGCCAAGGCAATCTCCAGGGCCCCGGGAGTGGGAGCCCGGACGGCGCAGCGCCTGATTCTGGAATTAAAAGATAAGCTCTCCATTGATGATACACTGATCTCCAGAGAGATCGCCGCAGGCGGAGCCCAGGGAATCCTGACTGCCGGCAGCCTGCACATTGACAGTGAGAAGAAAAAGGAAGCCGTGGAAGCACTGGTGGCACTGGGATACGGACAGGCAGAGAGCCTCAAGGCTGTCAATGCCCTTGAGGATGTGGAGACCATGGATTCCGGCGCGATTCTGAAAGCTGCCCTGAAAAAATTGTTTTAAGGAACCGGATAAATTATGCCTAGAAGAATGATAGAGACAAATATCACAGAAGAAGATATCAAACTGGAAGGCTCTCTGCGGCCCCAGACACTGGACGACTATATCGGCCAGTCCAAGATCAAAGAGAACCTGAAGGTGTATATTACCGCAGCAAAGCAGCGCGGAGATGCACTGGACCATGTGTTGTTCTATGGACCTCCCGGACTGGGCAAGACCACGCTGGCAGGAATCATAGCCAACGAAATGGGTGTGCATATGAAGGTGACCAGTGGCCCTGCGATTGAAAAGCCCGGTGAAATGGCGGCGATCCTGAACAATCTGGAGGAGGGAGATCTGTTATTCGTGGATGAAATCCATCGGCTGAACCGTCAGGTGGAAGAGGTACTGTACCCGGCCATGGAGGATTACTGCATCGATATTATGATCGGAAAGGGTTCCAGTGCCAGATCTGTGCGTCTGGAGCTGCCGAAATTCACTCTGGTGGGAGCGACCACCCGTGCCGGACTTCTGACTGCACCTCTGCGGGATCGTTTCGGCATGATCCATCATCTGGAATTTTATACCATAGAGGAATTACAGCAGATCATCATGCATTCCGCCCGGATCCTGGACGTGGAGATCGAACTGGCCGGAGCAAGGGAAATGGCCAGAAGAAGCCGCGGTACACCGAGACTGGCGAACCGGATCTTAAAACGTGTCCGTGACTTTGCACAGGTTAAATACGACGGGATCATTACCGAGGAGGTAGCCAGAACGGCATTGGATCTGATGGATGTCGATAAGATGGGACTGGACCATATCGACCGCAATATTCTGGTCACGATCATTGAGAAATTCGACGGAGGTCCCGTGGGGCTGGATACCCTGGCAGCTGCCATCGGTGAAGATGCCGGTACGATAGAGGATGTCTACGAACCCTATCTGATCAAGAACGGATTTCTGAACAGAACACCCAAAGGCCGTGTAGTCACAGATCTTACCTATCATCATCTGGGACTGAATTGATACGTGCAGCTTACGAAATTTTACTTGCCACCCTATACATTCTGATATATAATAAATCTTGTATTATATTTTTGCGTAAATGGCATATATTGTGTTTTTCAAAAGAGTGTTAAGAGGGGTGTGGAGATGTCACCTAAGACAGATACAGAAGTGATCATAGGCGGAAAAGTATTTACTTTAAGCGGCTATGAAAGTGAAGATTATATGCAGAAAATTGCTTCCTACATCAACGGAAAGATTACCGAATACGGGAAGCTGGACGGCTTTCGCAGACAACCTCTGGATAAGCAGAACATTCTGCTCCAGTTGAATATTGCAGATGATTATTTTAAAGCCAAGAAGCAGATCTCCATTCTGGAGGAAGAACTGCAGGGCAAGGAAAAAGAGCTTTATGATCTGAAGCATGAACTGATTTCAGCACAGATCAAACTGGAAAATGCAGAAAAGCAGGGGAAGGAACTGCAAAAGCAGTTAAATGAAGACGCCAAGAAGATTGTACGTCTGGAGACAGAATTAAAAGACAAATAAATTGATAGCTGTCCGTTTTCGGGCAGCTATTTGCTTATATGAATCGAATGTAATAGAGGAAATCTGAAATCTATGAAAGCAGCAAAAAAAGTAGAATTACTGGCACCTGCCGGAAATGCGGAAGCCTTTTACGGGGCTATCCATGCCGGTGCGGATGCTATATATCTGGGTGGCAGCCGTTTCGGGGCCAGAGCTTATGCGGAAAATTTTTCGGAAGAAGAACTGGTTGCCTGCATCCGGTATGCTCATCTTTTTCAGCGAAAAGTATATCTGACGGTAAACACACTGGTAAAAGAATCGGAATTTTCCGGACTGTATGAATATGTATTGCCCTATTACCGGGCCGGACTGGATGGGGTGATTGTCCAGGACATGGGAGTATTTGCATATCTCAGAGAACATTTTCCAGGGATGGAACTCCATGGAAGCACTCAGATGACCATTACAGGGGAATATGGGGCAGCTTTTCTGAAGGAACAGGGGGCCTGTCGTGTAGTTCCCGCCAGAGAGCTGAGCCTTGCGGAGATCCGCAGGATCAAGGAAGTCACAGGGCTTGAGATCGAATGCTTTATCCATGGAGCCATGTGTTATTGCTATTCCGGACAGTGCCTGTTCAGCAGTATTCTGGGGGGCAGAAGTGGCAACAGAGGACGTTGTGCCCAGCCTTGTCGCCTGCCCTATACCACTGGAAAACATCCGAAGGAATGTTATCCTTTAAGCCTGAAAGATATGTGTACCATTGAATATATTCCGGAGCTTCTGGAGGCAGGGATCGACTCCTTTAAGATCGAAGGCCGTATGAAGAAGCCGGAATATGCCGCCGGAGTTACGGCAATTTATCGCAAATATATTGACCGGTATTATGCGGATTCCAAAGCTCCTCAGAAGATTTCTGCGGCAGATATGCATACGCTTTCCTGCCTCTATATTCGCAGTGAGAGACAGGATGGTTATTATCACAAGCACAACGGCGGGGAGATGGTGACTCTGGACAGCCCGGCTTACAGCGGTAGTGATGAGACTTTGCTTCAGAATATCCGGAAGGAGCATCTGGAACACAGGCTGACCCTTCCGGTATCCATGCAGGCTGAATTCCTGACCGGGGAGACCGCAAAATTGTATTTGTGGACCGGAGAGAGTGCCGTCACCGTAGAAGGGAATGTGGTAGAAGAAGCTTTCCGACAGCCCATCACACAGGAAAATATAGCAAAACAGCTGGGGAAACTTGGCGACAGTCACTTCCATCTGGAGGACTCCCTCGGAATCCGGGTAAGTGACAATGCTTTCTACCCGTTAAAAGCTATCAACGAGTTACGCCGAAAGAGACTTTCCCTGCTGGAAGAGCAAGTGATCCTTGCAAACGGCTTCCCTTATGAGAGAACTTCCGAAAAAGTTCCGACACTGGCTGACGATGGTGATTTTCGGAAAAACGATAGTATAAAGTCTCAAAAATCCGATGAAAAATGGGCTGTCACGATACGGACCCCGGAACAATGGCAGGGCTTTTGCGGTTCATCCTTCTGGAAAGATCCGGTCAGAACCGCCGGACAACTCAGACTCTATCTGGATGCGGATTTCCTGTTACAGGATCCGTCCGCTGCGGAGAAGATTTTGAGAAGCCTTACTGAAAAAGAGATCCAATCTGTGATCGCTCTGCCGAAGATCCTGCGCCTGCGGGATGGGCAGTATCTTGAAAAATTACGGAAATTGCTGCTGGAAAATCTGGCATATATAAATGGCTTTCAGGCAGCAAACATGGAACATATCGCGTTATTAAAACAATGGAATTTTACCGGAAAAGAAATCTATGGGGATCATAGTCTGTATCTCTGGAACCGAACCAGCCGGGATTTCTGGAAGGCATTCTTAGACGGCTATTGTCTGCCGTTGGAGCTGAATGCCGCAGAGCAGAGAGACATTCTGGATCCTGCGTTTCCTGCGGAAAAAGTAATATACGGCAGGATCCCTATGATGGTCACCGCCAACTGCGTGCAGAAGACCACTGACCGGTGTCAGCCGCAGGAGAATCCGAAGGCATTGGATCTGATCGACCGCTATCATAAAAGATTTCCGGTTCAGCGGAATTGTACCCACTGTTTTAATGTGATCTATAACAGTGTTCCGCTTTCCTTGCACAAGGAATTATGTAAATGGAGCGGCCTGGTGACCGGACGGTTGGATTTTACCACGGAAAATGAGACCGAGACTTTGGAAGTCCTGGAGTATTTTGCCGGTACCCGTAAGGAATTGCCCTATGGGGAATATACCACCGGTCATGAAAAACGTGGAGTAGAATAGACAGAAAGGTTTTGGATTCATGCAGGAATATGTGATTGAATTATCCAAATATTTTATCGCCTTTTTTATGGTGTTATATACGGCAAGCTGTTTTTATACCTTTCGGTATCCGGTGGGAGAGAAGCATCGTGGAGTATTTATTTTACAGGATCTTTTGATGTTTCTGGTGCAGGTCCTCTGTTTTCTGAACCTGTCCCTTGTCAGCGGAGATTTTCAGTATTTGTTTTTCTTTGCATTTATACTGATCTTTCTGTTTGCTACGATCACGATGGTATCGCTGATCTACGAGAATATTAACAGGCTTTTGCTGAATAATATGTGTATGCTTCTGGGAATCGGTCTTTGCATCGTATCGAGATTATCTTTTGACAAGGCCATCCGGCAATATGTGATCGTACTGGTATCTCTGATCTTTTCCCTGCTGGTTCCGTATCTGCTGGGAAAGATCCACTTTTTTAAGAAGATCACCTGGCTGTATGCCACGTTGGGAATTGCGCTGCTCAGTACGGTGCTGATCCTGGGAGAGGTGACCCATGGTTCCAAGATTTCATTTTCCCTGGGAGGAATCACGTTCCAGCCTTCGGAATTCGTCAAGATCCTGTTCCTGTTCTTTCTGGCGGGAGCGTTGTGGGAAAATGTCTCCTTCCAGAGAGTCGTTCTGACGGCGATCATTGCGGGAGCCCATGTGGTGATCCTGGTAGTATCCAAGGACCTGGGAAGTGCTTTGATCTTTTTCGTTGGCTTTGTTTTTGTGGTTTTTACTGCCACAAGAAATTATCTGTATCTTCTGGCAGGACTTGTCGGCGGAGGTGCGGCTTCTTATCTGGCTTATCAGCTGTTCGATCATGTACGGGTCAGAGTACTGGCCTGGCAGGATCCCTGGAAATATATTGACAATAAAGGCTATCAGATCACCCAGTCATTATTTGCCATCGGCAGTGGAAGCTGGTTCGGCATGGGACTGTTAAAAGGTAATCCCACAGCGATTCCTTATGTGGAAGCGGACTTTATCTTTTCTTCCATCTGCGAGGAACTGGGCGTGATCTTCGGAATATGTCTGATCCTGATCTGTGTCAGCAGTTTTCTGGAAATGATGCGGGTGGCAGTATGCATTCATGACAGATTCTATCAGCTGATCGTATACGGCATCGGTATTATGTATATTTTCCAGATATTCCTGACCATTGGCGGCGGTACCAAGTTCATTCCGCTGACCGGAGTGACACTTCCTTTCATCAGCTATGGAGGAAGTTCCGTCATGACGACCATGATCATGTTTTTCATTATACAGGGAATCTATATTCGCCTGCAGAAGGAAGGAGAGCGCAGAGGTGGCAGAAAATAAGGCGCAGAATACGCAGAAAAATACACAGAAAAAAGATGCCGACCGCAAAAAGGACGCCCGGAACAGAAAACGTATGGGCAACCAGCGGGAAATCTGGCTTTCTGCCGGAAGCATCGGTGTCCTGTTCTTGTGCCTGTTGGTCTATCTGGGTCATTTTGTGGCAACCAGCGAACAGGATATGATCAACAACAGTTATAATTCCCGTCAGCAGATTCTGCTGTCCCGCAATTACCGCGGATCCATTTATTCCAGGGATGGGGATGTTCTGGCAGAGACGATACTGGATGCGGATGAAGAGGAGACTCGAAACTATCCGTATAAGAATCTGTTTTCTCATATCGTAGGTTATTCCACCCAGGGACGCATGGGAGTGGAGGCTCTGGCCAATTACTATCTGATCAACACCAATACCTCCCTGAGCAATAAAGTGAAAAACGATACTGCCGGGAAAAAGAATCCCGGAGATAATGTATATACCACACTGGATGTCCATATCCAGCAGGTGGCCAACGACCAGCTGGATATTTACCGTGGTGCCATCATTGTAACGGAAGTGTCTACCGGCAAGATTCTGGCAATGGTGTCGCATCCCGATTTTGATCCGAATACCATTCCGGAGATCTGGGATGATCTGATCGACAATGATTCCAGTACAGTACTGTTGAATCGCGCCACCCAGGGACTTTATCCGCCCGGATCCACCTTCAAGATCGTAACGGCATTGGAATATATCCGGGAGAATCCCACCACGTATCAGAATTATTCTTATAACTGTAATGGTTCTTTCCGGGTGGGAGACAGCAAAATCAGTTGTTATCACGGTTCCAGTCACGGACAGGTCAGCTTTCAGAAGTCCTTTGCAAAATCCTGTAACTCGTCCTTTGCCAATATTGGAATGAGCCTGGACAGAGAGGCTTTTCAGGAGACACTGAATGACCTTTTGTTCAATAAAGATCTGCCACTTACGTTGAATTATGCCAAAAGCTCGGCTATCGTCTCCGAAAGTACACTTTCCGCGGAAATGATGCAGACCTCCATCGGTCAGGGTAAGACCCAGATCACACCGGTGCATCTGAATATGATCACCTGTGCCATTGCCAACGATGGTGTTCTGATGAAGCCCTATGTCATTGATCATGTGGAAAATGATGAAGGTACTGTGGTAAAAAGCTTTAAGGCATCGGAATACGGCCGTCTGATGACAGAGGACGAATCTGCGATTCTGAAACAGTTGATGACCGATGTTGTGGAAGAGGGAACTGCTTCCAAGTTAAGAGGTTTAAACTATACGGCTGCCGGTAAGACAGGTTCTGCGGAATACAATAATATCAAAGGTGACAGCCATGCCTGGTTTACCGGTTTTGCTCCCGCAGAAGACCCGGAAGTCTGTGTCACCATTATCGTAGAGGGTGCAGGAAGTGGCGGTGATTACGCAGTTCCCATTGCAAGACGTCTGTTTGATGCTTACTTCAACCAGAAAGAGTGATCGGAGGAGTCAAAAGAATCATGATAGAGGCTACCAGTTGCGGTGGCGTTGTGATCTTCCGTGGGAAGATCCTGCTGCTGTATAAGAACATTAAGAATAAATATGAAGGCTGGGTATTGCCGAAGGGTACCGTCGAAGCCGGGGAGACCCATGAGGAGACCGCACTCAGGGAAGTGCTGGAGGAAAGCGGTTCCAAGGCATACATTGTAGATTATATCGGCAGAAGCGAGTATTCTTTTACCGTACCGGAAGATGTGGTGGAGAAGGAAGTCCACTGGTATCTGATGGGAACGGACAGCTATTACAGCAAGCCCCAGAGAGAAGAGTATTTTGTGGATTCCGGCTTTTACAAATATCATGAAGCATATCATCTTCTGAAATTTGCCAATGAAAAGCAGATTCTGGAAAAAGCCTATGCGGATTATCAGGAAAGAAAAAGGAATAATCAATGGAAAAATTGATTATTCCTGCTTTTCTGAAATATTTTTAAACATTCTTGACGATTTCCAGATCTGGTCTCTGCAAGAGATCTACAAATTCGTTTTTATCATTTTTTAAAATGGGACGGGAGTATTTGTTGGGATGAATGATCAGTACTTCCCAGATGCTTCCGTCATTCAGTTCCACGCTGGTTCCGATCTGGGCATCTGCAATACGTTTCATGATCGGCATCAATAATTCCACGTCATATTTATCCAGACTCTTTTCGAAATTCCCAAGAATCTGTAACGGTGTCAACGCATTACGGTAGGTTCTGGGAGACGCCATGGCAATATAGGCATCAATAATGGCAATATACCTTGCGAAGACATCAATTCTCTGTCCGGACATATGGTAAGGATAGCCGCTGCCATCGAGTCGTTCGTGATGCATGATCACAGCATTTTTCACATGCTCATTCAGATCCTGATTACGTACGGTGGTATAACCGACTACAGGATGAGTCTTGATAACTTTGAATTCTTCATCCGTCAGTTTGCCGGGCTTCCATAACAGTTCATAGGGCAGCTGCAGCTTGCCGATATCATAATAGAAACCGCAGAGAATCAGGGTATTTTTCTCTTCTTCGCTCATTCCCAGCCAGTCAGCGAAGGTCCCCGCCAGAAGAGCGGCATTCAGTCCCTGGGTATAGGTGAGTTCATCCTCACTGGGCATCAGATTGTACAGATAGTCTAACAGTACCGGGCCGGAAGTAATATAATAATACAATTCGTTGTAAATTGTCAGCAGAATAATATCCGCCGGTTTTCTTCCCATGATCAGCAGTTGTTTCATGGCTAATTTATATTGTCCCAAAAACAACGGATAAGCACGTTCGAATGCTTTGAAATTAGAATCAAAACGAATCTTAGCATAATGTGTAGTGGCGAAATCAACATCTTCCATTATGGTGACACATACCAGATTGTACCGTTTCAATTTCTCAATGATCTGCGGAGTGATGGTGGTTCCTGCAGGGTAGATCACACGATCCTGATCCAGAATGTCCTCCCCCAGGACCATATCCGGCTGTAACTCCATTTTCGTAATAACCTTCAAAGCTGTATCCTCCTCATTCGTACTAATTCAAGTATAAAATATCATGCTAAAAAGTCAAGTAACAAAATTGTAATATAAAGGAAACTATGCTATACTAGGAGAAAAAGATTTAAGGAACTTGTGTATGGCAGGAAAGCTGAAGTTTGCGCAAAATCTCTATCTTGGAGAGGGCATCGCGCCGGAAAAACTGGATAAACTAAAAAAGAGGCTGAATAAAAAGCCTCTTCTGGCCAATGTATATCTGATCACTCCGGCCAGAAATCCCGCGGATCAGCTGGATATTTTTGATGCCAGACAGTTGGTACAGCCTCATTATAAGGACGAAGAATTTCTCGTTCTCGGTATGGCTTCCGGCTACGAGGATGCGCTGCAGCTGATCGAACGGATCACCGGAGAGTGCCTGAAAGCCAGAGGGGACTGTAATCTGCGGGAGTATTTACTATGTTGACGATTCTTTTTAAAATATTGAGTATTCTTGGGATCGTGCTTCTGATCCTGTTGGAAATCGCACTGGTGGTAATTTTCCTGGTTCTGTTCTTTCCGATTTCTTACAAAGCTGCCGGAAAGCGGACGGCAGAGGAATTCTTTATCACCGCGAGAGTAAAATGGCTGTTCGGTCTATTGCGGATGAACTGCGATTATCCTGATCCCGGGAAAATTTGCGTAAAGTTTTTATTCTTTACGCTATATGATTCTTCCGTAGAGAAGCCGGAGAAAACAGACCGGACATCGACGGAAACGACAGGGAACGAGAAAACACCCGCTTCTGCGGAGCAGACAACAGAAGAACATACCCCGGAATCTGTCGGGACGCCTAAGCTGGTCGAAGCAGAAGATCCCACGGCATTCTCGGCAACGGCCGCAGATGTTGAGTCTGCTGCGGAAAGGGAGGATTCCAGAATCCCGGAAACGGGAACGCCGGAGCCAGCGGGAGAAGCTCCCGGGAAGACTACGGATCGTCTGTACGCATTTTTTACAAGAATCCGGTACACAGTCCGAAAGATTTGTGATAAAATCAAAAATATTCTGGAAAACATTGCATTTTACAAGAACCTGTGGAATGACCCGGATACCCAGGGAATTTTGAAACATGCCGGGAAACGTTTCGGACATATCTGGAAGCGGCTGCGCCCGAGAAAGCTTACGGTCAATGCCACGGTCGGCACCGGTTCTCCGGATACTACGGGATATCTGTATGGTATCTACGGAATGGTGCTTCCGAAGCTGGGAAAGGGGATCTGCATTACCCCGGATTTTGAACAGGCGATTCTGGAAGGGGATTTCAAGGCTTCCGGACATTTTACCGCGGCCTGTGTATTATTCCATTCCGTCCGACTGCTTTTAGATCGGCGATTACGGGAATTGTTGCATAAAATCAGACAATATCAGAAGACACAGAAAAAATAACAGTGTAAAACAGGAGGTTTGTTATGGCAGACAAAGAGAATCAGTTTCAGGGCGTTGTAGAATCCCTGTTGAAGGGTATGGATACCGTGTTATCCACTAAAACCGTAGTCGGTGAGGCTACAAAGATCGGCGATACGATCATCCTGCCACTTGTGGATGTCACCTTTGGTGTCGGTGCCGGAGCCGGCAATAATTCTGAGAAAAAATCCGCATCCGGAGCCGGAGGCTTAGGCGGTAAGATGACCCCCAGTGCGGTTCTGGTCATCAAAAACGGTTCCACCAAGCTGGTAAATATCAAGAATCAGGATACAGTCACCAAGATTCTGGATATGATTCCCGATATCGTAGATAAATTTACCCAGCCGAAGGAAAAAGAAGAAATGTCCGATGCGGAAGTGGTAGATATCGCATTTCCTGAAGAGGAAGAGAAAACTACAGAAGACAAGTAATATTTAAAATACTCTGCATATAATAAAGTGAGAACAGTCTGGATCCGTTTGATAGATGAAGAAGATCATTGGTCTGATACTCTTTTTTGTGGCTGTCGGCATGCTGCTCATGCTTGTGATCCATAACCGTTTTATCGGCTTGATCATGGTAGCACTTTTATTATTTGCAGGGTATTATCTTTTCTGTGGTTGCGAGTAAGAGGGTGCAGTATGATTGATTGGGAAGAGGTCATTAAGGCAGAGAGTACCGAAGAACTGAAAGAAATAAAACTGTGGCTTTTCCAGGAAAATATGCGTCTGAAACAGGAACGCTCAGAGCTGGAGCAGGAGCGTACGGAACTGGAACAGGCCCGGAACAAATTTCTGGATGAGCGGGTGAAACTGCGGGACGAGCTGGATGAATTAAACCGCCGTACAATCATGGAACGGAAACGGCTGAAGGAAGAGAATCTGTTTTTTGAGAAGAAAATGGCCATTTTACAGGAGGGGTTCCGACAGCTGGAAGAAGACCGGAAGAAGTTCGAACAGGAACGGCAGATACTCATAGAGGAAGCCAGAGAACAGCAGGCCACAGGGCAGGATCCCGGAGAAGGCAGTTTTACAGCGGTACAGCTTTTATTCCGGGGAGTCAATAATCCGCTGGCTTTACGGAAGAGATACCGGGATCTGATCAAGATCTTTCATCCGGACAACCTGTTCGGTGACGGTGAACTGGCCGGACAGATCAACAAGGAATATCTGAAACGGAAACAGGAAGAGCGGTTCTGGTAACTGCATGGAAAATTACAAGCAAAAAATTAAGCCAGAAATGATGAATTTCATTTCTGGCTTTTTAAAATCCAATATTATCGCAGAAGATTAAGCTCTTTCAACTTTACCAGATTTTAAGCAGCTGGTGCAGACATGCATTCTTCTAGCTCCGCCGTTAACCTTGCACTTAACGCTCTTAACATTAGAGTTCCAAATTGCGTTGCTTCTTCTATGAGAATGGCTTACGTTGTTACCAAAATGAACGCCCTTACCGCAAATATCACATTTAGCCATCTTGACACCTCCTCGATCTAACGCGCATCTTACGCTTACTTTTAAACAAATTTTTTCAATAAAATACATGTGAAATGCTCACAACATTGATATATTAACAGAAAACCAAAATAAAAGCAAGCAAAAAATATTTATTTTTTTTATTTTCTTGTTTCTTTTTCAAAGGAAAGCTGTTAAAATACATTTATATATGTCTGAACTGTAGATTTTCAGGCAGACATATCGGAAGAAACAAGTGATCCGAATATGAAGGAGGTTCTATATGAAAGGTTCTTCTATGAATACCCATATGGGAAATATTGTCATTGATAATGAAGTCATTGCACAGTATGCCGGCAGCGTGGCGGTAGAGTGCTTTGGTATCGTAGGTATGGCCGGAGTCAGCATGAAGGATGGTCTGGTAAAGCTGCTTAAGATGGACAGCATCACCAGAGGCATCAATGTGTCCCTGGACAACAATAAACTGGTTCTGGACTTCCACGTGATCGTAGCTTACGGCGTCAGCATTCTGGCTGTCACCGACAATCTGATCAGCAACGTAAAATACAAAGTGGAAGAGTTTACCGGTATTGAGATCAAAAAGATCAACATCTTTGTTGAAGGTGTAAGAGTGATTGATTAAGGAGGAAGTAATTGTGGCTTTACAACAAATCGACGCTAAGATGCTTTCCAAGATGTTCTTAGCCGGCGCCAAGAATTTAGAGAATAAAAAGGAATGGATCAACGAACTGAACGTATTCCCCGTTCCTGACGGAGATACCGGAACCAATATGACCATGACGATCATGTCTGCTGCAAGAGAAGTGTCCGCACTGGGCGAGGATGCAGATATGGCTGCCCTGTGCAAGGCTATTTCCAGCGGTTCCCTGCGTGGTGCCAGAGGTAACTCCGGTGTTATCCTGTCCCAGCTGTTCCGTGGCTTTACCAAGAGCATCAAGGAAGAGCAGGTTCTGGATATTCCTGTTCTGACCCGTGCATTTGATAAAGCGGTGGAGACCGCATACAAGGCTGTTATGAAGCCGAAGGAAGGTACGATCCTTACGGTAGCAAGAGGTGCTTCCGATAAGGCAAAGGAGCTGTGTGAAGATGGTGCAGAGGATCTGGAGCAGTTTTTAGGATCTGTGATCGAACATGCCCGTTACGTACTGAGCCAGACGCCTGAGATGCTGCCCGTATTAAAGCAGGCAGGCGTAGTGGATTCCGGCGGACAGGGTCTGGTAGAAGTTTTAAGTGGTGCGTATGACGCATTCTTAGGTAAGGAGATCGATCTGACCGTAGCTCCCGCAGCTACTGCGAAGGCAGAGGATACCAAGAGTTCTCTGGAAGTACAGGCAGAGGCAGAGATCAAGTTCGGTTATTGCACCGAATTCATCATTCTGTTAAATAAGCCTTTCAACGTAAAAGCAGAGATGGATTTCAAGGCATTTTTAGAGTCCATTGGTGATTCTATCGTATGTGTTGCGGATGACGATGTGGTCAAGGTACATGTACATACCAATGATCCCGGTCTGGCTATCCAGAAGGCATTGAAGTATGGTGCATTATCCAACATGAAGATCGACAATATGCGCTTAGAGCATCAGGAGAAGCTGTTCAAGCTCTCCGAAAAAGAAGCAGCGCAGAAGAAAGCGGAAGAAGAGAAGGCTGCACAGCCTCCCAAGGAAGTAGGATTTCTGGCAGTCTCTGTAGGTGACGGCCTGAGTGAACTGTTCAAGAGCCTCGGTGTGGATTATATCATCGAGGGCGGACAGACCATGAACCCCAGTACGGCTGATATTTTAGATGCAGTGGACAAGGTAAATGCAAAGACCATTTTTGTCCTTCCGAATAATAAAAACATCATTCTGGCAGCCAATCAGGCAGCGGAACTGATGACTGACAAGGAGCTTTTAGTCATTCCCACCAAGACCATTCCTCAGGGTATCACTGCTGTGATCAACTTTGTTCCTGAGCTGTCTGTGGAAGAGAATGAAGAGACCATGCTTCGTGAGATCAAGAATGTCAAGACCGGCCAGGTTACCTATGCGGTACGTGATACCGTGATCGATGACAAGGAGATCAAGAAGGATGACTTCATGGGTATCGGTGATCAGGGTATTGTAGCCGTTGGCACCGATATGGTAAAGGTGACCCGTGATATGATCGCCGAGCTGGTAGATGAGGATTCCGAACTGATCAGCGTATACTATGGCTGTGATGTAGCAGAAGATGCTGCCGAAGCACTGCGTGCAGATCTGGAAGAGGCTTATCCTGCATGCGATATTGAACTGCAGTATGGCGGACAACCTATTTATTACTATACTGTTTCTGTAGAGTAAATGGAAAGTTAGTTAAATACATTGGCAAAATCCACGAACTCCCGGAGCATGCGATACACATGTCTCGATGTAAGGTCTCCGGATGTGAATTTTCTACGAAAAGTGATGAGTAGTTCTCGTCATGACGGGGCCGCCTACAGTCGACATCCATGTCGACAATCGGCTGACGCGGACATCGTGTCCGCTTTCCCCCTGCCTTTCAGCACTTTTCTAGAAAATATCAACATCCTCCGACAAACATCTTCGACATGGCACCGCATACGCCGGGAGTTCTACGTTTTGGAAAGCTTTCAAAAACCCGTAGCCCCGGCTGGGTATAAGAATAAGCAGTGCCGTAAGCAGACGTCGGTACCATAGCGTCCCAGGGGACGCATTGCGGTCGTACTGTGACCGCTTATGTACCGCTACGCTCTGCGACAGGAGCGCATCGTACTAAAGTACGAGCGTGCCGCGTTTCTTATACCCTGCCAAGGGCTACGGGGATATTTCGCTAAATTTCAATTTAAATAGAAAAGAGGGACTGGGATGAGTGATGCAATACCTGTGAACAGAATAAAAGGTGTGGGAGAGAAGACGGCGGCTCTGTTTGGTAGGATCAATGTTTTTACCGTGGAGGATCTGATCGGACATTATCCCAGGGATTACGAGACTTACGATGCTCCGGTATCCATCCGGGAGGTGTCTGCCGGCAGTGTGCAGGCCATCTATGGGCAGATTACGGCCATTCCCAATGTGAAGAAGGTCCGGAATCTGTCGATCCTGAACGCTGTGCTGACGGATGACAACGGAGATTCCATTCAGCTAACTTTTTTCAATATGCCATTTTTAAAAAAGGTGTTAAAACCCGGCGGATTCTATCTGTTCCGTGGTCTGGTACAGCAGAGGGGCACTCATAAGATCATGGAGCAGCCCAGAATGTTTACCTGGGAGGAATATCAGAAAAAATCAGGTCGGCTTCTGCCCAGATATGCCCTGACCAAAGGACTGACCAACCAGATGGTGCAGAAGTCCGTAGCCCAGGCACTGGAATATTATCCCCCGGAAAAAGAATATCTGCCGCAGTCCGTATTGCAAAAAATACCCATGCTTTCCCACAGGGAAGCTGTCAATTCACTGCACTTCCCGGAAAACCGGGAGGAACTGCTGGCAGCAAGGAACCGTATCGTATTCGAAGAATTCTTTTCTTTTTTACTGGTTCTTCGGAAAAATAAAGATCTGGCGGCGAAGACGGAGAATCATTTTCCCATGTATGAGACCGCGGATACCGTAAGATTTCTGGAGCAACTGCCGTTCCCGCTGACAAAAGCCCAAAAAAAAGTCTGGGGTGAGCTCAGGGAGGATATGGGAAGTCCTTATGCCATGAACCGTCTGATTCAGGGAGATGTCGGCTCCGGTAAGACAATCCTGGCAGTGCTGGCACTTCTCATGTGTGCGGCTAATGGTTATCAGGGAGCAATGATGGCCCCTACTGAAATACTGGCAGTCCAACATTTTGAGACCATTTCAGGCTATATAGAAAAATATGGAATTGCTTTCCGTCCGGTGCTTCTGACAGGCTCTATGACGGCGAAGGAGAAACGGGAGGCTTATGCAAAAATTGCTTCCGGAGAGGCTAACCTGATCATCGGAACCCATGCGCTGATCCAGGAAAAAGTGGAATATTCTTCCCTTGCGCTGGTAGTAACGGATGAACAGCACCGCTTTGGTGTAAGGCAGAGGGAGACATTAGCCGCCAAAGGGAGTGAGCCTCATGTGTTAGTTATGAGTGCTACGCCGATTCCCAGGACATTGGCCATTATTCTATATGGGGATCTGAAGGTCTCTGTCATTGATGAACTTCCTGCGAATCGTCTGCCGATCAAAAACTGTGTTGTAGGGACTTCCTATCGACCTAAGGCTTATGAATTTATCGCAAAAGAGGTGGCTGCCGGCAGACAGGCTTATGTCATCTGTCCTATGGTGGAAGAAGGGGAATCGGAAGACCTGGAGAATGTAGTGGATTATACAGAGAAGCTCCGGGCAGTTCTGCCTCCTTCCGTACAGGTGGCTTATCTTCATGGGAAAATGCGTCCGGCAGATAAGAACCGTATTATGGAAGAGTTCGCTGCTAAGGAGATCGATGTCTTAGTCTCCACCACGGTAATTGAAGTAGGCATCAATGTTCCCAATGCCACAGTGATGATGGTGGAGAATGCGGAGCGTTTCGGTCTGGCACAGCTGCATCAGCTGCGTGGGCGTGTGGGACGTGGGGAATTCCAAAGCTATTGCATTTTTATCAGCACTTCCGAAGCCAAAGAGACCATGGAACGATTACAGATCCTGAACCATTCCAACGACGGTTTCCATATTGCTTCCGAGGATCTGAAACTGCGAGGTCCGGGAGATATCTTCGGCATCCGGCAGAGCGGTGAATTTGCATTTGTACTGGGTGATATATATACAGATGCAAATATTTTAAAAGAGGCTTCAGATGCCGTGGAACAGTTGCTTGTATCCGATCCGGAGCTGACAGATGACGACAGCCGAGCATTGGTGAACTATTTCAAAGAACATACCGCAGTAAATGTTGTTGACTTTCGGACCATCTGACAGTAAAATTATTTTTATGTTCAAAGTTTTATACTTAGGATCAGATAATTTATGTTAATTTATGCAAAGGGAAGGTTTAGATACCAGAATGTCAAAAATCGCAATTGTAACCGACAGTAACAGCGGAATTACACAGGCAGAAGGAGCCCGTCGCGGAATCCATGTTCTGCCCATGCCTTTTATGATCGATGAAGTCACATACTATGAAGATATTGACCTGACACAGGAGCAGTTCTATGAAAAGCTGAAATCCGGTGCCAATATTGCCACCAGCCAGCCGTCTCCTGACAGTGTCACCAGCCTGTGGGACAAGCTTTTACAGGAATATGACGAGATCGTACACATTCCTATGAGCAGCGGTCTGTCCGGTTCCTGTCAGAGTGCCATGGCCTTTGCGGCAGATTATGATGGCAGAGTTCAGGTCGTGAACAACCAGCGGATCTCCGTAACCCAGCGTCAGTCTGCGTTGGATGCCCTGCAGCTTGCAGCAGCCGGTAAAGACGCGGCCCAGATCAAAGAATTCCTGGAAAATGATAAATTCAACAGCAGTATCTATATTATGCTGGACACCTTGTATTATCTGAAAAAAGGCGGACGGATCACTCCGGCGGCCGCAGCCATCGGTACAATGCTTCGCCTGAAGCCGGTGCTGACCATTCAGGGTGAAAAGCTGGATGCCTTTGCAAAGGCCAGAACCACCTCGCAGGGCAAAACCATGATGATCAATGCTATTAAGAAGGACATCAACGAGCGTTTCGGCGGCATGACGGAGGACAAGCACATCTGGCTGCAGATTGCTTATACCCACGACAGAGCCGCAGCAGAGCAGTTTCGCACCGAGGTAGAGGCGGAATTCCCCGGCTACGATATTCATATCGATCCACTGTCCTTAAGTGTTGCCTGCCACATCGGCCCCGGTTCCCTTGCACTGGCATGCTGTAAAAAAATCAATGTGTAATTTTCAATGATTCTGTTACTCCCGGAAAGTAGTATTCCGGGAGTTTTCATTATCTTATCTGTTTCCCCCATCCCTTGTATTTTTTACTTTTCCAAACACAAAATCTATGGTATACTTAAGACAATAATGTGTTGATAAGGAGTTCCATTTCATGGCAAAAGACAATAATTATGATGCGTCAAGTATTACCGTTCTGGAAGGTCTGGAAGCGGTAAGAAAAAGACCCGGAATGTATATCGGCAGCGTCTCCACCAAGGGACTGAATCATCTGATCTACGAGATCGTTGATAACTCTGTGGACGAGCATCTGGCCGGATATTGTGATACGATAAAGGTGACACTGGAAGCCGACGGCTCCGCAACCGTGGAAGATAACGGACGTGGTATTCCCGTGGGAATGCACGAAAAAGGAATCAGTGCGGAGCGCCTGGTATTCACGACTCTTCATGCCGGCGGTAAATTCGATAATTCCGCCTACAAGACCAGCGGTGGTCTGCACGGCGTAGGTTCCTCTGTGGTAAATGCTCTTTCCACAAAGTTGACTGTAAGAGTCAAGAGTGGTGGCTTCATCTATGAGGACCGTTATGAAAGAGGTATCCCCGTGATGGATCTGGTGGACGGTCTGCTTCCCGTAGTGGGCAAGACCAGAGAGACCGGTACGACCATCAATTTCCTGCCGGATGATACCATCTTCGACAAGACCCGTTTCAAGGAAGATGATGTTAAGAGCCGTCTTCATGAGACCGCTTACCTGAACCCGAAGCTTACGATCATTTTTGAAGATAAAAGAAAAGAAGAGCCGGAGAAGGTCGCCTATCATGAGCCGGAAGGTATCATTGGCTTTATAAAGGATATGAACCATTCCAAGGAGACCGTACATGATGTCATTTTCTTTTCCGGCGAGAGCGAGGGAATCTCTGTGGAAGTGGCCTTCCAGTATGTGAATGAATTTCATGAGAATGTACTGGGCTTCTGTAATAACATTTACAACTCTGAAGGCGGTACCCACCTTACCGGCTTTAAGACCCAGTTCACCAATGTGATCAATACCTATGCCAGAGAGCTGAACATTTTAAAGGAAAAGGATGCAAACTTTACCGGTGCCGATGTCCGGAACGGAATGACGGCAGTGGTATCCATCAAGCACCCGGATCCCCGTTTCGAAGGCCAGACCAAGACGAAACTGGACAACCAGGATGCCGCCAAGGCCGTGGCCAAGGTGACCGGCGAAGAGATCGTCCGGTTCTTCGACCGCAATCTGGAGACTTTGAAGAGCATTATCGGCTGTGCGGAAAAGGCAGCCAAGATCCGTAAGACAGAGGAAAAAGCCAAGACCAATATGCTGACCAGGCAGAAGTTCTCCTTTGATTCCAACGGAAAACTTGCAAACTGCGAGTCCAGAGATCCCTCCAAGTGTGAGATCTTCATCGTAGAGGGTGACTCTGCGGGCGGCAGTGCCAAGACTGCCAGAAACCGTATGTATCAGGCCATCCTTCCGATCCGCGGTAAAATCCTGAACGTAGAGAAAGCCAGCATTGACAAAGTACTGGCCAACGCCGAAATCAAGACCATGATCAACGCTTTCGGCTGCGGATTTTCCGAGGGCTACGGCAACGATTTCGATATTAGTAAGCTGCGCTATGACAAGATCATTATCATGGCGGATGCCGATGTGGATGGCGCACATATTTCCACGTTGCTGCTGACCTTAT
Source organism: Waltera acetigignens (assembly GCF_025567015.1). Classification (NCBI taxonomy): domain Bacteria; kingdom Bacillati; phylum Bacillota; class Clostridia; order Lachnospirales; family Lachnospiraceae; genus Waltera; species Waltera acetigignens. The sequence goes on along the minus strand of NZ_JAOQJO010000016.1, from coordinate 30,698 downwards.
TCTATCGTTTCATGCCGGATCTGATCTTCGAAGGCCACGTATACATAGCAATGCCTCCCTTATATAAGGCCATGCCCTCCAAGGGAGAAGAAAAATATCTGTATGATGATAAGGCACTGGAAAAATACCGCAAGACCCACAAGGGTCCCTTTACCTTACAGCGATACAAAGGTCTGGGTGAGATGGATGCCGAACAGCTGTGGGAGACCACACTGGATCCGGAACGCAGATTGTTGAAATTAGTAGAGATCGAGGATGCCCGCATGGCTTCCGAGATGACCGAGCTTCTCATGGGAACAGATGTACCGCCCAGAAAAGCCTTTATTTATGATCACGCTACAGATGCGGAATTAGACATCTAGTATCGTAAGATCCTGAAATGTAATGTCAGAAAGGCGAGGACCAAAAATGGACGACAGCAGAATCATAAAAACAGAATACTCCGAGGAGATGCAGAAATCGTTCATCGACTATGCCATGAGCGTTATTATCGCCAGAGCTTTGCCGGATGTCAGAGACGGTCTGAAACCGGTACAGCGCAGAACTCTCTACGATATGCACACACTGGGGATCCGTTACGACCGCCCCTACCGTAAAAGTGCCCGTATCGTAGGTGATACCATGGGTAAATATCACCCCCACGGCGACAGTTCCATCTATGAGGCACTGGTAGTCATGAGCCAGGATTTCAAAAAGGGCATGCCCCTGATCGACGGCCATGGTAACTTCGGCAACATTGAAGGAGATGGTGCCGCAGCCATGCGTTATACCGAGGCAAGACTTCAGAAGGTGACGCAGGAAGCTTTTTTGGCAGATCTGGACAAGGATGTGGTAGACTTTGTTCCGAACTTCGATGAGACGGAAAAAGAGCCGTCCGTACTGCCGGTAAAGATTCCGAACCTGTTGGTTAATGGTTCCGAAGGTATCGCCGTAGGCATGGCCACCAGCATTCCCCCTCATAATCTCGGGGAAGTCATTGACGCCGTAAAGGCTTATATGCTCAATAATGAGATCACAACAAAAGAACTGATGCGTTACCTGAAGGGGCCGGATTTTCCCACCGGCGGCATCGTTATCAATAAGGATGAACTGGAAGACATCTATGAGACCGGAACCGGCAAGATCAAGCTGCGGGGCAAAGTGGAATTCCAGAAGGGAAAAGCTGGAAAGACCAATGTAGTGATCACCGAGATCCCCTATACCATGATCGGTGCCAATATTGCGAAGTTTTTATCCGACGTGGCCGCTCTTTCCGAGACGAAGAAGACACAGGATATTGTGGATATTTCCAACCAATCTTCCAAGGAAGGCATCCGTATCGTCATCGAACTTCGTAAGGATGCCGATCCCGAGAACTTTGTAAATATGCTCTATAAAAAGACTCGTCTGGAGGATACCTTCGGTGTCAATATGCTGGCTATCGCAAACGGCAGACCAGAGACTATGGGCTTAAAGCAGATCATCAAGGCCAATGTAGACTTCCAGTTTGAAGTGGCTACCAGAAAATATACCAATCTATTGGCCAAGGAGCAGGAGCGCAAGGAGATTCAGGAAGGTCTGATCAAGGCCTGCAATGTGATCGATCTGGTCATTGAAATTTTACGCGGATCCAAGGATCGTGCCATGGCAAAAGCCTGTCTCGTAGAGGGTAAGGTCGATGGCATCAAGTTCAAGTCCAAGGAATCCAGGATCATGGCAGCCCAGCTGATGTTCACCGAGAAACAGGCCAATGCCATCTTAGAGATGCGTCTGTATAAGTTGATCGGTCTGGAACTGGAAGCACTGATCAACGAACACGAAGAGACCATGGCAAACATCTATCGCTATGAGGATATTCTGGACCGCAGAGATTCCATGGCCCAGGTCATCATGAATGAACTGGACGGATTCAAGAAGGAATACAGCCATCCCCGCAAAACTGTCATCGAGAACGGACAGGAAGCGGTCTACAAGGAAAAAGAACTGGAAGAGATGGATGTCGTCTTCCTGATGGATCGTTTTGGCTATGCCAAAACCGTGGATGTCTCTACTTACGAGCGGAATAAAGAAGCCGCAGATGCAGAAAATAAATACATCTTTACCTGTAAAAATACCGGAAGGCTCTGCCTGTTTACCACCACCGGACAGATGCACACTATCAAGGTGCTGGACCTGCCTTACGGCAAGTTCCGTGACAAAGGCACGCCCATTGACAACGTGAGTAACTTCAGCCAGAAGACCGAAGAGATCGTCTATATCACCAGTCAGAAGGAACTGAATCTGTGTCAGGTGATTTTTGCCACTGCACAGTCCATGTTGAAGGTGGTAGATGGCGGAGAGTTCGATGTGACCAAGCGCACCGTTGCAGCCACGAAGCTGGCGGAGGGCGACAGCATTGTCAGCGTTACGGCTCTTACGGATCAGCGGAATATCGTATTACAGACAAAGGCCGGTTTTTTTCTACGCTTTGCCGTAGATGAGATTCCCGAGAAGAAAAAAGGAGCCATCGGCGTCCGCGGCATGAAACTGGGCGACGGTGATCAGGTGGAAAATGTATATTATACGAAGAATGCCGTAGAGACCACCATTGAATATAAGGGCAAGGAACTTGTCCTGAACAATCTGAAGCTTGGAAAGCGCGACAGCAAGGGCACCAAGGTCAGAGTATAACAAAGTCAGCTTAGAAAACGGAGAAAAATATATGAGAGTCATAGCAGGAACTGCAAGAAGTCTGCCGTTAAAGACACCAGAGGGAATGGATACCAGACCCACTACCGACCGGATCAAGGAAACCCTTTTTAATATGTTGCAGACCTATATTCCCGATTGTGTATTTGTAGATATTTTCAGTGGCAGTGGCGGCATCGGCATCGAAGCATTAAGCCGCGGTGCCAGAAAAGCCTATTTTATTGAAAATGCGCCGAAAGCCCTGGCATGTATCGAGGACAATCTGGCATTTACGAAAATGAAAGACCGTGCTATAGTATTAAAACAGGATGCCTGCGCAGGACTGACGGGCATCTATGAAAAGCACGTAGATGTGATCTTCATGGATCCACCCTACGATCAGGAGCAGGAGCGCAGAGTCTTAGAGCAGCTGCGCTATGCCAAATATGTCTCCGAAGAGACTCTGATCCTGGTAGAAGCCTCTCTGCATACCGATTTCTCCTATGCGGAAGACTTAGGGTTTGAAGTGATCCGTGAGAAAAAATACAAAACCAACAAGCATGTGTTCCTTCGTAAGAAGTAACACTGAAAGGCATGATTTTTATGAAAAGAGCTGTTTACACCGGAAGCTTTGATCCCGTCACCAACGGACATATGGATATCATAAGGCGGGCATCCGAAATATTTGATGTTCTGATCGTCAGCATTTTGAACAATAAAGAAAAGACACCGTTGTTTTCTGTAGAGGAACGTGTTAAGATACTAGAAGAAGCCACAAAAGATCTGCCTAATGTGCAGATTGACAGTTTCAGTGGGCTTTTAGTGGATTATGCCAGGGAAAAAGATCTGCATGTTATCGTAAGGGGCTTACGCGCCATTACGGATTTTGAATATGAACTGCAGATGGCACAGACCAACCGGATGTTGTCCCATGGCAAAATTGATACGGTATTTTTGACCACCAGTCTGGAATATGCCTACCTCAGTTCTTCCGCCATCAAGCAGATTGCAAGTTTTGATGGAGATATCACCCCTTGTGTTCCGGATTTTGTGGCGAAACTGATCTACGACAAATATCGCGAGAAAATGCTTTCAGAGCATAGTGATGTGTAAATAAGGAGAGTTTCATGAGCAGCAGAATCGAACAGTTAATTGATGAAATAGAAGAATACATCGAGGGTTGCAAGCCGAAGTTCATGTCCAGTACCGAAATCATCGTGAATAAGGATGAGATTGATGAGTTACTGCGGGAACTGCGTATGAAGACCCCGGATGAGATCAAGCGCTACCAGAAGATCATCAGCAACAAGGAAGCCATCCTAAACGATGCCAAAGCCAAGGCAGAAGCATTGATCAACGAGGCTACCGTGCATACCAACGAGCTGATCAACGAGCATGAGATCATGCAGCAGGCTTACGCCCAGGCCAACGAGGTCGTTACCATGGCCAGTAAGCAGGCCCAGGAGATTCTGGACAATGCCACTATTGAGGCCAACAATGTCAAATCCGCTGCCATGCAGTACATGGATGATATGCTGGCACATCTGGAGAATATTATTTCTTCCTCAACACAGCAGGCCAGCGCCAATTACGATGCTCTGATCGGCAATCTGAACCAGTATCGTGACATCATCCAGTCCAACCGCAGTGAGCTGCACCCCGTAGATGAGGATCTTGATGACGTAGATACTGCTGCGGATGCCGAAGACAATCTGGACGTTATGTAAAGCATGTCCAAACAACGAGTACGAAAAACCAGTTTTCTGCTGAAAGCTGGTTTTTTAAAAATAAAGGAATACGATAAATGAAAGTATGGAAAAAGCAAAAAGGGCTGTTAGTCAGGACAATGATCTGTGCGGTCAGTCTTGCGGCAGCCTGTTTTTATGGAAATTCCCTGCCTGCACAGGCGGCTCCCAGAGCGCAGGAGACCGGAGAAAGGGTTGTCATTGTCATTGATCCCGGACACGGCGGTGATAACGAGGGAACGCTGGAAGGCCCTGCACAGGAGAAAAAAATGACCATGGTGACCGCGCTGGCCATGTACGAGGAACTGACAAAATACGATAATGTGGATGTCTATCTGACTCATACGGATGATGTGACCATGTCTCTGGCAGACCGGGCACAATTTGCTGCAGACCGGAATGCGGATTTCCTGTTCAGTATTCATTACAACGCTTCCATGGATCATGATCTGTTCGGATCCGAAGTCTGGATCTCTTCCGTACAGCCTTACAACGCTTACGGTTATCAGTTCGGCTGGGAACAGATGCAGCAGATGCAGGACATGGGACTGTTTCTACGGGGAGTCAAGACGAAACTTAAAGATAACGGTGATGACTATTACGGAATTATAAGAGAAAGTACCTCCAGATCCATTCCCTCCGCCATCATCGAGCATTGTCATGTGGATGAGAGCAGAGACACTCCTTACTGCCAGACAGAAGAGGACTGGAAGAAATTCGGCAGGGAGGATGCTTTGTCTGTTGCAAAATATTTCGGATTATCCAGTGCAAGTCTTGGTGTGGACTACAGTGGAGAGGCAGACGCTCTTCCGGAAGTCTCGCTGCAATCCATTCTGCCTGCCACTGTGCGGGACAAGACCGAACCGGATATCTGCCAGCTGACTTTGCAGAATGCAGACTATGAGACCGGAGAAGTCTCTCTGGAAGTGACGGCAGCCGACTATGACTGCCCCATGATGTATTACGATTACAGTACCGATGGAGGCAGGACTTATTCCGAACTGCTTCCCTGGCCGGGACTGGATATTATGGCCGGGACCTATCCCGATACCTTCACATTTTCCGTGACCTTCACAAAGGGGGAACAGCCGGTGATCACCGTCCGCGGTTACAATCAGGCGGATCTGTTCACAGAGAGTGATCCTGTCACCTTTGCACAGCCTTTTATTGATCAGGAAAAAGCTGCCGAAGAGGCATTACAGGAAAGTCTTGCGGCACAGGAGGCAGCAGAAGCTTCCCGGGCTGCAGAGGAACAGATCACAGAAGCTGGCAGTTCCGTGATCACCATGGCCGATGCCGCCGGAAATACTCCGGTGCCTTCCGAAAAAAGTCCGGAAGTGAATTTCGGTGTTTTTCTGGTGATCTGTGGGATTCTGGTAGTGCTGTTGTTACTGGTCTTTTTGTTATACCAGATCCAACAGGGCAGACACAGAAAACGAAGACGGAAAAATCAAAGCAGAAAAGTATCCGGAGATAACAGAAACCATCCCAGATAATAAGCTGCAGTAAGCACTGTCAGTACCATTTTATGAAGGATGTAGGACTTGAGAGAAAGCCCTGTATTCCGGATACAGCTTCCGGTCTGGGCAATACAGCTTAAGCCACCAAAGGGCAAAAGCAATAGTGCATACAAAGGACATTTGTCTCCAAGAATTTTCAGACCCCCACTGATCTCCCAAAGCGGTGCATAGCGGAAGCTGTCGGAAACCAGAAGCCTTGGCAGAAGGTTCAGCAGATTGAAAAAGATCATGTAGCCTCCCAGCTGTAAGATGCTTCTTCCTGCTGCTGTAATGGCATCATCCAGGGCATCCGGCAGAGATATGGCAGGAAGGGGAGCCGGACCGGCCGGTTCCAAAAACTTCGCAGCATTATCTCTTCCAAAAGATTGGTCTGTTTTCTCCGAAATCCGATTTTTGTACACGCTATAACGAAGGGAAATGCCATATAGCAAAGGAACGCCGTACATACCAAATACATAAGGGAACAGCAGCTTCCTATGCAGTAGTGGCAGTACAAATCCCAGGAAATAGACTGGTCCCAGATTGTTGCAGAAGGCCAATAGATATTGTCCTTCCTCCGAAGAAAGTTCCTGTCGGTTCCGTAAATCCGCAATCGTCCGGGCACCCATGGGAAATCCGCACAAAAAGCCCACCAGGATCACATAGATTCCCGGTCCTGGCAGGCGAAAGATTCTTCCAAACAAAGGCTTTACCGGACGGATCAGGCTGTCCGTCATGCCCATACGGATCAAAGTGCCGGACAGGATCATAAACGGCAGAAGCACAGGCACCATTTTTTCGTACCAAAGATTTAATCCCAGGGCAGCATAGGCAAGGCTCAGGGAAGAATGAGTCAGAATACAGCCGGTCATTAGAACAAAGAAACAGATTCCGAATATTTTTTTCATGGCTGTCTGCCTTGAAAGGTTTGTATACTATATGCCGATGAAGAAAAATTAAGTCTAAGAAAGAGATCAAAGCCCATGCGGTTGGATAAATTTTTATGCGATAACAATATTGGCACTCGAAGTCAGGTGAAAGAGTACATTAAAAAAGGTCAGGTGACAGTAAACGACCAGATAATCAAAAAGCCGGAGACAAAAGTCAATGAAGAGACCGATACGGTGGTCTGTCAGGGACAGCCGATCCATTATAGGAAATATGTCTATTATATGTTAAATAAGCCGGAGGGGGTTGTCTCTGCCACCAACGATAATACAGCCCCAACCGTGGTAAGTCTCCTTACTGTCCCGGAACAAAAGGATCTGTTCCCGGTAGGGCGTCTGGACAAGGATACCACGGGATTGCTGCTCCTGACCAATGACGGTGCTCTGGCCCATGATCTGTTGTCACCGAAAAAACATGTGGATAAGACCTATCTGGTAAAGCCGGAAAAGCCGCTTTCCGCAGAAGATATCCACCGGTTGGAAAACGGGCTTGACATCGGTGATGAGAAACCGACAGCCCCGTCCAAAGCCAGACTCACAGAAAACGGTGATCTGTTATTGACCATTCATGAAGGCCGGTTTCATCAGGTAAAACGGATGTTGCAGGCGGTTGATAATCAGGTACTTACACTGGAGCGGGTAAGCTTCGGCCCCCTGTCCCTGGATCTTTCCCTGCAAAGAGGGGAATACCGGGCATTGACGGAAGAAGAGATCGAAGTCTTGTCTGGCTCTGGAAAGAAATCATAAATAAAGGAGTTATTTTTCATGCAATTCAAAAGAATGTTTACCACTGATGCCTATAGAGGAACCCGCGGGTATCTCCGCACACAGAAAATTTATGAGATTTTAAGAACCGTGCTTTATTTTGCCATCTCTCTGTCTTTGTTTATCGCCGGATGGGTCAGCACCGGAAGCCGTGAGAATCTCCTGACCATCGTGGCGGTACTGGGATGTCTTCCGGCCTGCAAGAGTCTGGTAGAAATGTTCATGTTCCTGCGCTACCGGGGCTGTGACGAGCAGGTAGCTGCAAAAATCGCAGCACATACAGAAGGCCTTACCACTCTCTACGATATGGTATTTACTTCCTATGAGAAGAATTATGTTATCTATCATCTGACAGTCTGCGGTAATACGGTCTGTGGCTACACCACGGATCCGAAATTTGCGGAACAGGCTTTTTACAAGCACATTCAGGACATTCTGAAAAAAGACAATTACAGAGAAGTCTCTGTGAAAATATTTAACGATCTGGACAAGTATCTGACAAGATGTGATCAGTTAAAGGAGCTTTCCTCACAGCCGGAACTGTCTGCCGGGATCTGCCAGACCTTAAAGAGCGTATCTCTATAACTTACTTCTCAAAAGGAGGGTGTCCTATGCAGTTGCTTACCATTGGCAAAAATCAGGCGGGACAACGTCTGGACAAATTTTTAAAAAAAGCGTTACCTAATGCAGGCACCGGATTTTTATATAAGATGCTTCGCAAGAAAAACATTACGTTGAACGGGAAAAAGGCTGAAGGTAAAGAAATCCTTGCCCCGGGAGACGAGGTAAAATGCTTTTTCTCTGAGGAAACTTATGCCTCTCTGTCCGGTGCCGGGGCAGCGGAAGATACTTCCGATTACCGTAAGGCTTACCGTTCCTTAAAGGATATCAGCGTTCTTTATGAGGATGAAAATATCCTGTTGCTGAATAAACCTGCCGGAGTTCTGACCCAGAAAGCCAAACCGGAAGATCTTTCCCTGAACGAATGGCTGATTGGCCACCTGCTGGCTGCCGATGCCATAAAAGAAACCGATCTTGCCACTTTCCATCCATCGGTCTGCAACCGCCTCGACCGCAATACCAGCGGTATCGTATTGTGCGGAAAGACGCTGGCCGGTTCCCAGGCACTCAGCCGGATCATCAAGGATCGTTCCGTAAAGAAATATTATCAGACCGTCTGTAAGGGCAAGATTTTACAGGAAAGCACCCTGGAAGGCTATCTGTACAAGGACGAACGCACCAATACGGTACAGGTATTTCCAGATATGGCGGAGGCTCCGGAAGATGCTTCCTTTATAAAAACAATCTACACTCCCAGTGCGGTGGCTGGGGAATATACCCTGCTGACCGTAGAACTGGTCACCGGCAAAACCCACCAGATCCGCGCCCATCTGGCCAGCACCGGACATCCGTTACTTGGTGACACCAAGTACGGAGACAGCAAATTAAATCGCAGGATGCAATCGGAATACTCTCTGCACCACCAGCTTCTGCATGCCGGAAGAGTGTGTTTCCCGGAAGAAGCGGAAGGACCTCTTGCAAAGGTGAGCGGTCAGACTTTTGACGCACCGCTTCCCCATAAATTTGCAGAGATCTTACAGGCTCTGAATCTGACACCGGATTCCGCCTGCTAGAAAGGAAAACTAAGAACAATGGCAACATGGAATACCAGAGGGCTTCGTGGATCTACTCTGGAGGATATGGTCAACCGCACCAATGAAAAATATGCCGAGGCCGGTCTGGCCCTGATTCAGAAGATACCCACCCCCATTACCCCGGTCAAAATGGATAAGGAGAACCGCCAGATCACCCTGGCCTTTTTCGAACAGAAGAGTACCGTAGACTATATCGGTGTCGTACAGGGCATTCCGGTCTGCTTTGATGCCAAGGAATGTGCGGTGGACACCTTTTCACTGCAAAATATCCATCCCCATCAGGTGGAGTTCATGCATCAGTTCGAGAAACAGGGGGGTATCGCCTTTTTCCTGATATTTTACAGCCATAAGGATCTGTTATATTACCTTCCCTATGAAATGCTCCGCTTTTTCTGGGACAGGGCACAGGAGGGCGGCCGGAAAAGCTTCCGTTTCGAGGAACTGAACCCGGAATATATTATCCCGAAGCATCAGGGAATCCTGGTTCCCTATCTGGATATTCTGAAAAAGGATCTGGAAGACCGGGAGGAATAATAAATAATAATTTCTTGACAGCGGAGAGGTCTCCTAGTATACTACAAATAGTTTCACATGCTACTATGATAATATGGTAGCACGTTAATATATTAAAGTATATGAATTGAGGAACACTTATGAACAACAGACTTTTACATACGCCGGAGGGCGTCCGGGACATTTACGGCAAAGAATATGCAAAGAAGCTGGCTATAGAACAGAAACTGCAGCAGGCGATCCATTGTTTCGGTTACGAAGATATCCAGACCCCTTCCATTGAGTTTTTCGATGTTTTCTCCAAGGAGATCGGAACCACTCCCAGTAAGGAGCTGTATAAGTTCTTTGATAAAGAGGGTAATACGCTGGTGCTGCGGCCAGACTTTACGCCGTCCATCGCCCGCTGTGCAGCGAAGTATTTTATGGAGGAAAAGGTGCCGCTTCGTTTCAGTTACAACGGCAATACGTTTACAAACACTTCCAATCTGCAGGGTAAATTAAAAGAGGTGACCCAGATGGGTGCAGAACTCATCGGAGATCCTTCCGTAGAGGCGGATGCCGAAGTAATCAGTATGGTGATCGAAGCTCTGAAAAGCGCAGGACTGACCAGATTCCAGGTGACTATCGGTGAGGTGGATTATTTCCGCGGCCTCTGTGAGGAAGCCGGTCTGGATGAGGATACGGAAAAGGAACTTCGTTCCTGTATCTCCGGCAAGAACTTTTTCGCTGCCCAGGAATTACTGGAGCAGAAGCAGATCCCCGAGCCTTATCACAGCATTCTGTTAAAGCTGGCGGATATGTTCGAAAATATAGAGTCTCTGGAGGCTGCCAAAGCACTGGTTAAAAATGAAAGATCCTTACAGGCGATTGCAAGACTGGAAAAGTTAAAAGAACGCTTAGAGCAGTACGGTGTGGCGGAATACATTTCCTTTGATCTCGGAATGCTCAGCAAATATCAGTATTATACCGGCGTTGTCTTCAAGGCTTACACCTACGGTATCGGTGATGCCGTGGTAAAGGGTGGCCGTTACGACAATCTGCTTCGGAAATTCGGCAAGAATGCCGCAGCTATCGGTTTCGTCATCGTCATTGACGACCTGTTGGAAGCATTATCCCGCCAGAAAGTGAATATCGATATTCCCGCTTCCGGCAAAACCGTGTATTACCGGGCAGGAGACGAGGCAGATTATCTTGCGAAGCTTTCCGAAGTCATAACCCTGAGGAAAGAAGGGATTCCCACCGTGCTTTCCCCCGAGATCACAGAGAACGAGGAGGCAGATCAGTAATGAGTGAAGAAAGATATCTTACGTTTGCTCTGGGAAAGGGCAGACTTGCCAAAAAGACACTGGAGCTTTTCGAACAGATCGGCATTACCTGTGAAGAAATGAAGGATAAAGATACCAGAAAGCTGATCTTCGTCAATGAAGAATACAAATTACGCTTTTTCCTGGCAAAGGGTCCCGACGTTCCCACCTATGTAGAGTATGGTGCTGCTGATATCGGCGTGGTCGGCAAGGACACCATTCTGGAAGAAAACCGGAATGTCTACGAAGTGCTGGACCTTGGCTTCGGCAAATGCCGGATGTGTGTCTGCGGTCCTGCTTCCGCCAGAGAGTTGTTGAAACACCATGAGCGGATCCGGGTAGCCAGCAAATACCCCAATATCGCCCGAGAGTATTTCTATAATAAAAAGCATCAGACCGTAGATATCATCAAATTAAACGGTTCTGTAGAATTAGGGCCGCTGGTAGAGCTGTCTGACGTCATCGTGGATATCGTTGAGACCGGTTCCACCTTAAGGGAAAACGGGCTGGAGGTTCTGGAAGAGGTATGTCCTCTGTCCGCCCGTATGATCGTCAATCCGGTGAGTATGCAGATGGAAGCCGACCGTATCCGCAAGCTGGTGGGTGCGATCCGGGAGCAGTTAAAAATACAGGCCTGACCGAGACGATAAGCATCGTCATAAAAAGTATTTAAAGGAGAGTACCGTCATGAGAATCGTAGCATTGGATAAAGAATCAAAGCAGAGTATTTTGAACGACCTTTTAAAGAGAAGTCCGAACAATTATTCCCAGTATGAGAGCACTGTAAACCAGATCATCGAAAAAGTCCGTGCCGAGGGTGACAAGGCATTGTTCGATTATACCTTACAGTTTGATAAGTTCGCTTTAAGCGCAGAGAATATCCGTGTCACAAAGGAAGAGATCGCCGAAGCCTATGCACAGATGGATGAGAATCTGATCGATGTGATCAGACAGTCTGCGGAAAACATCCGCGCTTTTCACCAGAAGCAGCTTCGTAACAGCTGGTTCGATGCCAAGCCCGACGGTACGATCTTAGGCATGAAGATCACCGCCATCGAAAGAGCCGGTGTCTATGTCCCCGGCGGTAAAGCCGCTTACCCTTCCAGCGTACTGATGAATGTGATCCCCGCCAAGGTAGCCGGTGTGGATGAGATCATTATGACCACCCCTCCCGGAAAAGACGGTAAGGTCAATCCCGGAACTCTGGTCGCCGCTGATATTGCAGGCGTGGATACCATCTATAAGGTCGGCGGTGCCCAGGCTATCGCAGCCATGGCTTTCGGAACCCAGTCGGTACCTAAGGTCGACAAGATCACCGGTCCCGGTAACATTTTCGTAGCTCTTGCCAAAAAAGCTGTTTATGGCTATGTCAGCATTGATTCCATTGCGGGTCCCAGCGAGATCCTGGTACTGGCAGATGAGACCGCTACCCCCAGATACGTTGCAGCAGATCTGCTGTCTCAGGCAGAGCATGACGAACTGGCAAGTGCCATTCTGATTACCACTTCGAAGGAACTGGCGGAAAAAGTCTCCGAGGAAGTGGACGGCTTCGTAAAAGTACTGGAGCGTGCTCCCATTATCCAGAAGTCTCTGGACAATTACGGCTACATTCTGTTAGCCGACAACATGGAAGATGCTATTGATGCCGCCAACGCCATTGCTTCCGAGCATCTGGAGATCATTACAAAGAATCCTTTTGATACCATGACCCGTATCCGCAATGCCGGTGCGATTTTCCTGGGAGAGTATGCTTCCGAACCCTTGGGTGATTATTTTGCAGGTCCGAACCACATTCTGCCCACCAACGGTACCGCACGGTTCTTCTCCCCGGTAAACGTGGACGACTTCATCAAGAAGACCAGTATTATCTCTTATTCCAGGCAGGCACTGGAAAAGGTGCACAACCAGATCGAGACCTTCGCCAAGAGTGAAGGCTTGACCGCACATGCAAACAGTATTAAAGTTAGATTTGAAGATTAATCATTTCCTCTGGGAAGGGAGTCATCGGATATTATGGAACGAATTGCAACTGTGACCCGTACAACGAAAGAGACCGATATTGCCATCACCTTAAATCTGGACGGCACCGGAAAAGCGGATCTGTCTACCGGCATCGGATTTTTTGACCATATGCTGGACGGCTTTGCGAGGCACGGCTTTTTTGACCTGGAATGCAAGGTGAAGGGCGATCTGCAGGTGGACGGTCACCACACGGTGGAGGATACCGGCATTGTCTTCGGTGAAGCTATCAAAAAAGCGGTAGGAGACAAGAAGGGCATCAATCGTTACGGCTATTTTATTCTGCCTATGGATGAGGTACTTGCTTTGTGCGCCGTTGACTTAAGCGGCCGGCCTTATCTTAATTTTGAATGTGAATTTACTGTACCGAAGGTAGGTGAACTGGATACGGAGCTGGTAAAGGAATTTTTCTATGCCGTATCCTACAGTGCCGGAATGAACTTACATATCAAAATGTTGTCTCCGGGCAATAATCACCATATGATCGAAGCCATGTTCAAGGCATTTGCCAAGGCGCTGGATCAGGCCGTTTCCTATAATCCGAAGGTAACGGATGTTTTAAGTACCAAAGGAAGTCTGTAAAAAATACGTGCCTGCGGCATAGGCTTTGCAGGTATAGAAAGACGTGAGGATTACTATGATCATCAAGAAATTTGTTCCCTGTATTTATTTATATCATGAGCATGCGGTGCGGAATCTTACGGATACCACCATCGTGGATACGGATCCCGTCCGTCTGGCAGATTATTACTGTGAGCACAATGCGGATGAGCTGATCGTTTTCGATATGTCCGAAGGTGACGCGGAGCATGATGCCGCACTGGATATCATCAAGGAGATTTGTACCAGGGCGGAAGTGGATGTCATCGGTGCCGGCAATGTCAAGCGTATGGAGGACATTAAGAAATTACTTTATGCCGGATGTAAAAAAGCAGTTCTCGACTATGAGAAAGAGAGTAATATTGAGATTACCGAAGAGGTCTCTCTGAAATTCGGTAAGGACAAGATTCTGATCTCATACAACGACCCGTCCGTTCTGGAATTACATAAGGAGAAGATTGAGAAATATATCTCTGCCATGATCCTGATGAACCCTCATCAGATCCGGGAGACTCAGGCCATTCTTTCCCTTCCGTTTTTCGTGCAGATCAATCAGGTGGCATTGAATAAATTGCTGGAGATTTTTGCTTATGAGAATGTCTGTGGTGTCACCGGCAATACGATAAATGACAATGTGAAAGAGATCATAGCCCTGAAGGATCTGTGCCGGGAGAACGATATTCCCATTGAATCCTTCCAGGCTGCCTACAAGTGGGAAGACTTCAAAAAGAACAGTGACGGCATGGTACCCGTTATCGTACAGGATTACCGGACACAGGAAGTTCTGATGATGGCTTATATGAATGAGGAAGCCTATGAGCAGACCCTGAAGCTGGGCAAGATGACCTACTACAGCAGAAGCCGTCAGGAATTATGGCTGAAAGGTCTGACCAGCGGTCATTACCAGTATGTGAAGGAACTGGTGGCGGACTGTGATATGGATACAATCCTTGCGAAGGTATCTCAAGTGGGCGCTGCCTGCCATACCGGAAGCAGAAGCTGCTTCTTCAACGAGATCACGAAAAAGGATTATGAGGAAAGCAACAATCCCTTACAGGTATTCGAGGAAGTCTTCGATGTGATCAAAGACCGCAAGGTCCACCCCAAGGAGGGTTCCTATACCAATTACCTGTTCGACAAGGGCATTGATAAGATTCTCAAGAAACTGGGCGAGGAGGCAACTGAGATTGTGATTGCCGCCAAAAATCCCAACCCCAATGAGGTCAAATATGAGATCAGTGATTTCCTGTATCATATGATGGTCCTGATGGCAGAAAAAGATGTCACCTGGGAAGAGATCACTACAGAGCTTGCGAACCGTTAACCGCTGTTTCCACCCAGGTCTTAAGATAAGTGCCGTAATCTTCGTCAGTGATATAGTGCAGCACCTGATCCATGGAGATCCCGGCAAAGCATTTGCCTTTTTGATCCAGCAATATGATCGTCAATAATAATACTCCGGCCAGAGCAAGGCGGATTTTGAACGTACCGGTATCGGAAGATGCGGCAGGTTCCGAATCGTTTTGCTCTGGCCGTATTTCTGCCTGTCTGCGCATCTGCTGTAAGAGTTCTTCCTTATGTCTGTGATCATGTTTTTCCATGCTCTTTTACATTCCTTTCTGGTATCTGCAATCTTCGCAGTTCATATTTATGTGCCTTTTGGTACTGGCAGAACTTAAGTTTATAAGGTATAATGATAACTATTCAGAGCCATGTAAGCATTTCGTAAATATTCGTCGAATACTTGTATTCGTAAGAATATTTTGGAATGCTTATAGGGCGAGTAAACTTCATGAGCAAAAAGGTAACAATTATGGCTGAACAAAACGGAAAAGAATTAGCATCCAGAATACAAAACAATATTCAAAAAGTCCTGGTCGGAAAAGAGGAAGTGACAGAACTTCTTCTGACGGCCTTAATCGCTGACGGACATGTACTATTAGAGGATGTCCCCGGCACCGGCAAAACGAAGCTGGCCAAGGCACTGGCAAAATCTTTAAATGCCCAGTTTTCCCGGGTGCAGTTTACCCCGGATCTGTTGCCCGGTGACATTACCGGCATCAATGTCTATGACAGACAGAAGAATGAATTCACCCTGCGAAAGGGGCCGGTATTTACCAATATTTTACTGGCAGACGAATTGAACCGTGCCACCCCCAGAACCCAGGCAGGACTGTTGGAATGTATGGAAGAGCGTCAGGTAACCATCGAGGGTGTCTCTTATACACCGGGTGAACCCTTCTTTGTCATTGCCACAGAGAATCCCATCGAAAGTGCCGGCGTATTTCCTCTGCCGGAAGCGCAGTTAGACCGTTTCCTTATAAAACTGTCCATGAACCTTCCCACCAAAGAAGAGGAACTGAGGATTCTGGAATTGTACATGGAGGAAGATCCCCTGAAAAGCCTGACTGCCGTGGTCTCTCTGGAGGAACTTCTGGCTGCCCGGGCAGAGGCTGCGAAGATTTTTGTTCATCCCTGCATCCGGGAATATATGGTACAGATTGCAGAAGCCACCAGACGGGCAGACGGTATTCTGGCAGGCGTCAGTCCCAGAGGAACCCTTGGGCTTTTACGCTGTGTCAAGGCCTATGCTTATCTGCAGGGACGTTCCTATGTGATTCCGGATGACGTTCGTACCTTGGCTGTTCCGGTGCTGGCCCACAGACTGGTATGCAGCTTCGGTTCCGATACCGGCTCCGCAGCAGGCAGAATGGAAAACATCCTTTCCACCGTTCCTGTTCCCACAGAAAGGTTTGAGCCATGATACAACTGCTGGGAATCATTGTCTTTGCCCTGCTTCTGTATCTGGGGCAGAAATATGTATACGCCAAAATATGGCAGCGGGATCTGAAGGTTTCCCTTTCTTTCCGGGAGGATGGCATCTGGGAAGGACAGGAGAGCGAGCTGTCGGAGATCATTGAGAATCGCAAACGGCTGCCCCTTACCATGTTGAAGGTCAAATTCCAGACTGACAGACATCTGGTGTTTGCCGATACCAAAGGCTCCCGGACCACGGATCGCTATTACCGCAATGATATTTTCCAGATCGGGCGTCTGGAGAAGGTCACCAGAGCGCTGCACTTTACCGGCGGAAGAAGAGGTTATTACACCATACAGGAGGCGGATCTTGTCGCATCCGATCTGTTCCTGACAGCACAGTATACGGCTACGACACCCATCGAACACTGCAGTCTCTATGTGTACCCGAAGCCCTTTTCCCATCCGGATTTTAAACGGTCTTTAAAACAGTTAAACGGAGAAGTTCTGACAAAACGACATCTTTTGGAAGACCCTTTCGAATACCGGGGCATTCGGGATTACCAACCACAGGATGACTTAAAAAGCATCAACTGGAAAGCCACGGCCCGTACCGGGGATCTGAAGGTAAACCAGAAAAATTATACCTCCCAGAAATCCGTTCGGATTTTTGTGAACTTAGAGGACACCGGTATTCTGAAAAAAGAGGACTGCGTGGAAGCCTGCCTGCAGATTGCCACGGCACTGTTATTGCTGTTTCTGGAACAGGGGATGCAGGTTGCCCTGTATTGCAACGGTATTGACACAATCAGTGGAGACCCTTGTATTCTGGAAGCCGGCGGCGGAGTCAGACAGCGGAATGTCTGTCTGCAGACGCTTGCAAGAATCGATACGGCTAAACCGGTACAGTCTTTTTCCGAGCTGTTTGCCGCCCGTATGTCCGATGCGTCCAATGCGCTCTATACCTGCTTTGTATCACCCAATGCCTATGAAGACTTTGCAGCATTACTTCTGCAATATCAGGAAAAACACCCGGATATGAAATGGTTTTATCCTTATTCCGAAAGTACACCTCCTGATCCCGGGGAAGCGTTAAAGTCTTTGATCACTTTTATCTCCCTACGGGAAGAAAGCGTCTGAATGTGAAAGAAATTTTGACTGATCTAATGAATCAATTATGTTTTTATCCCCTGGCGCTGACTGCGTCCACGTTGTTGGCCGCGCTGGCTCCCGCGAGCCGTCCGTCCTTGGCTTTGTGGATGCTCGGAGCGCTGCCGGTGTTTTTTCTGTATTACGCCAGAAAACGCTGTAAGCATCTGTCGGTATTGCTCCTTCTGCACGGACTGGTACTGGCATGTTTTTATATCATTCCGGCAGCCAACGGCGTAAACCGTGGTATCCGGCTGTTGGTAGGTGCAGGCTTTGTGATCTATTCCCTCTGGCTGCGTTTTCGGACGGAGGACTTTGCTTCCGATCCGCTGCCTCTGCCGTTAGCCGCCGGAATTGCCTTTTTGTGTCTTTTTCTGCAGCATTATCAGGGAAACAACGTCTGGGATCTCTATTATCGTATGAGTCTGATCCTGGTGTTTTTATTGTATGCTGTCATTTTGTTTTTGCAGTCCTATGAGGATTTCCTTACGGTAAACAGGCTGAGTACCGGCAAGATCCCGTTTCAGGAGATCTTTCGTTCCGGGCTCCACAGCACCGCAGCCTTCGTGCTGTTATCGGGGCTTCTGCTCCTGGCAGTGTCACAGTTTGCCTGGTTAAAGCCCTTGTTGCAGTTACTGCGAAACGGTCTGGCTGCGATTCTTCGTTTCCTGTTCGGACTGCTCCCCATGGATTCCGGGACAGAAGCGGTAGTGGTGGAACAGCAGGCAGGCGGTGGCGATATGCCTCCCATGGAAGCGAAAGATCCTTTTATTTTATGGGTCATTCTGGAATATGTGGCCATGATCGCACTTTTGATCGTCTGCGTATTTCTGCTGTACCGCGGAATTCGAAAGCTGATCACATTTCTCAGGGACAGAATGCAGTTTTCCCTCCCCGGCACTGTTTCTGAACAGCCGGAGAGCATGGACAAGCGGGAACACCTGGAGGCTGCCCCGGAAAATACTGCCGCAAAGCAGAAGCAGAAATGGTTTTCTTTTGCTTTCTTAGATGCCGGCCAGAAGATAAGGCGGATGTATCAGAAAAAAATAAATGCCAGCGGGCTTGCAAAGATGAGCCTGCCATTTTATACTGCTAGAGATGCCGAAAAATCGCTGGATGTGGAAGGAATGGCTGAAATCTATGAAAAAGCCCGTTATTCCGATGTTCCCTGCACAGACGGAGATGTCCGGCAGATGAAAAATTATATGTAAAAATCAATAACCTGAGGTAAATATGAACGAAAAGTTAGCGTTAAATGATGATATTCTGATGAAGATCGAAAAACCGGCCCGCTACATCGGCAACGAAGTCAATGCCGTAGTGAAGGACAGGGACAGCATTGATGTCCGTTTCTGTATGTGCTTCCCGGATGTCTACGAGATCGGTATGTCCCACCTGGGAATCCAGATCCTGTATGGCATGCTCAATTCCTGGGATGATGTCTGGTGTGAGCGTGTGTATTCTCCCTGGGTGGATCTGGATGAAATTATGCGTAAGGAGAACATTCCGCTGTTTGCCCTGGAGAGTCAGGATCCGATAAAAGACTTCGACTTTTTGGGAATCACCATTCAGTACGAAATGTGTTATACGAATATTCTGCAGGTTCTGGATCTGGCGGGGATCCCGTTGCTTGCCACCGAACGTGGAGAGGACTGTCCCATCGTTATCGGCGGCGGTCCCTGCACCTATAATCCTGAGCCCATTGCCGATTTCTTTGATATTTTCTATATCGGAGAAGGCGAGACCCAGTACCGGCCGCTGATCGATCTCTATAAGAAATGCCGGACGGAGAAGACAGGCAGAGAAGAATTCTTACGCCGGGCGGCAAAGCTGCCGGGAATGTATGTGCCCCGGTTCTATGAGACCACTTACCATGAAAATGGCACCATTGCTTCCTTTCGACCTACGGAAGAGGGAATTCCCGCAAGGATCCGCAAAGAGCTGATAACGGATATGACCGACAGCTTTTATCCTATGAAGCCGGTAGTTCCTTATATCAAAGTCACACAGGACAGAGTCGTTCTGGAGATTCAGAGAGGCTGTATCCGCGGCTGTCGTTTCTGTCAGGCAGGACAGCTGTATCGTCCCGTCAGAGAAAGGGATGTGGAAGTTCTGAAAAAGTACGCCATGGAAATGTTGAGAAACACCGGTCATGAGGAGATTTCCTTAAGTTCCTTAAGTTCCAGCGATTACAGCAAGCTGCCGGAGCTGATTGACTTTCTGATCGAAGAGTGTGATAAGAGACATATCAATATCTCTCTGCCGTCTTTACGTATCGATGCCTTTTCTCTGGATGTCATGAGCAAAGTACAGGATGTGAAGAAATCCAGTCTGACCTTTGCTCCGGAAGCCGGCAGCCAGAGACTGCGGGATGTCATCAATAAAGGACTCACTGAAGAAGTGATCTTACAGGGTTCCGCCCTTGCCTTCGAAGGCGGCTGGACCAGAGTCAAACTGTACTTCATGCTGGGACATCCCACGGAAACCGAAGAGGATATCCGGGGAATCGCTGAGCTTTCCAACAAAATTGCGGCCACTTTCTTCGATACGGTGCCGAAGGAGAAACGTGTCAACGGCAGAGTGCAGATTGTTACCAGTACCTCCTTCTTCGTGCCGAAGCCCTTTACGCCATTCCAGTGGGCGCCCCAGTGTACCAAGGAAGAGTTCGTGGAAAAGGCATATCTGACCAGAAAGGCCATTTCCGAGCAGCTGAACCAGAAGAGCATCAAATACAACTGGCACGAAGCGGATGTCAGCGTTCTGGAAGGTGTTCTGGCCAGAGGTGACAGAAAATTGTCCCAGGTGCTTTTATATGTCTATAACAAGGGCTGCTTCTACGATGCCTGGAGTGAGTATTTCCACAACGATGTCTGGATGGAAGCTTTTGAAGCCTGTGGTCTGGACCCGGATTTCTATTCCCACAGAGAACGGCCTCTGGACGAGATCCTGCCCTGGGATTTCCTGGACTGCGGTGTATCCAGAGCTTTTCTGGAGAGAGAATGGCAGAAAGCGAAAAACGAGACGATCTCACCGAACTGCAAACAGGCATGTCAGGGCTGCGGTGCCGCCAGATTCGGCTGCGGTATCTGTGTGGAGCCCAGAGGATGATTGCCACAACAGACATCGGAAGTATAGATTACGGAGTTAAGAAGAAACATTATGAAATTAAGAATCAAGTTTAGAAAATATGGTCCCATTCGTTTTATCGGACATCTGGATGTGATGCGCTTTTTCCAGAAAGCCAACCGCAGAGCGGAGCTGGATGTTGCTTATACCGGGGGCTTCAGCCCGCATCAGATCATGTCCTTTGCCGCACCTTTGGGTGTGGGACTGACCAGCAACGGAGAATATATGGACCTGGAAGTGCATTCCCTGACCTCCTGTGAGGATGTAAAGCAGCGGTTGAATGCCGCTTCCGTACCGGGAATCGAGATCACTTCGGTGAAAATTCTGCCGGACAAGGCCGGCAATGCCATGGCCAGCGTTGCTGCCGCCGGATATACGGTAGCTTTCCGGGAGGGCAGAGGGCCTCATTTTGATCTGGGCTCCGCGGTGGATCGTTTTCTTGCAAAAGATGAGATCCTCATTACCAAAGAGACAAAAAAGGGAAGCCGGGAGATCAATTTAAAAGAAGGTATCTATGAGATGAAGGTGGTGGAGTCCGAAAAGCTTTATCTGCTGGTGGATGCCTCCAGTGCCGGAAATATCAAACCCATTCAGGTCATTGAAGCATTATTTTCCGAAAATGGTGAGACCCTGCAGGAAAATGCCCTTCTGGTCAACAGAGAAGAGACCTATCTGAGAAACGAAACAGACGCCCTTCTCCCCCTGGATGCCATAGGTTTCGACAGTGAGGAAGCTTACAGGGCAGCTTCCGGTGACACGGAATGAGCCGCAGTCTCACCGGCGGACGACCGGCCAGAGAAAAAGAAGTAAATCAGATCCGTAAATCCACGGATTGCACGGAGGGAAAACTGATCTTCACCTGTCTGCGGGAACGCAGGGCAGCTCTGCTTGTCAATGCCCGGGGCGTGGCTGCTATACGCGTACTGCGGTCAGATGCCAGTAAGATCGGTGGCATCTATCTGGGGAAAATACAGAATGTGGCAAAAAATATTGATGCCTGCTTCGTGGAGATCCTGCCCGGAGAATTGTGCTTTCTACCCCTGCGGGAAGCAGGTGCGGCGTATCTGACCAATCGTAAGGCAGACGGTACCTTGAAAGCTGGAGACGAGCTGGTAGTCATGGTCACCAGAGATGCCCAGAAGACAAAGCGTGCCTCCGCCACTGCGGATCCTGCCCGGATGAAGCAGCTGCTTTGTAAAAACGGGAGCACCCCTGAGAACGCTTCTGAAGCCCTTCAGAGCCTTTTGGAACAGGCAGACCATAAAGTGTACTTCACCTGCCTTTTGAAGCCTTCTGAGGCCGTTTACGAGGTTCTGGAGCAGATGGCGGATCCTTCGGAATATTCTGAGATCCTTACCGATGATCCTCAGATCTATCGTCAGCTGTCGGAAGGAGATCACCCTTTGTTAAAACAAAAGTCCATTCGGTTCTACGATGATCCAGCGATCTCTTTACGCCTGCTGTATTCTCTGGAGCGCGGCATGGAGGAAGCACTGGATACGAGAGTCTGGTTAAAATGCGGAGGGTATCTCGTCATCGAGCCTACGGAGGCCATGACGGTGATCGATGTCAATTCCGGTAAAAACGAAGCGAAAAAAGCAGGAGAGGACACCTATTATCAGGTAAACCTGGAGGCTGCCGAAGAAGTAGCCAGACAGCTGCGCCTGCGGAATCTGTCCGGTATCATCATTGTGGACTTCATCAATATGGCGGAAAAGGAACGGCAGAAGGAGTTACTGGAGACATTAAAGAATCTGACCGCAGGGGATCCCCAGCATCCCCGCATCGTGGATATGACGCCTTTAGGATTGGTGGAGATCACCCGCAAAAAATCTCATCCCACGCTAGCAGAACAATTCAAGAGATAATAAAATTAAACAAAAGAGGTATCAGACTTTTTTTCTGATACCTCTTACTGTTTTTGTTCGGTTTCTTTTGCATCCGGCACATATACCATGATGTCCTCGATCCGGCAGTCCAGGATCGTACAGAGCCGGTTTAAAATCATTGTTTTTACTACCATATTGCTGCGCAGGCGTTGCAGCTGCGCTTTATCAATTCCATAATCTTTGATCAGAGAATACTGGCTGATCCCCCTTTTTTTCAAGGTATCCCATAACGGATCATACTTTATCATGACAAACCTCTATCTATAAAATCTTTGCATCCCTCTCTTGTATTTTAAAATCCCATGGAAAAAATGTTCTCCGGAAAAAGAATGCATCATGAAAAACTATTTATAGACTCTGTCATTCACCAGTCAACCGTTTTGTTGGCTGGTTTTTTGTTATATTTCACAATTCTCGGAAACTCTTTTTGGCAAAAACGTTTCTTGAATCTTTTTTTCAAAAATGCTACCCTGTTTTTATAGGAAACCACAATTTACTTTTCAGTTTCCATACTGCAATTACAATCTTACCGAACGGAGGAATAGAAGCGATGAATACCACAGAAGGTCTGCAAAAAAATATTCTCGACGCCACCCTGCGTGTCTTCGATCAAAAAGGGCTGAAATTCACAATGGATGATCTGGCGAAGGAACTCTCGATCAGCAAGAAAACCATCTATACCGTGTACGATGATAAAGAAGCACTATTTCTTGCCATGGTAGATTATATCTTTGACTCCATCAAGGAAAGCGAGCAGATGATCCTGACCGATCCTTCCCTCAGTGTAGTGGAAAAACTGCACCGCATCCTGGGAGTGCTGCCGGAAGGTTATCAGAATATCGATCTTCGAAAATTATATTCCCTCCGGGACAAATACCCGAAGATCTACCAGAAGGTAGAACTCAGACTTTCCACTGGCTGGGAGCCTACAATCCAGCTGATCGAGATGGGCATGGCTGAGGGCAGCATCCGCCCGGTTCCCATCTGTCTGGTGAAAATGATGTTAGAAGCTTCCATTGAGCAGTTCTTCCAGAGAGATATTCTCTCTCGAAATCAGCTGACTTATGCAGATGCCCTGAAGGAAGTTGTGGAAATCCTCATGTATGGCATCGTACAGAGATCAGAATGAGGCAATGGAATAATCCAGAATTAATCCATAATATCCCAAAGAAAGAGGAACGAACCATGAATCAGAAGATCTATTTAAGCGAAGACTGGCTTTTTAACGAGAACTTTCAGGAGGGGATGACTGCAACAGAATACCCGGAAGAGACCCTGCAGCCCGTCCGAATTCCTCATACCTGTAAGGAGACCCCGTTTCACTATTTTGACGAATCTCTCTACCAGATGGTCAGCGGCTACAGACGCCATCTGCATATTCCGACCGAATGGCAGGGCAAGCGGATCCTGCTCACCTTCGAAGGGGCCGGTCATGACAGTACCGTCTATCTCAACGGCAGTAAGGTGGGAGAGCACCATTGCGGCTACACCGCCTTTACTGTAGATCTGTCGGCATATGCGAACTACGGACAGGACAATGTGCTGTGTGTCCGGCTGGACAGCAGAGAAGACTTAAATGTGCCTCCCTTCGGTTACGTGATCGATTATATGACCTACGGCGGCATCTACCGGGATGTATATCTCGAAGTAAAAGACCAGATTGCCCTTGAGGATATTTTCGTACACACGCTGATCACACCGGATGAGGCTCAGGTAACTTCTGAAATCACTTTTTATGAAGTTGCAAAAGACCTTAATGTCAGACAATATTATATGTTAAAGAGCGATGCTGTAATGTCGGGTGTGGTATCAGATGTAACATCAGATAATGGCTGGCAGTTTCTCTGCGAACAGAATGTCCCCACAGGCACTACGGCTGAGACCACGTTTCGTATTCAGGGAACGATTCCACATCCTTTTTTGTGGGATACCGAACACCCTCATCTTTATCTGTTAAAGACCCAGCTCTGGCAGGGAGAACAGCTTCTGGACGAAGCAGAGGTCACCTTCGGTATCAGGGATGCAGTTTTTAAAAAAGACGGCTTTTACCTCAATGGCAAAAAACTGCGGATCCGGGGTCTGAACCGCCATCAGAGTTATCCTTATGTAGGCTATGCCATGCCGGAGAGCATGCAGAAGCTGGATGCGGATCTGTTAAAAAAAGAGCTGGGGCTGAATGCCGTGCGGACTTCCCATTATCCCCAGAGTCATTATTTTCTGGAGCGGTGCGACGAACTGGGACTTCTGGTCTTCACAGAGTTTCCCGGCTGGCAGCATATTGGAGATGACACCTGGAAAGCACAGGCGGTGGTCAATGCAGAGGACATGATCCGTCAGTACCGCAATCATCCTTCGATTATTTTGTGGGGTGTACGGATCAATGAATCCCCGGATGATGATCCGTTTTACGAAAAGACCAATGCCGTGGCACATAAGCTGGATCCCATGAGACCTACCGGCGGTGTCCGGGCTATTAAGAAAAGTCATCTGTTGGAGGACGTCTATACTTATAACGATTTTCTGCACGACGGCGAGACTCCCGGCTGTGACCCAAAGAAAAAGGTCACTTCCGATACCGACAAGCCTTACCTGATCAGCGAATACAACGGACACATGTATCCCACAAAAGCCTTCGATAATGAGGAACGCCGCAGTGAACATGCGATCCGCCATGCCAACGTACTGGATGCCGTAGCGGAGCAGGAGGATATCGCCGGAAGCTTCGGCTGGTGTATGTTCGACTACAATACCCATAAGGACTTCGGAAGCGGTGACCGGATCTGTTATCACGGTGTCATGGATATGTTCCGTAATCCGAAGCTCGCAGCTTCCGTTTATGCCTGTGAACAGGATGAGATCCCCGTGCTTCAGATCACCTCCTCCATGGATATCGGAGAGCATCCCGGCTGCAACCGCGGAAACCTGTATATTTTGTCCAATGCCGACAGTGTGAGAATGTATAAAAACGACCGTTTTATCAAGGAATACCGGCCAGAAATGTCCCCTTATAAGCATTTAAAGCACGGTCCCATTCTCATCGATGACTTTATCGGTGATACTTTGGAGAAGAACGAACGGTTCCGTCCGAAACATGCGAAAGAAATGGCGGATGCCATGAATATCGTGGCCAGAGGCAGTCTGAACCATATTCCGAAGAGATTGTATCCTACCGCCTTAAAGTTGGCACTGCTGTATCATATTGATTTTGCGGAGGTGACCAGGCTGTATACGAAGTACATCGGTGACTGGGGCGGTACGGCTACCGTATACCGTTTTGACGCTATCAAAGACGGCAAAGTCGTAAAATCCGTCACCAAAGAGCCGGTTCGGGAAATCCGGCTGGAAGCAGAAGCGGATCATACCATTCTGACGGAACAGCACAGCTATGATGTGGCACTTGTGCGGATCCGTGCAGTGGATGATCATGGAAATGTGCTTCCCTTTTATCAGGAGCCGGTTCGTCTGATCGCGGAAGGTGACATCTCCATCATCGGACCTGACACCATTGCTTTACAGGGAGGCATGGGCGGAACTTATGTTAAGAGTACGGGAAGATCTGGTCAGGGAGCTTTGCTGTTGCAGTCACAGACGGCAGGGGAAGTACGGATACCTTTTCAGATTAAAATTTAATGATTTAATGGTTTCATTTGAGAGTTAGATTTCAAAGGATTTCATAAGAAAGGATCAGGGTTACATTATGAGTTTAAGTGGAAAAGAAAAGTTTTCTTATGGACTGGGTGCGGTCGGCAAGGATATGGTGTATATGCTGTCCGCCAGCTATATTTTGTATTATTATCAGGATATTTTAGGCGTGAACGCTGTAGCCATGGGTATCATTCTGCTGGTTGCAAGAGTGTTCGATGCATTTAACGATCCCTTCATGGGCATCATCGTGGCAAAGACCAGGACCAGGTGGGGGAAATTCCGCCCCTGGCTGATGATCGGCACAGTGACCAATGCCATTGTTCTGTATCTGATGTTCTCGGCACCGCCTGCACTGGATGGCAATGGACTGGTAGCTTATGCGGCAGTCACTTACATTCTCTGGGGTGTGACCTATACCATGATGGATATTCCCTTCTGGTCCATGATACCGGCATTTACTCACAGCGGAAAAGAACGTGAAGGATTGTCTACGCTGGGACGTTCCTGTGCCGGTGTCGGCTCTGCCATCATCACCGTGATCACCATGCTTTGTGTCAATGCCCTGAGCGGAGGAGAAGAGAGGGTAGGATTTTCCCGGTTCACCCTGATCATTGCCGTGCTGTTCGTGATATTTATCGCCGTTACCTGCATTAATATCAAAGAAAAATCTACAGTAGATGTGGATGCTCCTTCCATCGGGCAGATGTTCAAGGCGTTAATTCAGAACGATCAGGCTATGGCAGTGGTAATTACCATTGTACTGATCAACTGCGCGGTCTATACCACCTCCAATCTGGTAATTTATTTCTTCAAATACGATTTTGGCGGAGATACCTGGTATAATTCCTATACCCTGTTCAACACCTTCGGTGGAGCGGTACAGATTCTCGCCATGATGCTTCTGTTCCCGTTATTTCGTAAGTTTATGAGTACCATCCGTATTTTCTATGTCAGCTTCCTGATGGCAATCGCGGGATATGCCGTATTGCTGCTTTTGTGCTTTACAAATATGAGTAATGTATTTTTACTGTTTATTCCAGGCTTCCTGATCTTTGCCGCCAATGGTATGCTGACAGTACTGACTACCGTATTTTTGGCCAATACCGTAGATTACGGTCAATGGAAAAATCATCGCAGAGACGAGAGTGTCATTTTCTCCATGCAGACCTTCGTGGTAAAACTGGCTTCCGGTGTTGCTGCGTTAGTGGCTTCTCTGTGCCTGAACCTCTGTAACTTAAGCTCAGATACCAGCGATGCAGTGTCAACTGCAGGAGCTTCCGGAAGCTCTGTGGTGGGACTTCGTATGACAATGACACTGTTCCCGATTCTGCTCCTTGTCATCGGTGTCATTTTCTTTCATAAAAAATATAAACTGACCGAGGAGCGGTTAAAAGAAATTCAGGAGGTTTAAAGCATGATTCAGACGGTAAAAGATTCCGATACAAGACCATGGTTCTTTTTACAGACAGCCCACACAACCTACGGAATGCGTGTCATGGAGACCGGACATTTAGAACATCTGTATTACGGAGAACGGATCACTGTAGATGCACAGGATTCCGCCTCCTGCGTGCCTCTTATCATACAGAGAGCTTTCACTCCGGGAAACACATGTACCTACGACAGGGAACATCCGCAGATCTCCATGGAAGATATCTGCCTGGAGGTTGGTACGTTGGGAAAGGGAGATATTAGAGAACCTTTTCTGGAAGTAAGATTTGCTGACGGAAGTGTCACCTCTGACTTTACTTTTGATTCCTATAAAGTTATTACTTTAAAGGAAAGAGAACAGTGCCTGCAGGATTCCGGACTCCCTCACAGTTATTCTGAAACGGAAACGGATTCCGCGGAATGCCTTCAGATTGTTTTGCAGGATGTTACGAATCGTTTGGAGTTGCAGCTGTTTTATACCGTATTCGAAGAATGTGATGTCATTACCAGGAGTGCACGGCTGATCAACCATAGTGACGCAACTGTCACATTGGATCGATGTCTCAGTGCACAGTTAGATCTGACAGAGGATTATTCCGTGATCACTCATTTCAGCGGTGCCTGGGCAAGAGAGATGCACAGAGAACAGATTTCCTTACGTTCCGGCAAATTTGTAAATGCCTCTTATACAGGAACCTCTTCGAACCGCTCGAATCCTTTTATGATCCTGGGTCATAAGAACACCTGTGAGACTTTTGGCTCCTGTATCGGTTGCAATCTGATCTACAGTGGAAATCATTATGAAGCCCTTGAGAAAGACTCTTATGGGAAATTACGTTTTGTAAGCGGTATAAATCCCAGAAGCTTTTCCTGGGAACTGACTTTGGAAGCGCACTTTGATACACCGGAGGCTGTTTTAAGCTATTCTTCGAAGGGGTATGGCGGACTCAGCCGACAGTTACATTCCTTTATCAGAGAGCATATTGTGCGGGGTGCCTGGAAGAAAAGCCCCCGTCCGGTTCTGTTAAACAGTTGGGAAGCCTGTTATTTTAAGATTGATGAGAGAAAGCTGATGCAGCTTGCAAAAGCAGGCGCAGATGTCGGCATCGAACTGTTCGTCATGGATGACGGATGGTTTTCCGGCCGGAATGACGATACTTCCTCCCTGGGAGACTGGGAACCGGATCCGAAGAAGCTGCCCGGAGGAATTGCTTCCCTCAGTAAAAAAATCAAAGCCCTTGGGGTGGATTTCGGTCTCTGGGTAGAGCCGGAGATGATCAGTGAGAACAGCCGTCTCTATCAAGAACATCCCGACTGGGCAATGACGATTCCGGGACATCCCCACTCTGAGGGGCGCAATCAGCGCCTTTTGGATCTGTGCAATCCCGAAGTACAGCAATATGTAATAGATTCCATGACGAAGGTATTTTCCTCCGGAGACATCCGTTATGTGAAGTGGGATATGAACCGTATTTTCAGTGATATTTATTCCCCTTATCTGCCGGCTGTGAAACAGGGAGAGACGGCACATCGTTATGTACTGGGACTGTATCACATTATGGATGAACTGACCGCACGTTTCCCTGAGATTCTGTTTGAAGGCTGCAGTGCAGGTGGAAATCGTTTTGATCTGGGAATATTAAGTTATTTCCCGCAGATCTGGGCGAGCGATAATACTGACGCACTGTGCCGTACCGGCATTCAGAACAGTTACAGCTATGGATATCCCTTATCGGTATTTACAGCACATGTGTCATCCTGTCCAAATCATCAGACCTTAAGGATCACGCCCCTTGAGACCCGTTTTCAGGTGGCTTCCTTCGGTGTCTTAGGATATGAATGTAATTTAAAGGATCTGTCCGGAAGTGACCTCAACGCAATCCGGGAGCAGATTGCACTTTATAAAAAATGGCGGGATGTTTTCCAGTTTGGAACCTTTTACCGTGGAACAGAAAACGAAGCTTCTGACTCGGAAACCTTATCCTGGACCTGCGTGTCCCCGGATGGCAGAAGAGCAGTGGGGCTGTTCTTCCGGCGCCTGGCAGTTCCGAACCAATCCCATGACTGGTATCGCCCGGTGGGATTACTTCCGGATGTGAAATATCATTTCTACGGCAGGAATATCAAATACAATCTGAAAGACTTCGGAGACCTTGTGAACACCGTTTCTCCGGTTCATATCAAGCAGGGATCTGCATTGCAGGAGATTCTTTCGCGATTCGTGAATATGGATGGCGAAAAAGAAGACCTGACTGCTTACGGAGATACCCTGATGCGTGCGGGTATTGCCCTGAAACCCGCTTTCGCCGGTACCGGATATAATTCCGACACCCGACTGTTCCCGGATTTTTCCTCCCGAATTTACTTTATGGAAGCAGTGGAATAAAATAATAATGCTTTTTTTATGTACCGACCACTTTCGTTAGACCTGAAAACTAACGAGGGCGGTCGGTATTGTAATAATCAGAGAGAGATGATATTGTATATTATATAGATAGCTTAACAAATCGGAAGTTATAAGAAGTGGAAAAGGAGGACAAGTTAATGATAAAAAAAATAGCCATTGTACCCTATGTAACTAATGGGAGAAATTCACAGGTTGGACATGATGGACATTTTAATATTTTTAAAAAAAAGAGAAGTACTGTATTAAAAGAAAATTTACAGTCTGTAATTAAAGCAAAAAATTGGGAAGCGGAAGTAATTGTTGATGTCAATCACGGAGATTTACAATCGCTGAAACGAGAAGGAGTAAACTTGTTTTTAATTCCAGAAGATATTGCTAGGTATATAGACTACAGCAGTGTTAGTAAAGATGAGTGTTTCAAATTAACACATGATGAATATGAAAGAGGAAATATAGATAGAGTAGTGAAATACATAGAAGAAAATTGAAACATAATCTCTTAGAGGAGCTTATCAAATTCTTTAGGCTACAATCAATAGCGGCGTAAACGAAAAAGCAGTCTTACGTTATAGAAAACTGCCCTTTCGTTTGCGCTGCGTTT